>JABGPF010000002.1:20207-56213 GCA_018645065.1 Phycisphaerales bacterium
ACGCCGTTGCCACGCCGTTACCAATAAAGTTGCGAAAAATTGGTGATTTGCCGATACTAGTAGTACTGAGGTGTTACTGTACGAATATTGGAATGGCTTGGGACGATCTATAATGAGAAAGAATACGTTGCATTACATAATTGGCGGTGGTGTGGTTCTGCTTGTGGTAGCGGGAGTTATCATCGCCAATCGGCCTGGTCCGGCGTCGGAGCCTGCGCCAGTGGCCCCAGTTGAGCAGGGCGGTCAGGTCACGCTGGCGCCGCCTGTGCCCTTAAGCGAGCCCCTAGCCAATCCGACAGAGAATTATCAAATGAATCCACCGGAAGCCGGTTTTAACGATCCACAGAAACCTCAGGCTCCGGTCTCAGCCAAGGCGCCTGTGCGAAATGTATGGCTTAAGCCTGCTCGGGTCAGTTCGAAAAACACCCCGCTGGGTCCGCTTACCGCACCGAGCATTCTCGTCGAGAAAAGTGCGCTCCGCCTGACCGTGTTTGATGGCGACGCAGGCGTGAAGTCGTATCGCATCGCAGCCGGGGCTGTAAGAGGCGATAAGAACGTCGAAGGCGACAGGAAGACACCCGAGGGCGACTTTTACATTTGCATCCGTAAAACAGCCGGGCAGACCCCTTACACCCGTTCGATGGGTCTGAGCTACCCGAACGCCGAAGACGCCGCCAGAGGCCTTCGCAACGGGCTCATAACCGCCTCACAGTACAACAGCATCGTCAGTGCGATAAAGAACAAGAGAAAACCGCCATGGCAGACAAAGCTGGGCGGGGCGATTATGATCCACGGGAAGCGAGAGAGCAGGACCGGTACGCTGGGCTGCGTAGCTCTCGACGACGCAGATGTCCTGGAACTCTACAAAAGACTACCCCTGAACACCCCGGTGAGAATCATCCCGTAACAAGTTGCAAACAATGAGATAACGAATGCCCGTAGATTGAAATCTGCGGGCTTTTTGTTTGGTTAGGAGGCATGTGGATTTGAGTCAGCTCACCGGATGATCAACACGATATCAGCGCATGAAAACGCGCGGCCGCTGATGCGGTCGCGCGTTTTTTGTAGTCTTGTCAGGCCTTATTCAGCCGCTTCGACCGGAGCCACCCAGGTGCGTTTGGGGGGCTTGACGACCATTCCGTTGCGGATGGCTTTGGCCGATACGTTGATCTTGACGACCTTACCGTCGACGACCGCACGAACTCGCTGCATGTTGGCTTTGAATTTGCGTTTGGTCTTTCCGGTGATCTTAAGACCAACACCGCCATGGCGAATAGCCTTGCCGCGGTGGGTGTAGGTTCGTCCGGACGTTGTCTTTTTTCCAGTAAACGGGCATACGCGAGGCATGTCGTGCTCCAGTCATCTATAAGTATCTAAAATCGAGCCACGTACTATAGCGACTAATCGGCGTTATAGCAAGTCTGTAGGCGAGATTTTTTTGGTTAATTCGAGCGAGGAGTCTAGTGCTCTTCTTCTTTTTCTTTTGCCAGTGCTGCAACCAACTGCTGTTGGACGTTGCCTGGGACCGGTTCGTAGTGGCTAAGTTCCATTGTATAAGAGCCTTGTCCACCGGTAACTGAGCGGAGTTGGCTGTTATATTGCATTACTTCCGACAGCGGGGCCTGGGCTTTTACGACGACCTGGTTGCCCGGAAGCATGTCCTGCCCGATGATTCGTCCGCGGCGCCCTGACAGGTCCGAGGCGATATCGCCCATGAAATCAGCGGGAACTGCGATTTCCATATCGACTACGGGCTCGAGGATTGCGGGCTTGGCGTTTTTGACCGCGTTGATGAACGCCCACTTACCAGCGGCTCGGAATGCAACTTCCTTTGAGTCCACCGGATGGTGCTTACCGTCATAGACGCTCACTCGGATATCCTGCATCGGATAACCGGCGACAGCTCCGTTTGTGAGTACGTCTTTGACGCCTTTTTCAATGGCGGGCAGATACTGACGCGGGATCGATTCACCGAACAGAGCGTTGACGAACTCAAAGCCCTCTCCGCGTTCCATCGGCTCGACGCGAAGGTAAACTTCGCCGAACTGGCCTGAACCGCCGGTCTGCTTTTTGTGGCGGTGGTGTCCTTCGGCCTTTCCGGTGATCGTCTCCTTGTACGGGATCTTCGGGGGTTTCGTCTCGACTTCCACGTCGAATCGTCCCTTCATTTTGGTCAGTAGTATTCGCAGGTGCAGATCGCCGATTCCTGAGATAACCGTTTCGTGGGTCTGGGTATCGTGAGCATATACGAATGTCGGGTCTTCCTGGCTGAGTTTTGACAGTGCTTCGGAGATTTTCTGCTCGTCTCCGCGTTTCTTGGGCGTTACCGCCAGGGAGAACATCGGCGTGGGGCACGCCGGGATCGACCCGTACATATCCAGGTGATCACCGTGCAGTACGCCGCCGGGTGTGATATCTTCAATCTTCGCCAGAGCGATAATATCGCCCGCGACGGCGGACTTGGTGTCCTTGCTTTCCTTACCGAGCACCTTGTAGAGGTGTCCGACTTTTGCGTGCTTTTTGGCGTCGGCGAGGTAGAAGTGGGTGTCGGGGGTAACAGTACCCTGCAGTATGCGAACCCACGCCAGCTTACCTACGAACGGGTCAGTGGTGATCTTGAAAGCCTGTGCGATCAGGGGTTTTTCCGGATCGGTGGATACTTCGAGCTCTTCGGCGTCTTCGCCTTCACCCTTCATGATCGGACGGGTGGGACAATTTACCGGTGATGGGAAGTATTTCGCGATCGCATCCATCGCCTCTGTAATACCGACGTCTGATTTTGCGGCGGTGAAGAGGATCGGAATAACGGTGCCCGCGATCATGGCTTTCGACATGGCGTTGGACAGTTGCGCCGCGGTGAGTTCTTCGTCACCGAGGTATGCTTCCATGAGTTCTTCGTCGGCTTCGACGATATTGTCGATCAGTTCGGTGCGTGCATCGGCTACGTCGCCTAGATCGCTGGAGCCTTCTTTGTTTGCGAAGCATCCGATGATCGCGGTGTTTTCGCCAGTCGGCAGGTTCATCGGTTTGCACGCCGAACCGAACGTCTCGTTGATATGGGTAAGGATAGATTCGAGATCAGCATTTTCATCATCGATCTTGTTGATGATGATGGCGACGGGCATATTGTTTGCTTGTGCGAGCTTGAACATGCGTCGCGTGTTCACTTCGATGCCCGCGTGGGCTGAAATGACGATCACCGCGATGTCCGCGCCGCCCGAGGCGCTTATGGCCCCTCCGATGAAGTCCGGATAGCCCGGTGTGTCGATGATGTTGATCGTGGTCCCGGCGTGGTCTAAAAACGCCATCGACGGGTCGATCGTGTGTTTGCGGTCTTTCTCGATATCGCTGTAGTCCAGATGGCTCGTGCCATCATCTACTGAACCGAGTCGACTGGTGACTTTGGCCGCGAAGAGCATGGCTTCACCAAGAGTGGTTTTGCCCGAGCTTCCGTGGCCCAGAAGTACGATGTTCCGAATGTTCTCTGCTTTTGACGCCGGCATAAATAGCCTCCCGAAAGGGTTTTTAAGATAATATACGTTCAAAATTAGGATCGAACGGGCCAGCGTCGCATCATGCATATCACCATCTGGCCCGCATGCAAAAACGGAAAGAGTAACTATACCCGGTGAGAGTGCCAGAGCAAGCAAAACTTCGGGGAATCGACCAGATTTGTCACCGTTACTTTTTCTTGGTCTTTGGCAGATGGGCGGCCAGGAATTGTCCGGTGTAAGATTTCTTGCAGGCTGCGACCTGTTCAGGGGTGCCCTGGGCGACGATTTTACCGCCCTTGTCACCGCCCTCAGGCCCGAGATCAATGATCCAGTCGGCGCATTTTATTACGTCCAGATTGTGCTCGATTACGATGATCGTATTACCCATGTCAGCAAGGCGATTCAGCACGTTTAGCAGGTTGTGGATGTCGGCAAAGTGCAGGCCTGTAGTCGGTTCGTCCAGAACGTAAAGCGTGTGTCCAGTTGAAGTTTTCCCCAACTCGCTGGCCAGTTTTACACGCTGGGCCTCACCGCCGGACAGCGTGGTGGAACTCTGGCCGAGCTCAACGTAACTAAGCCCGACATCGTTCAACGCCTTGAGCAGCTGCTTGATTTTTGGGAACGCGTCGAAGAATCCGACTGCCTCTTCGATCCGCATCGCCAGCACATCGGCGATATTCTTGCCCTTGTAGCGAACCTCCAGCGTCTCGCGATTGTAGCGGGCGCCTTTGCACTCCTGGCAGGTGACGTAAACGTCGGGCAAAAAATGCATCTCAATTCGCTTTGTTCCCTGTCCCTGGCAGGCCTCACAGCGACCGCCCTTAACATTGAAGCTGAATCGGCCGGGCTTGTAACCGCGGATTTTGGCTTCCCTGGTCTTGGTGAAAAGCTGCCTGATCGCGTCGAAAACGCCGGTGTAAGTCGCCGGATTGCTTCTGGGAGTTCTCCCGATGGGCGACTGGTCGATCTGGATTACCTTGTCGATCTTGCTGGTTCCGACGATCTTGTCAAACTCCCCCGGGCGTTCTTTGCTACCCTGGATACTTCGCTTCAGAGCGGGCAGCATAGTAAGGTTCACCAGCGTACTCTTGCCCGATCCGCTAACGCCTGTGATGCAGATAAACCCGCCAAGCGGGAAGATTACGCTGATGTCCTTCAGGTTGTTCTCGCGGCAACCGCGGATTTCGATGCTGCGTTTTTTCGCCAGGCGGCGACGTCGGCGGGGGGCTTCGATCTGCATCTTGCCCGACAGATATTTACCGGTGATCGACGCGTCAATCTCGCAGATTTCCTCAAGCGTGCCTTGTGCGACCACTAGCCCACCGTGGCGACCAGCGGCAGGACCGATGTCGATAACCTGGTCGGCGCAACGAATTGTCTCCTCGTCATGCTCGACAACTATCACCGTATTTCCGATGTCGCGCAGATGCTCCAGCGTCCCGATCAACCGCTGATTATCCTTCTGGTGCAGCCCGATAGTAGGTTCGTCCAGCACGTAGCAGACGCCCACCAGACCGCTGCCGACTTGTGTGGCAAGGCGAATTCGCTGCGCCTCGCCGCCCGAAAGCGTCGCCGATTTTCGGTTCAGCGAGATATAATCCAGCCCGACCCCGACCAGGAAATCCAGACGATGGCGTATCTCGCGAACAACCATTTCGGCGATCTGGGCCTTCTCTTGGTCCAGCGTGAGCGAGTCGAAGAAGTCTTGCGCCTGTGCGATGCTCATCGACGTTATATCGTCAATGTTCTTCCCGTCAATCGTGACCGCCAGCGATGCAGCCCGCAGGCGTGCTCCGTTGCATGTGGTGCACGCATGTTCCGAGAGGTACGAGTGGAGTTTGGCTTTTACGAATTCGCTGTCGGTGTTCTGCCAGCGGCGCGTCAGGTTGGGTATTACGCCCTCGAACTTGCCCTTCTTGTCGCCGTTTAGCATTATGTCGCGATCTTCGCGGGATAGAGTCTCCCACGGTGCGGTCGCCGATACCCCGTAATTCCTGCAGAACCGCCGCACCATGCGGTTATATAGGATATTCATCCGCTTCCCGCCGTGGCGCCAGGCGTCGATTGCCCCGCCGCTTAGCGAGAGAGTCTTGTCCGGGACGATCAGATCAGCGTCGAATTCCAGGATCGTGCCCAGGCCGTCGCAGGCCTCACACGCTCCGTAGGGACTGTTGAAGCTGAACATACGAGGCGCCAGTTCGGGCAGGTTGGCCTCGGGGTGCTTGGGGCAGGCGTACATGGCGCTGAACAGGCGATCTGTCCAGTTTGCGTACGGGTTGTCCGGGTCGCTCGGCGTGTCGCTGTCCTGTGGCTCGTGAGAGATCGTTATCAGCCCGTTTGCGAGGTTAAGCGCTGTTTCCAGGCTGTCGGACAGGCGAACGCGAATGGTTTCCTTGAGTATCAGGCGATCGATCACCACGTCGATCGAGTGCTTCTTGTTCTTGCTGCCCTTGATCTCGGTCATCTCGCGGAGGTCGACGATCTCACCGTCGATCCGCACGCGAACGAACCCTTCGCGTTTAACGTGCTGCAGGAGTTCTGCGTGATGGCCTTTCTGCCCGCGAACCACCGGGGCAAGCACCATGAACTTCATGCCTTCGGGCATGTCCATGATCGCGTCTACCATTTGGCTTACGGTTTGACTGGTGATAGCCCGGCCGCATATCCAGCAGTGCGGGCTGCCCACGCGTGCATACAGCAGGCGGAGGTAGTCTGAAATTTCGGTGGTCGTCGCGACGGTCGACCGCGGGTTGCTGCTCCCGCCTCGTTGCTCGATCGCAACGGTGGGGGGCAGGCCTTCGATGTGTTCGACGTCCGGCTTGGCCAGTTGCTCCAGGAACTGACGAGCGTACGCAGACAAGCTCTCAACGTACTTCCGCTGCCCTTCGGCGTAGATCGTATCGAACGCCAGGGAGCTCTTGCCCGACCCGCTCAGCCCGGTTATCACGACCATCTTGTCGCGCGGGATACGCACGTCGATGTTGCGCAGATTATGCTGCTTGGCGCCGAGGATCACGATCTCTCGCGGTTTCACCGCCTCTGCCGCCGCAGCGATAGTGGCTTTCTTCCTGGCGGTCTTAGCCTTCTTCGCGGTTTTCTTGACCGTCTTCCGGGTTGTCTTCTTTGCTCTAGCCATGGGTGACGAATCGAGCATGATACCACGCAGAGCGATATGGGTCAATACGCCGCTGAGCCCTTTCGCCAGACGCAGGCATCTAAAACCAGCCGATGGTCTCGCGGCGGTGTGAGGGCGCCCATCCCCCAAGCCGCACTCGCCCGCCATGTTCACAACTGCTTCACACATATAACGTGTGTATCTGCGGCGCGGAAAAGTAGTACTTCTTTTCTATGTTATAGGGTATGCAGTGGTGGGCTTGGTGTAACATGTTGCTATGTCATTGGTTAGGTTGGGCTTAGAACGCATGTTCCGGTGCGAATCGTCGCCAGCGGACTTGCAAATGATCCGAATTGGAGCTTCATACCGCGCGGTGGTGTGAAGATGTGTAAACCATCGCCGGGCCGCTGAAATTGGGACGGTCATTGCAGGCCACAAATCCACGCCGCCCAACCGCATTAATCGCACGAACGCCGCCGGAGCGGCCTGCAGGTCGCCCGTATTATGTAAACGAATGCTCCATCTGGCGTATGGCCGCTCCGTTCGGTTTTCGCCATTCGCCCTTGCCGCCCCCAATTGCCACGCCATGCAACTTCTTGATAAAAAGATGGTTCAGTCATATATACCGGTTATAATATCGCATATTCCTGATGTGCCGGACCGTAGCACAGGCTGCTGAGTTTTGCGCATCTGATATCGCGAGCCAAACGCTGCAAGTATGGATTCTGTCAGGCGTTGAAGCCAAAATCGCCTGACTGACGCCTGCACGTTATTATGCAAAGCGCGCGAGATACATTGTTGGCACAATAGGGAGAACAACGATGCACTTGGCTAGGAACGTGGCATCAAGAAAGAATCGGCTCATTTTGGCAGTATTGACGGGCGTGCTTCCGAATCTGACTGCGTACCTTCTCGCATTGCAATACGAGTATGTTTCAACCACAAACGTGTCAGTCTATTTCGTTACTTTCTGTATGGGATTGCCTGGCGTACTAGGCGCTACTCTTACAAATTCCCAGGTTCTTGTTTGGGTTTGCGTTCTGCTGAATCCTGTAATTGACGCCTTGTTTGTATACTGGATAGCTTCAACAAATGGGCTTTGGCAGTTGATCCTATATTACTTTGGCTATTTGTTACTAACTCGGTATGTTGCGTTTATAGTTCTTGGAACCTTCATTGCGATGCATACATAAAGGGCTAACAAGACGCTGTGGCGGACGCGAAAAGGCCGCGCCGCTGAGCTTAAACGTTGGGCTTGGAAACAAAACATTGAAGAGCGAAATATTCAAGGTGATTATCCTATCTCTATCCGTATCTATGCTTGCAGGGGGCTGTTCGGAGAGCGACAGCTTACCCAGCCAGGATAACCCACCTTCGGGACAGGATACACCCGCAGAGCTTGCGCGAAAATGGGGCAAAGCCCAACGCACTAACGATCTCAAGGCTTTTCTGGAATCCTGCACTCCCAAACATGGCGACTGGCCGAAGGCGCAGGCGGCAGCGTTGTCTATTATGACGTCGGCGTATCATTTCAAGAAAGCGCTTTTGAAACGCCACGGAGCAGATGCCTGGGAGCGTTATCAGGCGTATGGCCAGGACAGGAGCTTTATGCACATAGATGAGATTCCAGATGATGAGTCATGGACTCAGAACCTCCAGACCGTTGAAATCGACGGGAAGATGTACTTCTATCGTTGGGACAACGATAGACACAGGATAGTATGCCGCGATGGCGTGTGGTATTTCGACTTCACTTACCATCATATTAACAAGCCATCGAGGATTGCTAGTAAGTACTTCCGACTGAGTCGGATGCTGGAACAGGTCGCAAGAAAAGTTGAAGAGAACAATGCTTCAATAGAATCTGCTGCGGAAATGATTAACAAGAAGTGGGCCGATTAAATAACATAACCAGACGCTCCAGCGGCCCCCGACATGCGTCGGGACCGCAGAGCTTAAACGTTAGCTTCATCAGGTAATATCATGTTTCAAATCGGGTGACGCAATACATGATTATTGAGTTGCGGTTGTGATTTGTTGTTGCTAAGGTGTTTTTGAGCCAAGACTAGCGAGCGATTCGCTAATACCATAAAAAGCGGAGAGTTGTGTGTTGCCCACCGAACTCGGATCGAATTTATCGAAAAGATTGTCCGACTAATGGAGATTCAAGGGAGCCTTTTAAATGACTAGGCCCATACAAGAAAAATCTCAGAAACAGCCCGATGCTCTGTTTGGACGGATTGTTTCGATTCTTGAGCAGGCGCGGGGCAATGTGGTCCGGGCGGTTAATTCCAACATGGTGCTGGCTTATTGGATGATCGGGCGGGAAATTGTAGAGGGGCTACAGGGCGGCGCGGAGCGGGCGAAATATGGCCGAACGGTGCTTGAGGATTTGTCACGGCGGCTTACAGAACAATACGGAAAAGGGTTTTCTGTTCCGAATCTCCAGAATTTCAGGAAATTCTATCAGGCCTATTCCGGGCGAATTTCAATTTCCTACCCGCTGGGTACTAAATTCGAAAACCCTTCAATTTCCTACTCGGCGGGTACTAAATTGGAGGGTAAAAAACTCGACCCATCTGATGGAGAATTAGAAAGCGGGGAGAACTATCACCCAGAGGGTGATGAATCTACATCTCTTCAAAAAAGGTCCTCGGCGGGGGGCGAGTCTGTGCAAGGCTTTTCGCCACAGCTTTCGTGGTCGCATTACCGCGTATTAATGAGGGTGGAAAACACGAACGCTCGCGATTTCTATGAGCGCCAGGCCGTTGAGGGCGCTTGGAGCAAGCGCACGCTGGAGAGACAGGTTCATACCCAATATTACGAACGTTCCCTGCACGCCCAGCAGCCTGAAAAAATGATCACCGAAGGACGGCAGTTGCAGAAAACGCCTCAGGCCACCGGTGATATGCTCAAAAACCCATATGTGCTGGAGTTTCTCGGGTATCCTAACGTTGCCGAGCTGCATGAATCCGATGTGGAGCAGGCGATTATCACCCACTTGCAGCGTTTTCTGCTGGAACTGGGCAATGGATTTGCTTTCGTCGCCCGCCAAAAACATATCCGCATTGACGAAGAGGATCGATTCATCGATCTGGTTTTTTACCACTGTAGGCTGAAGTTCTATCTGCTTATCGATCTGAAAATAGGGAAAACCACCCATGGAGACGTGGGGCAGATGGACGGTTATGTTCGTATGTTCGATGGGCTGTTCACCGCGCCCGACGACAGTCCCACCATCGGTCTGATCCTTTGCACCGAAAAATGTGAAACCGTCGCCAGCTACTCCGTGCTCAACGACCGCAAACAGATTTTTGCCTCAAAATACATGCTTTACCTGCCGACCGAAGAGCAGCTCCGCCTGGAGATCGAGAAAGAGCGGCGGTTGATCGAGTCCGCTGGGGAGGCGCGGGATACTGACGCGAGCGGTTCGATTTAATAGCATAACAAGACGCTCCAGCGGTTCCCGACGTACCCCGACGTGCGTCGGGACTTTCAGCATCGGGACCGCTGAGCTTGGACGTTATCGTAAGTAAAATGACAGGAAATGAACAACATGGATCGATACTCTAAAAACATTGCTCTTTGGATATTTGCACAAGGGCTCTAATAAATAGTTATGCAGATGACAAAATGATTAAGGAACCAAGACAATTGCGAATCCTGATCCTTGCAGCCGGTTGGGCGGTTGTCTTGACGTTTGCTTTCCTGTGCGGTTGCGAATCCAAGGAAGCAAGGAAAGCAAGAGAAGCAAGGGAGGAGAAGGAGGCTGAGGCCTACTACGAAGAAGCCGAAGCCCATTATGAAGCGGTACGATGGGAGGAAGCCATTACTGCCTACAAGAAGGCTGTTGCCCTCAAGCCCGATTACGCTGAGGCGCACTTTGGGATGGGCTTTGTCTATTTCCGGATGGGACGAGGCCTCATGCTGGACGATCACATAGAAGCGATGGCCCGTTACAAGAGAGGTATTGCTGCCTTTGAAAGCGCTGTAGCTCTCAAGCCCGATTACGCTGAGGCATACTGCTATATGGGCGATTGCTATCGCTTTTATCTGGATTGCAAACGAGATCCACCATACGACGAGGGCCCAGATTACTACAACGCCCACCGTGAGGGTGGGGCTGCCTATAAAAAGGCTATCGCCCTCAAGCCCGATTACATTAGAGCGTACTATGGCATGGCCCACTTTTGCGGGAGCCTTGAGAGGATCACCATTTACAAGAAGATCGTCGCGATCAAGCCAGACGAAGCAACGGCGTATTTATTCATGGGTTTTGCCTATACCGAACTTGGGCGACACGCTGATGCCATCACTGTCTACAAGAAGGCCATCGAGCAAGATGATGCTACGGCATATTTTTATATGGGCAAAGCATACGAAAATATTGAACAATACCCAGAGGCTATCGTTGCTTACAAGAAGTACATCGCTCTTGGCCCGACAGCATACTTTTCAGGCGTGGCAAGCGAGCGTATCGAGGAGCTATCTACAACGCAACCAGCAGATTAGAGAGCATAACAAGGCGTGGCAGCGGACGGCGACGTGCATCGGGACCGCTGAGCTTAGACGTTACCGCTAAGAATATTGCATCTTGACTTGACCGATAAAAAGACTATATTCAGGTCAGGGAGAATGTTATGAAATTGAGCGAATCAATTAAGCCAATAAGCTATCTCAAAGCGCACGCATCTGAACTTGTGCGTAATATCTCAGATGAGCACGGAACGCTCATTATCACGCAAAACGGGGAGGCCAAAGTCGTAGTGCAGGATATTGAATCTTACGAAAACATGAAAGAGAGCCTGGCTTTGCTTAAGATGCTGGCCCAGAGTTCAAAAAGCAAAACCGAAGGCCGATTCAAACCTGCCAAGAAGGCCTTTAAGGAACTCAGGTCTCAGATTAAGGAATTGAAGTGATCTACAGTGTGGCGATAATTGACGACGCCCAGGCCGATATACTTGCGATCTACAAGTACATCTTGGGAAATGACTCGGTCGGCGCCGCCGATCATGTATTCGGAAAAATAGAAGAACTCTGCTACAGCTTAAATCAGCTACCTGAAAGAGGGCATGTTCCGCCCGAACTGGCGCGAATAAATGTGACCGCTTACCTGGAAGTTCATTTCAAGCCCTATCGCATAATATACGAAATTGAAGGCAAGAAGGTGTTCATTCATTGCATCCTGGACGGACGCAGAGAACTTCAGGACCTTTTGGAAAGAAGACTGTTGCGATAACAAATCGCTCCAGCGGACGCGAAACGACCTCACGATGAGCTTAGACATTAGCTAAATAGGCATGGATAAAGAAACACGTAAGAGATTGAAGAATGAAGGTAAGGCTGAAGTCGAAAGGCGATCGCAAGAACTGCGCAAACAACTGAGGGAAAGCAATCCTGTTGGCATCGGAAATCCTCAGTGGGCGGGAAACTATAAAGAAGTTACTCTAAAAGAGAGAATCTACAAAAAGAACAGGACTGAAATATATCCAGCGTCTGATGTAGGTGTCGAATTTCTTTTGCAATCGGTGGAATTAGATTGGTCTCGTGGGTATCTTCCAATTCCAGGATACTATTTGCAATGTAAGTCGTGTGGTGATTTAGTGCCTATGGATCCAGAGATTGATCTTTCTTGTAGATGTAAATCAGTAATAATTGAACCGAGTAAAAAGAATGTGTTGTTTGATACAGATATGGTCCAGGTAACAAAGTTAATGGGCAAAGCAAGCCAAGGCCAAGCCAGGTCAAAGAAATGGTGGAAGTTTTGGGAGTGACGTTATTTTCAATGCTAAGGATTGTCTCCCCCGACCCCCGTTAGGTGTTAGAGATGATGAAAGAGATGTTCATATCACTTGTTGTAGTGACCCCGTGCATGACAGTGGGCTGTTCTCGATCGCAATCTACTGACTCTGAGGTGGAAGAAGTCGTGCAGTCAGTATGCCTCTCCTGTCTCGGTGTACCAGAAGAGTGGCTTGACCGAGAAATCACGTTTCAGGAGGCTGAAGCAGAATCTGCCAAGCCAACGTCGCAAGGCCTTGGGGAGAACTGGAATCATTTCAAGACTCACGTGCAACCTGATGATAAACTGTATGTGTATGACAACAGGCTATTTCACAAGGAAATGGGAAGGCGCGGCTATGCCATTGTGCGCGATGGAGAAGTCGTGTACGCCTTTCAAACGAGGATGAATTGAAACACCGAACAACAAAAATGCAGCGGACGGCTGGCGTCTCCGCTGATTTAGAACGTTATGCAGGAGACAAAGATGAATAAGATCACCATCGTAGTCTTTGGGATGGCGATAGCAATTGCTCTTTCCTCATGCTCAACGGTGACTCCCAAAAACCCACAGGCGCAGGCAAATGCGGTAGATGGCGAAGTTCCTGTGCCTAAGACATTGTGGTTGAAGACTGGTATGCGTTACGGGAAGGCAAACGCACAATTGATGGAATGCGGTGCGATGAACTGGACTACGGCTTGTAGTTACGTAATTGGCTATGGTTTTTATGCAGGGGAAGAGGATAGATCAATCTACGCTCGTGATAGACAGTGCTATGACTTACCCAATGGAATGCTCCTTGGCATCCACGGTTCTTCTCGGCGAAAGATGATTCCGGGCACAGAAGAGTTCAATAATGCTGATTCCAGGCAATTCATTTTGGATTATATCAGCATATGCAATTCGCGTATGCTCCGTGGGCATAAGATGGAAATGGCTTATTCCTTTCAACAAGTTCGACAGTGGGGCGGAAACCGGACACGCCTTGACTGTTCGCACCAACAAAAGACTTTCGTCTACAAAGGAATGTCAGCAGAAGACGCTGCGGTGCTGTTAAGCGGAAGGCAGGCAACCCAACTTCCATTGGACAGAGGGGAGCTGGAGAAGGTGATTGGCTTGCTCAATATAGAACGAAAGACGGGTGGGTTTTCCGTTCCGGACACAATAGCCTCCAGCCCGGAGTGGCGCAGATACTCTCTAGATAATCGTATAGAGTTATTCGTTCGTTTTGGCCGGACCTCGATGGATGACGACCGAGCAGTCACTGCGATATTCTGCACATTTCCCGTTACAATATTGGTAAGTCCTTATGCTAAGGATCTGTATGATATATGCATCTTCCGAGGCAGTACGGAATTTGCTGTGCTGGAATACCAGTTAATCAACATTGCCAAGCCAGTGCTGAACAGATGGCAAGGTCACGAACTTGGCTATATAAGTAAACCCAAAGTGGAATCGGAAGATGAGGCCGACCTTGGGAATTCAAATACTTGATTCATAACCAGCGTATGCGATCTCGATGTGCCCCGATGTTCAACGTTGGTGCGGACCACCGCAAGTTTGACGGTGTTACCTTTGCACCTTGGTAGTGAACGGATACTCGTCAGGAGCCTTAGGCGATCCCAACAATGGAGTTTCGTGACGCCCCTATCTCCCATCGACTTTTAGGACGTGCAAACTCAGAGCCCGCCGAACGGGCGATTGAAACCCCAGCAACATTCATTTCAGATCGCTATCATATAATTTATCGCCCAGACCCTAGCACAATAACGCCACGCCCCTTACCGACCGCCCAAACCGTGACAAAGGTATCGCCCCTGGGTTAGCGGCAGGACGGCACGTCCGCCTAGTTCCGACGAAGTCGGAATTGTTATCGTTATGCTTATGAGTCATTATCGCTATTTCCAGAACACACGACCTCAAAACCCCGCGAACAACAAACAACAAACGGCGAACGGCGAAAACCATCGCGACTTCGTCACGACTAGGCGGACGTGCCGTCCTGCCGCTAACCCAGGGGCGGTGCCCTTGTTTAGGTCTGGGCGGTCAATTCCAACATGGTGCTGGCTTACTGGATGATCGGACGGCGTATGGGAAACAGCTCATGGAAGACCTTTCTTCGCGATTGACGGAGCGGTATGGGAAAGGGTTTTCAGTTACAAACCTCCGGCACTTTCGCTTGTTCTATCAAGCCTATTCAGACCGTATAGCAATTCATCACCCAGCGGGTGGCGAATTGGAGCGTCTGGTGGGCATTGGGGTAAGCTCTTAAAATAGTAAATAGCGAATTCTGATTGGGTTCGGATGTTGGGTGTGGATGTGCGGTTTTTAACGGCGCACTGGTTCACTGGAGTGACCAGTCCAGGCACATCCGCGACCGAATGCAAATCAAAACCGTAAGCGGTTCTGATTCGCTACTGTGCGCGAGACGCACACTAAAACCGCTTGCGGTTTCGCGCCGTTCGCGTTTTAACCAATCTACTGCTTCGCTATCGCGAGACGGGTAGTTTGGATTGGAGCATTTTTATGCGCATGTGCATTTCGCTCCACTGGGTGGGATCGTCCTTTATTTTGTCCCATTTTTCGACGGTCATCCAGCCGCGGCCAAACGGTCGGCGGGCGTGATTGCCATTACGGGTATGAGGAAGCATATGCTTAGGCGGTCTTACCGAACGGGCTGGTTTTGGCATCTCCTTGAGCCAGGCCTCGTACATTTTGGTCATTTTCGCGAGAATATCGGGATGCTTTGCAGCCAGGTCGGTCCGCTCGGCGGGGTCCTTCTGTATATCGTAAAGTCGCCAGGCTTTTTCTTCGCCATGTTTTACGATCCGCCACTGTTTCCAGCGGGCGATATAGCATTTATGCGTATGCCAGAACAATGCATCGTCGGGATTCGGTTTTGCTTTTCCCAGCAGGAGCGGCATGAGGTCCTTGCCCTCGCAAGCTTTGGGAAGTTTTGTTTTGGCGATCGCGGCTGCTGTTGCGTAGAAGTCGATTGTGCTGGCCATACCGGCGTAATCCTTGCCGGCCGGCAGTGTGCCCGGAAACGTCAGGATCATAGGCATGCGGGAGTTGCCTTCCCACTGCATGTTAGCCCCGCGTTTTCCACCGCGGTAGGGGTCCGGGCGACAGTTCACGGCGGGATCTCCACCGTTGTCGCTGCTGAATATTATGAGCGTCTCTTTTTCAATGCCCAATTGGCGAAGTTTTTTCAGGATCAATCCGATCTGGTCGTCCAACGCCAGCAGTGAAGCGCCCAGCTTGTCTCGCCTCGTATACTTGCCGCTGGTGTTATCTGGGCGCAAACGTTTCAGGTATTTTTTGGGTACTTCGTAGTTGGGGATATGTATCGCCAGAGGCGTGAAGTACATGAAGAACGGTTTGTCTTTTTTCTTGCCATGACGGTCAAGGAACTCCAGAACATACTGGCCTTCGACCTCGGTCAGATACGAACCGTCAACGCCAATAAAGGACGAGCCTCCGCCGATATACTCCTGGCCTTCTACTCGCGGGGGATGCATGCCCATTTCCATGAACCCGCGGTCCAGCGCGCCCTGGTCCCATCTGCCGATGTCCCATTTTTCGGTGCCCACGAAACCGGTTACATATCCCGCATCGCGAAGGGTTTCAGCCATCGTGGGTTTATCGTCGGGAATAGGAACCCCGCGTGAGAGGTCGTACTTCCCGAACCGCTGGGTGTACATGCCCATCATCAGCCCGGTGCGACTCGGGCTGCAGGGTGTGTTGATTGTGTAGGCGTTTGTCAGCTTCACGCCGGTCTTCGCCAGGGAATCAATATGCGGCGTCGCGAAATCCGGGCATCCGTATGCGCCCACGTCGCCTCTTGCCAGGTCGTCCACGTAGATGATTATGATGTTCGCCCTGCGCGGGGAAGTTGGAGCTTTTACGGATTTGGCGGCGGCGGACGAAAGTAATACGCCCATCGCGCCAGCGGGCACGCTTTTCAGGAAATTACGTCGAGTCAGCATTTTTTAAAAGACTCCTCTGGGCTACTTCTTCTTGCGTGTTGTTTTTTTCTTGGCTTCGTATTCTTTCCACGCTTTGATCACGCGTGGCGGCCAGGCGAAGCGGGGGGCTTTTGATCGGTCATAGCCCTTGAGGTGCCCGGGGGCTTTGCGGTCTGACGGGCGGACGTATTTCCACGGCTTGTCGCCGAACACTTCGGCTACGAGTTTGGCAAGGTCCGGGTCGTATTCCTTGAGTTCCTTGCGGGTGTCTACGTGGTTGTGATCGTGGTCCGGTTTGCGGTTGGTGTCGAACCACGATTGCACGGCTTCTGCCCAATATTCGGCGCGATTGTTCGATGCGTACTTATCTTTCCACAGGCCCTTTTTCATCGCCTTTTCGTAGGTTTTCTGGAGCCTGTCGTCAAAGGTTTTGTCGACGAAGACCAAGCCCATATGGTGCATGGCGTGGGCGAATTCGTGTATCAGGATATTCTCGGTAATGTACGGGTCGCCCTTGTATCGCAGCAGATTTTCCTCACCGCAACTGGTGGCTGGTCGGTGGGGTTGCCCGCCAAGACCTCTTGCCCGTTTGTCCCAGAAACCCTTGGGCTTCATTCTGCTGTGTTCGGGCATGTCGGTGGTGAACTCGTTTACGCCCATGATAATCATGCGAGCCTTGCGGGCGGCCATTGCCTTGCTGATGTCGGGACGGCCTTCGAGCATCTTGTTGATAAGATACTCAGCCTCCAGCAACGCATAATCGGACACCTTCTCCGAACTGACCACCGCCACGCCGCTTGCGTTAATATACTTCTTGTAGAACGGGTCGAGTTTAAGCGATCGGACCACATTTTTCGGCGGGGCGGTGACTTTGGACGCTGATGCATCGGACGGTTTCCCGACCGTCCAGCCGGTAAGCAATCCCACCGCTAGCAGGATGCACAGAACGCGTATTTTCATGTTTTTTGTTTCCGAGTCTTTACAGGCTCCACGATCCTCGCATGGGTCTTGCGATCATGCGGTTGGCTTCTTCGCTGTTGGTGAAGCGTTCTGTTGCGGGGTCCCATTTCAGCTTTTGCCCGGTTCGCATCGCGATATCGCCCAGCAGGCATGCGGTGCAGGAGCGGTGTCCGTTTTCGATCGGAGCGACGGTGGGCTTGCGGGTTCTTATCCCGTCGATCCAGTTTTGTTTGTGGTTCGAGTTGCGGTAAAGCTGAATCTCGTCCGGCCCGATTACTTCCTTCAGCAGCGACTTCGGATACGCGTCGCTGAACCCGCGTCGCACGAAAATCCACCCCTTGTCGCCGATGAACTTAACGCCTTGCGGATGTATGCTCGTGTCGCCGCAGCTAAGCGGTATACCGCCCGGGTAGACGTAATTAATGTGGAATTTACCGTGAACGTCCCAGAGTCCGTCGGTGGGGAACACGCCTTTGCCTTCGATCTGGATCGGTCCGGAGTCTTCCATACCCATGCCCCAGTGGGATATGTCCATGTGGTGGGCGCCCCAACCGGTGATCATCCCGGCGCCGTAATCGGATATCCGCAACCAACCGGGCCGTCCGGTATTGGCTTGGGGGTGTACGCGTTTTTCAGTGTAGGCTTTCCAGGGCGCCGGTCCGAGCCACATATCGTAGTTCAGGTTTTCCGGTACGGGCATTACCGGCTGGGTTGTCGTGCCGGGGTCTGTGCCCAGTCCGACTTCCACCTTGAGCAGCTTGCCCAGGCGTCCGTTGCGGACCAGTTCGCAGGCGTGGCGGAAGTTGCCTTCCGATCGCTGCTGGCTTCCGACGTGCCCGATGCGGCCGTAGCGTTTGACCGCGTCGGCCAGTACTCTGCCTTCTTCGATCGTAAGGCTTAGCGGCTTCTGTACGAATATGTCCTTACCGTTCCGCACCGCGTCGAGTGCAGGGATAATGTGCCAGTGATCCGGCGTGGCGACCTGCACCGCGTCGATATCGTCACGTAGGGAAACTTCCCTGAAATCACCGCACGGTTTGCAGCCTTTTGATTTCTGGTAGCGGTCAGCCATCGCCGCTGCGTTTTGGGCTCGCTTGGAGTCGACATCGCAAGTGGTGAGCACCTGCACGCCTTCGATGCGCATGATTCCGCCCAGATCGCCTCTGCCCATTCTGCCCACGCCAACGCAACCTATCGTTACGCGGTTACTGGGCGCATTGGCTCCGAAAACCGACGAAGGGAGCACAGCAGGCAACGCAACTGCCGCCGCGGTGGTTTTAAGAAAATTACGTCGTGATGTATTGTTGGATATCATGAATGTCACCTTTTCTCGTGTTCGATCCGAATCGGACGGATGTCCATGCAATAGGATACCCGCTCCGGGGGGGATGGTGCAATGGTTACTTGTGCGGGAAGGTGTCGTCGATTGGGGTTGTCGCCAGTTCGCTCAGGAACTCTATATGGTGATTCCCATGTTCATGGCGACGTATTGGCACACAGTGTAGAATCCGTGAGGCCACTCGCGGCAGTTTTTTAGCATTTTCTTGAGATAGGGTTTGGGGTTTGAGTCGTGCGCAAGCATTGCCTCCATGGCCTTAATCATCGATTTTCGACGATCTCGTAAGCGGGTGCAATTCAGACCGAGCTTATCAATTGTATTTTGTGCGTGGGAGTCCGATTCCTTGGCGGGAATGATCTGGCCGTTTTGAGTGTAAGTAAACCGTTTTTGGCAATTTGCCTGTAGAGGTGTTACCATTTTATCGGAATACCAGCCTTGTTTCTCCGCGTTGCAACTGTCTTGGTGGACGCAACTGGCCAGTAGGTTGGCGTACTTAAACTCTGATGTAGGGAATTGTGATCGAGGTTTCAGATGTTCTATATTGGATGACTGGTCTGCTTCAATAGCCACTTCGCAATAACAACAGAGCCCTTCCTGTTCACTGAGGAGTTGTTCCTTAAGGTTGAGGTATTCGGCGTTGTCTTGAGCGAAGTCTCCCCAATTCTTACCGCGATTCTGCTTCTTCCAACTGGCAAACGATTCAGGCTCACGGTTCTGCTTTTGGATATGCTTCACTTCAGCTCATCTCCTTGCGCTGAATAAGCATTTCCGCCTGAATTAGTTCCGGATCTGTGGGCATGTTCTTACGCAGGGAGGATACTATCTTCTTGGCCTTGGTGAGTTGTTTTCGTTCGATGTAGATGAAGAGTTTGTCCAACTCCGTTTGGACTTCCTCTGGTCTGGCTTTGTCATTCATGACCAGTTCAAGGACACGGTCCATAGTCATGCCGTAGGTTTCGGTCGTTTTCTTACAGGTGATACCTTCGCGTGTTTGTTGGAGCAAAAACACCGATTCAGGCTTGACCTGACTGACAATCTGAGGCGAATGAGTGGAGACGATGAACTGGCATTTTGGGAACACCTTCTGCAATCTGGGAATGACCAGACGCTGCCAGTTTGGGTGCAGATGCAAGTCGATCTCGTCAATTAGAATGACGCCGGGACCGTGGAGTGGGTTGCGTCTTTTGGGATTAGCCATAGCCAGACGTCTCGCGATGTCTCCCACCAGAGCAATAAGATTCTGTTCTCCATCTGAGAGTTGATCGAGTTGGAGTATGTCGCCTTCCTTTTCAACCAGCAAGCGGGGCCTTGGCCTGCCCGCTACATGAAGATTTCTACAATTTGGCACGAAGGACTCAATGGCCTTGCGAACAAACTTGACTTCACGTTCAGGGCTGCCTGATGGTAGCTTTTGGCGTTTGGCCTCTTGCTTCACTATCGCTTGGAAGGATTCTGCGAAGTTCTCAAAACGGGCGCCCGTGCTCTTCACACGCGGGGATCGTAGTAAGCGAAATTCCTCCGTAAACAATTTTCGGATTGCTCCTTTTCCTGATTTAGTTAGCCACCACAAATTCCGCAGAGTCGAGAATACGAGCATTTCCGACAGAGTTGCCTCAAATATCCGGAACTTCTCTTGACAGGAAACCTGTTTCAATACAGTGAAGGCCTTGTGAAGAATACCTACCGGAAAATCTTCTCTTACGACACCTCTGGGATACGAGTACACATCAGAAAATTTGAGTAATAGAAATTCAAAGTCGTGATGAATCCGCCACCATTCCTCCTGGCTATCATCGTTCGTCCCGAAATCGTGAATCATCTTAATCAACTGGTGAAAGAAGAAAGACGGTTCTTCCAAGATGGATATACTATCCAGCAAGTTATTGATTCTTGGCCTCTGGATATCCGCGATCTTTACGTCTACTCTGTCGAGAGCACGCTCAAGAGCATCGGTTACTCTTTTGGCTTGGGAACGAATCCATTTGTGATTTTGACTAGCCCATTGATCTTTGGAACCGCGGCGTTCGTTTGCTATGTCGTCTTGTTCAAGAAACCAGTTGAAAAGGGATTGATAGTTCTCCTTTTTATCCAAGGCGTCCTTGTAAACATCAAGCGTAAAAGTAGGTTCTCTTTTCGCGAACGAACGACGAGAAGGCACTGCGCGGTCGATAGGGTAGTATGCAATTATGGGAAGCGAAGAGCCTTCTTCGTATTGCTCATGAATTCGCGAGGCCAGCATTCCGGCGTCGTCACAGTCGGATCTTCTATCGCCTGGTTCTCTCTCCAATGATCTCACGAGAGACCACTGGTAGGATCTGCGCGCGTGCTTGACCTGAATGTCGATAGCTCCATTCGGTTGGTCCAAACGGACATCTGTGTCTTTGACGGTTCGCCCTGAGGCTCCAGCCTTGGAAATGCGGTTGACCAGCCATGACAGATTAATCGCCAAGGCATCCAGAATGGAAGTCTTGCCCGCGCCGTTGACTCCGACGAGAACATTGATTTGATTGCAAAACTCAAGGTCCAGAGTTGCGATGCCGCGAAAGTTATGAAGTTGTAGGTTCTTGATTTTCATAATAGTTCACTTCATCACAAATAGTATTCTAGCAGAATTTTTTGCCTCTTGGGAGGTCTTCCCGGCTTCGCTGGGGAATCATGGAGATTCACTGTCTCGTATATCGGTTGATAGAAGACATTTACCTTATCTTCTTCAGCCTATGTTGGGTAGATTACCATACTTTTTACTGCCACGCCAGTTAAGGGATTCTGTTATGTGTTGCCGGAGGCAGAGGTGCATTGGCATGATGTCTGTGAGTATCTCTATGCAAACCCGCGTGGTGTTCAATAACCGAGCATTTTGGTTTGGTAGTTTTTTTGTTCTGGAATAGGGCTCTCTCGCACAAGAAATTGTCTTGCGGGAAGTACGGATACAAGAGTTACTTATGCGGGAAAGTCTTGTCGATTGGCGTATCGGCCAGTTCGGCCAGGAATCTTGCGACCCGCCCGCAAACCAGTTGCAGATACGCCTGGCCCCGCTCGGCCGTTGCGCCGGTCGGGTCGCCGGAGGCGCAGTGGTCGTTCAGGCGATCGAAGCGGCGGGAGGTTTTTACCCATCCTTCATTTAGGGCTTCAAAGAGGAACTCGGGCGTCCTGCCGTCTCCGGCCTGGTCCGGTTCGACCAGTTCCAGATACAACGCCAGCGCCACCGATGTTTCCAACTGTCCGGCGTGATCGTCCGGGCGGTCGAAGATTTCATCGTATTTGTCCCGCCCGACGGTCCACCAGTCGCACTGGAACACGTGGACGTCCAGGTCGCATTGAATCTGGCGGATCAGCGGAGTGAAATCATTACCGCCGTGCCCGTTGAGCAGCACGATCTTGCGGATTCCATGGGCCATCAGAGATACGATTATCTCTCGGACCATCGCGTCGAGCGTGGCTTGCGACACGTGAATCGCCATGGGGAACGCCATCAGGTTGCAGTCAACCCCGTACGGAAGCGCGGGCAGGCATAGCACTGATTCGCACTGCTCGAACGCCATGCGGCAGGACTCGCGTGCTACGTGTGTTGCGTGGCGGAAGTCCTGGCCTTGGGGGAGGTGGCGGTTATGCGGTTCTATCGCCGCCACGGGCAGGACCGCGACTTCGTATTTGCGTTGCGAAATGCGATGCAGATTAGTGGCGGTCAAATCCCATTCATCGATCATGGTTACTTCTCCGGTGCGGCAGGGCGAGTGGTGATGTTTTTTGTGAACCAGTGCAGGAGGCTGCGTAGTTTGCGGGCTTCGGCGCGGGCGAAACTTTTAGCGACAGCTTTCAGGGTTGGGTCGTTTTTTTTTGTGTTTATCAGTTTGCCCAGGCGTTTTAAGCCCGCACGCCATGGCCCTTTGTATGGGGCCATTATTACGCGCGGGGCGGTGATTGAGTCGCCGGGTGCGAGTTTGCGCCCGATGCCTTCCATCACGAGTGTTACGTCGAGGCGGCCGGACTTTGTGCGGGCGATGTCGAACTGCCAGAACGACTCCGGCGAGACTGCGAATATGACGCCGCTTTGGTTCGCGGCGTCTGCGATGACGAATGCGGGCAGATGCTTTCGTTGGCCAGACAGCGTTACCGGCTTGCCTGGTGTCGGGGCGGTGTCCAGTATTTTCGGTTGCTCGTCGAACGCATGTACGCGCGGGAGTTTTTTGGTTTTCTTGGGGATTTTTTGAATGTCGAACACCCATCTGCCCAGGACCGCTCCGTCCATGCCCACCGCAGTTTGCCCGGTGTTGCTCAGTGTGATATCGGTTGTGTGCACGCCGGATTTGTCGACCGTGGTGCGGTGCACTACTTTCTGCGATTCGTCGGGCAGGGGGGCGGTGTCGTCTTCGCTCAGATGGTCGATCAGCCCCGCCCCTGAGGCCAGGGGTGCTGTAAATACAAATGCGAAAAATACGAAAATCGCCAGGATTATTGGTCGTATGGTTATGATACTACTCCGCGATCATTTCAATACCGGAGATTACCGGCGGGTATTTACTCGTATTATCCTTGGTCAGGTCAGCCGGTTTGAACTCCAGCGTCAGCGATTTCTCGACGCTTATTCCGCGGAATTCTTTGACGACCACCCGATTCTTACCGCCAGCCTGAGATGCGATGTCGAATTTCTCCAAACACTTTTTGCCCTGTAGCGACACATCGAAAATTCGCTTGCCCGCTTTGGCGTTATCGGGTTCTGCAAAGTGCAGCCGCACTGTGTATCGCTGCGGGGGAGACCCTTTGGACAGCAGGGGGATCGAGAGCTTCGTCACGCCTTTTGCGCCCGAGGCGTAGACCCAGGGCGTTTTGGCGTTGTTGATTTTCAGGAAGTCGGAGTTGCGGGCGAAATATTTGCCCGCCTTGAGCAACTTTGCGTCGATCTTCAGGTCCATCACCAGGCGTCCCCTGTACGGACGCGGGTAGGCCAGCCATATCGTCCCGTCGGCGTCTTTACGATCGCCCGGGGCGCCGAAGTTAACCGCCAGACGCTTTACCGGAGTCATACCGCCCGGTGCGCTGAACATTCCCCACTTTGAACCGGCAGGTCGCGGGGCGAACACCGTTGTGCACTGGATCGGGTTGGGGCAAACGCATCCGGAACTGGCTTCGGGCATCAACACCAGCCCGTTGGCCGGGATGGTGTTAATCCAGCATCCAGGCCGCTGACCGCCGAAATGGACCGTGCCCGAATCGCTCTGCAAATCGTAGTAACTCGCGTCGCCCGATCGGAAGAACAGCATGTTGGGCGAGGCTGCGATATTTCCGCAATGATGCCCCGGGCGAGCGAACTGCCATCGTTCAGTCGCTTCGGTTATCGGGTGATTTCGTGTTTTGACCTCGCCGGTTCGCAGGTCGTGCGACCAGGGTTCGGCGATAATCTGATCACCGACTATTATCGGACGGCTTCGATAACCCTTGTTGCCCGACCAGAGCGTTTTTCCGCTGTCGCCTTCTATCGCGACCAGGCTTCGTCTTGAAAATTTGCCCGCAAAGAATTCCCGCCAGAAGTGCCCGTTCCAGGGCTGGACGGTCATCAGGAGCACGTTCTTTGAGTACATTAGCGTTAAATCACCGTGTCCGTAGGTTATTTGCGGGATGCAGTCTGAGACGTAGAGGGGCTTGGACCACTCGACTTTTCCAGTCTCGGCGTTCAGGCAGACCACCAGGCGCACGTCGGGCGGGATCGGTTTGCCGCGTGAGTCGCGACGTGCTTTTTCCGTGACGCCTTTGAGGCCTTCCTGCTTTTGGGCTTCGGTTACTGTTCGATCGATATAGTAGACCCGACCGTCGCCGATGGTGATTGTGACGGGCATCATTTTCGATGTGTTGTGCGTCCATTTGTACTTTCCGGTCTCGGCGTCGATCGCGAATATTCGCTTGTCGCCTCCGCTGCCGTAAAGCGTTTTACCTACGCACGCTATATATCGCCATTGCGCCGATGGGGCGGTCTTGTACGTGCGTAATGTTCGACCGGTGGCTGCGTCGAGGCGGAGGCATCTGTCTTCAATCGCCACAAACAAACTGCCCATCCCGCCAGCTAGGTTCGATGTCTTGGTCTTCAGGCCTAACCGCAACGCGCCGGGAATCTCGCGTTTCCACAGCTCCACGCCGTTGTACGAATCGTAGGCCATTATCACGTTCTCGCCCTGGACGAACATTCGCCCATCAAACGCCAACGGCGCCGCAGCCGATGCGTGGCGGCTTGGCATGCGTCCCGGTCCGGGCTCGCCATACCAGAGCAGGTCGAGCTGCCCTTTGACGAGTTGGTCGTCACCGCATCCGCTGTTGCCCGCCTCACCGTATTCGTGCGTCCAGCCGCCCGCGCCGTTCAGGGCACCTCGCGCTACTGTTACGCCCGAATCGGTTGGCGCTGTTTTGGTGGCTTTCTCGCCAAGCTCCGCCAGTTCCTTTCGGATGGCGCTGAGCCAGGCGGCGCGTTTGGCCTTATCTTTTATCGCTATATCCGCCAACCCGCCGCACGGTTTCAGCATTCGCAGAACTTCGCTGGCGGGGGTCGATCCGTCGACTGAGACGATAATATTCGCGAAATAGTCACTGAAGCCCAGTGCGTCCAGTCGCGAGGTTATTACCGTTACGCGGGCGCCGTAAAGACCGGCCGCTGAGAGCTTTTTGCGAGCTTGGTCCGCCGCCTTCGCGTCGGGATTCACCACGTAGATCATCATCTCGCTGCGTTTTGCCAGTTCCTTGGCTATTCGCCCGTCTCCGCCCAGGACAAGCGCGTAACCCTTCGTCGCGCCGGATGATTTTATGATCGTCGCAGTTCGAGTTTCGCTCGGCGCAAAAGCGTTCGGGTCGGCGGCTTGGATGACCTTCAGACCCTTGCCCGCCTTCTTTGTAACGTAGCAGTATATTTTTCCCGTGTCGGTGCTCACCAGCACACGCCCGTTTGCCGCAGCCAAGCCTTTTGCCTCACCATCGACCTTGGCTGACCAGACGGTTTTGCCCGAGTTGATATCGAACGCGGAGACCGAATCCTGCCCGCCTGTGAACAGCAAAGTTTTCGTCAGCGCCATTGCTCCCGAGTGCGGGCACTTGGCTCGCCATTTGACTGACTGGTCCCAAACCTTCTGCTCCTTATCTCGCAGCGTGATATACTTTTTCATCTGGGCCTGCTGGGCCTTGGTCGGCACGCCCGGTTTTTTGATCCATTTTTCGTAGGCGATGCGACTTTTGAGGCCCTTGATCTTCTGTAGTACGGATGCGAGCTTCTGCGAGCCGCGTCTCTTTGTCCAGCCATCGCGGTCCAACGCTATCACCTCGCTGCCGTTGAGCATGTAGGCTACGTCCTTGTCGACCACCAGGCGCAACGCCTCCTCGGACATTTCCAATTTGCCCGAATCCTCCTTGATCCCGAGCATGCGTTCGGTCCCGTTGAACAGCATATCGCCAGCCAGCATGCTGTATGTCCCGCCGAACAAGCCGACGCGCCGCCAGACGAATTTCGTGTGCTTGATGAACGTTCCGTCCTTGCGGCTGAACGTTGCAGGCACCGCCCGTCCCGACGCTACCCAGAGACGCTGTTTCGATGCGGTCATGTACCCCTGCGGTGAAACGCTGCCTAGTCCGCCCTTACCGAATCCGTCGTTTGTCCAGAGTATTTTCCCGGTGTCGGCGCGGACTGCATAGAGGCTTACTCCCTGTGAGGGGAACACGCCGGCTCCGAAATACGCCACGCCGTCGTCGACGATTACGCCCGTACGCACAGGCCATCGCGAGATCATTTTACCGTTGCCCAGAACGAGCTTGTTGTTTGGCGCAGCCTGGAATGACCAGCGCGGCTTGCCGTTGCTGGCGTTAAGGCAGTAGACCTTACCGTCGTCCGAACCGACGTAAACGCTCCCGCCAGCCAGCGTCGGAGCCAGACGCACAGGCCCGTCAGTGCAGAACTCCCAGCGAATCTGCCCGCTGTTTGCATCGAGGCAATAGACTTTGTTGTCTGATGACGAGGCGAAGTACACCCCGTCGCCTACGACCGCGGTGTGGAACACGTCGTCGAACTGCATGCGGGGAAGTTCGAAATTCCCTTCGACTTCCTTCGGTTGCGGATCGCCCCAGGCGTGTGACGGTCCGTGCAGGGGCGTGAACACCCACTCGTCCGACAGTGGGGTGGTGATGTGCTCAGTCGATATGCCGGTTCGCGCGATATCGCGGCGATAAGTGGGCCAATCGTCAGCCAGAGCTCCGCTGGTCGAAATGGTTATCAGTGCAACGGATAAAAACAAACGCATGCGTAGAGGTGAATTGAGATTCATATCCTGACCGGCTCCTTATACTGCGAAATACAGTAGCCCCATTTTAGCTTTTAACCATCCTGTAACAACCCCCAATTGCTTCTGGGCGTGCAGCAACACCGGAAAATCCAGGCGCCCAGAGGTGTTTTGGCGTTAACCGAGATTTGACTGGCTGGTGAGGGCGTGACGATCGACAACTCCGATGATTTCTGTCGCGGTGAACGGTTTTCGTACGAATTCCAATGCCCCGCCTGTAAGACACTTAGTGACAACGTCTTCATTGCATTGGCCGGAGATCATGATGGCTTTTATTGCGGGGTTCACCGACTTCATCTCCAGGAACAGATCGCTCCCGTTCATTTTCGGCATGACAACGTCGATGATCACAAGAGCGATGCTCATATAGTGCTTTTTGTAGTAGTCCAGCGATGTGTGCGGGTTGGTGCAGGTGAGCACCGAGTGTCCTGCCGATTCGAGTATTTTGCCCAGGCAGAGACAAATTTCCTTCTCGTCATCGACCAGGAGGATCGAATTGGGCGCTAGTTCACCCTGAACACCGGACCTGTCGCCAGCGCCGATATAATTCTGCTGATCGTTATTGTCAAATCCATGCGTTGTCATTGCCTGCTGCCCTGTTATGGTATTCTAGCTTCGGAGACATTGCATTTCTTGCATCCTTGATAATTCCGCTCGATTATTTAGCGATATACGTAAAACGAGGGGCCGATCGCGATGGATCGGCCCCTCGAAACGTTGCGGTATTTGTGTTGCGGGGGTTTATTCTTTGGCTTTTGACGAACCGAAGATCATGCCCGGTTTGCTGAACTGGACATGGTTGTGGTATGTTGCGTATTCGCTGACGATAGCTCCGTTGGGTCCTGCCACCATGAAGTGCCATGACTCCGGATCGTTAAGCGTGTAGATTCCGCCTGCGCCCATTTCCACGAAGTATTTGGACTTGAACCAGTCTTGTCCGAATCCACAGGGCTGTTCGCATTTGGGCAGTTCTGCGATGGGCCTTTCTTTTGCTTCGCCCTGATGCTGTCCGAAGAACTTCACCGACCCGTGACGGATGTGCCATGTTTCCATTTTCGGTCCGAATCCGTCGGGTCCACCGATGTGATTGTGTTCGGGGAGCATTTGTCCGGGCAGCAGGTAGATTTCGTGTCCGAGGTAACCGAAGCTGTGGTCTTTGAAGTCGCCTTTGTAGGATTTCGATCCGATTTCACCGTATTTGGCTTTCTGGTTCATCCAGAACACGCCGCCCATTCCGAGGTTCTCGAAATCGCGTTGCACGAAGTCAGCGGCCCAGAATGTGTCGGTCTTCAGGATTTCCGGGATCGGATAGTTGTATGCATTCATCATAGCGAAGTAGGCGTCTTTTGCCGCCGCTCCGTCGAATGATCCGTCGGCATTGTAGAATGCGTCGTTTCCGGGGTTAACCACTTGCGGTGCGCATCCGCCCAGTGCGAGCATTGCGACGCTCAGGCAGAGGATAACGCTTGAGGCGGTAAACAGACGTCGGTTGGTTTTGGTCATCTTTTGTTCTCCTGTTCCATGTTAGTTTGGACGTTTTCTGCAATCCACAATATAGATTTCCGTTGCGAACTCCAAGAATATTTAACGGAAATGTGAGATGCTAGTTTCTGTCGGCGGCACGCTTGGCCTGCTCAGCTGCCGCTTTTTGGGCCTCTGCTTCGGCCTGTGCTGCGGCGGCCTTGGCGGCGGCTTCGGCTTGTTTGGCAGCCAGCGCCTTGCGCATTGCCCGTTCCAGCTCAGTTTTGGCTCGCGCCGCTTTGGCGGTTCGGGTTGTTTTTCGAATATTGACAGGAGGCGCCAGCTTGGGCGGTTTCACCGGGGTGGGAGTCGCTTTAGCTGGTTTCGTAGTTGGTGTCTTTTTCGGAGTTGTCGCAGCGCCTTTGAGTTTGGGCTGCGAGAGAGCTACGATGTGCCCGACGTAAATGTTGAGCTTCGGTCCGGGTGTCACCTGGAATCCGATCCTCTTGCCGCTCAGCGTTCCGTCTACTGTCGTCCCGTTGTGCAGCTTTATTCGCAGTACGCCCAGCGAGGCGCCATCTGGAACGGTGATCGTGGCGATATCGTCGCTCTGGACGCTTACCTGCTCGTTGTCGGAGGTTTCGATCTTGATCGCCTTGTCGGAGATTCTACCGAGAAGAGTGTCTTCGTTGCGGAGCTGAAGTTCGCCCGACTTGGCGTTTGAACTTGGCGAGGTCGGTATCGTGAATCGCTGGGTGAGGTAGCGTTTTACGCTGAGTTGCCCGCCAAGATCAAGGTTCAGGTTCAAATCCTCCTGCACCAGAAGGCCCGAGAGCACCGAACCGTTGCTGAAGATCGCACGGTGCAGACCGCCGTCGGGCGTGTCGAACGTGATCGAGTTCAAATTATCAGGATTAAGCGTTATCCGCCCGTATTGCGTGTGGAACGCCCAGTCAACGTCGCCCTGTTTGAAGAACAGTTGCTGGCCGTTTCGCATCACGATCATCGGGTGCTGAAAAGCGATCTCTTCAGGCCGCTTGGGCGAAACCTTATAAGCGACGGTGTCGACCTTGTCTATCGGAAGCGACATCATGTTCCCGTTGGCGAGCTTGAGCTTCACAGTCTCGCTGGCGAGTTTTCCAACCAGCACCTGCCCGTCGACCAGGCCAAGTTTTATTCGCTGACCGGCTCCGTTGGGAGCCTGCAGGCCTACGACTTTGTCGGCGGTGAGGGTGAGTTTGCCCTGGAGCGTATCGATGACGTATTGCTTGTCCTGGATATCTCCGAGCAGTTCGTTCCCGCCTCGCTGGACGACCATGTCGTGCTTATCGTGCCTGGGAAGTTCCAATGAACCGAGCGTTAACATTGCTCCGCCCATGTTCAGGATTATTCTCCGAAGTGCGGGCGGGACTTTTTTCAGTTCGCTTTCAACTTTGAACTCTTTAAGGAACGCCTGGGCCGCCGACATTGGCCTTCGCTGTGCTTCGATGAAACACAGCGCGACGGTTTTCTTGGCGGGGATTTTTAGCGTGTGATTGTAGTACAGGTTGTCGTCACCGTTTCTGAACTGGAAGGTCGGGCGGATTTTCGCGTTCTTTGTGGCGAATATATGCACCACCGCCGGGCGAGACGAACTGGACGCATTGGTTATAATCCCCCAGTCTTTAGGCGTTAGATTCGCCTGTCCGCTTGTGGTGAACGTGGTTTGCGTTGACGAGCCCATGTTCGAATAGTATCGCAGCGGAAGCGATTGGGCGCTTGCGGCGGTGTTCTCGAAAATGTCGATCCAGCGGCAGTACCCGAGTTTTTTGTCGACGTAGATGCGTCTGTAGATGTTCACCGAACCGCGGCGCCATGGGCCTATTTCCACTTCGTCGCCTGCTTTGGAGAGTCGTCCCTGCTGGCTTACCGACATGGTAGAACCGCTGACTTGCAGTTGCATTCCACCGTCGTATGCGTCGTTGGACCCGTCGTTTACCTGCCCGTAGTTCAGGTAGATATCCCATCGGAAACCCTTGCTGTCAGTGGTGACCCAACTCGACGAGACAGAACGACCAGCCGGGATGTGCAGCGCCTTGTCGGCGGCATGGGCGAAATTAATTTGTAACGCTACGGTCAGCATCACCGTTATCGATGCGTATTTATTCATAGTGGTCGTGTCTCGGGGGCTAGTGGTTTTGTAATGCTCGGCGGGTGAGGGTCTAACCCTTGCATCCGAACCTCAGCATGTTGTTCATGGGCATGTTTGGTTGGACTGGCGCGACGCTGCTGCCAAGCTGTTCCATTACGTCTTCGACTCGCTGGCGAACTTCCGGGTCACCGGTTTTCAGGTGATCTTTCAAGATCGGAAGGATGTTCTTGCCCATTTTGACAAGTGCCTTCGAGGCGTTTTGGCGATCTTCGTAGCTTTCGGCTCCGAGTTGCGCGACGAGCTTTTCCACTTCGCTGCGTGCGGCTTGGGGCGGTAGCGGTAGCGGACAACTTATTGAGACGAACTGCCCGGCGTAGATGTTCAGGACGGTTTTAGGCGATATCGAAAAACCGAGTTGCGATTTTCCCAGGCGTCCTTTCAGGACAGAGCCCGTCCACATTCCTACTTCCGTTCTACCGAGATCTTCGGGGCGGAACTGCATTGTCTTAACGCGCGACGGATCGACGTCGATCTGTCCGTAATCGGTGGTCAGCTTGAACTTGCCTGCGGTCAGTCCGCCGAAAAGTTCGTCTCCGTTTGTCAGTATTACTCGCGTCAGGGTGCTGTCGGGCTGTTCTTCTTCGGCGAATCGTATTTGCGCGACCATGTCACGAGAGACGCTCACGGTTTTACCGAGTTGCAGTTTGAGGTTCAGCGTCTCAGGCTCCAGGAACCCGCCAAGCCGCGAACCGTTCAGGAACACCGCGCGATGCACAGCGTTTCCGGGGTTGTCCATCGTCAGTTCGTACAGATGTTCGGCCTGGAGGGCGACAAGCCCGTGCCTGGTAAGGAGCTTTATCTCCAGTGCTTTGGGGTCGAACCTGAGCCTGTCGCCGGTTCGCAGCACGATATACGCGCCGCCGAACTTCTCGTCGCTGGGCTTCTCGCTGGTCATGCGGTACGACCACTGTGCGATCTTTTCGAACGGGATCCGCAGAATTCCCCCGCCGTCGAGGTCGAACTGCAGCACCGGGTCGCGGATTTCACCGCTGACTACCTGCCCGTCAAGCAGGACGAACCGCACGGTGCGCCCGCGACCGCCAGCCATTCCGATGATGCGGTCAGCCGGTAAGTCCAACTCGCCAAGCAGCGTTTTAACCTTAAACGCACTGTTCTTCACCGTGCCGAACAGAGGGTCTCCGCTCTTGAGCAGTATCGCGTCAGCCGCTTCGCTACGCTCGAGATCAACCCCGCCTATCCCGCCGCCGGCGTTCATGTTGACTATCAGCGAACGAACCGAACCGGGCAAATCACGCAGGCGCTTGTAGCTGGGGAACTTCTTCATCAGCTTGTCCTGTGCGGCGGTGTCGCGGTTTTGGCTTTCGAAGTGGCAGAGTATGACGGTTTTCTTCGGCGGGACGGTCAGCGAATATCGCACGTATATCTGGTTGCTCTGGATCTGCACAGTAGGGCGGATCTTCGATCGCTTCGAGGTGATCACGTGCATGGTGGGGGGGCTGTTGCCTCCCTGGGTGCGTACGCGGAAACCGATGTCCTTATCACCGAACACCGCGCCACCGCTGCTTGTGGTTGTCTGCTGGATCGAATAGTTCGTGCAGGTGTACATCGCGATCTGCACGGTTACCGGAGCGCTGCCGGGGTTCTCGAATATTTCAAGCCAGCGGGCCAGCGGTTGATCTTTGTAGACTTTTATACGCCTGCTTATCGTCAGTCCGTTGCGCGACATTGGTCCCATTTCGATCTCGTCGCCGGCTTTGTTGGTCCATCCGGCGTTGCCCGGGGCCTGGAAGTTGCTACCGTTGATCTGGCAGTACATTCCACCGCTGTATGCGTAGTTCGTGCCCGAGTATACGTTGCCGTAGTACTGGAAATCCCAGCGGTATCCGCCCCCGTCAGTCAGAATGTAGTACCCGTTGTTGAAGCTGATAGCCTTGGCTCGCTTGATGTGCAGACCAGGGACCGCACCACTCACCGACCCGCCGAACAAGGCGATAATCAGCAACACTCCCCAGCAAAACATCGACAACTTGCCACTGTAATTACGCTTAACGTTAGTCATCTTTCGTTACCTTTCCAGGCATGGATCACATTTTCCCGCCAGTTCGCAGGCCGCAAAGCCGACAAGCTTCGCACCAGGCGCACAAACCAACCGTTCGATCACTACAACTTAAGACGCTCCAACATGCCGATAAGTTCCAAATTGTCCCAGAATTTCCGCAAGAATCACAGGACTGTTGGACAGTGGCGACCGATGAGCCTATTATGATACGATGCGAAGGCGAATACCATGAAAATCCGATTGGTGGCGATAGATCTTGACGGGACGCTGCTGAACTCGGCTAAGGAGATCACCGAGACTACCGCGAGGATCATCCGAACAGCTCGGGAAGTAGCCGGTGTGCGCGTGGTGCTGGCGACGGCAAGACCACCGCGGACCGTCCTTCCGTTCTATTCGCTGCTGGGACTTAATACCCCGATGATCAACTACAACGGAGCCCTGGTGCACGAACCGGACACCGGACGGATTATCCTGCACAGGCCAATGGAAGCAAAGCTCGCACGAGCGATTGTAACTATCGCCCGCGAGATGTACCCCCCGGTGCTCGTGTCGGCGGAGGTTCTGGATAACTGGTACACCGATCAGGCTGGGGATGACTGGCAGAGCGAAACGGCGAGATTAAACGAACTTGCGTACACCGTTGCGCCCATAAACCAGTGGCTTAACCAACCGATCACCAGGCTCCACCTGCTGGGCCCGAAAGACTGGTTAACCAAAATCCGGCTGGCGGTCAAAGCCAAGCTCCCCGGACAGGTGGCGATGGTCTGGAGCGAAACCATGATGTTGCAGGTCATGAACCCCTCCGCCGGTAAGCGAGCGGCGCTCAGAACCGTCGCTACGGAAATGGAACTGCTCGCCGAGGAAGTAATGGCCATCGGTGACAACGCCAACGACGCCGGGATGCTCCAGTGGGCGGGGATAGGCGTAGCGATGGCCAACGCCTCGCCATATGCACGGAAATACGCGGACTACGTGACAGACGCCAACGATGCCGACGGGGCGGCTAAGGCGATCGAAAAACTGATCGTGGGACCAGCAATAGAGGACCCGGGCGATCTGCAACTCTAACACTGGCCTGCTGGCTGGTGCACGTCGCCCACGTTTACAATAGGTTTACAGCTATGACGTTGTCAACCATGACTCGTAAAAGTGGTACTTCTTTTCCATGTCATGGGTCGCACGAAGAAGCGGTTGTTGTAACATCCTATGGCGTAGTGGGTTAGGGTGGGTTTGTTGCGGGTGTTCCGGTCTGGGGCATCGCCTCCGGGCTCGTAAAGCGTCGGATCGGAGGTTAACAGATCCAGGAGGTGTAAACGTGCGGGAATTCGCCGGCTGGGGCGGATTGCGACCCCTGCGATAATGCGTCACAACGGCACCGCGGCGACACGCCGCGGCTCCGCCCAGGCGATACTGGGCGCAATAGTTGCTTTGTTAATCGAGCCATTTTAAATTTCAATTTCAACAATAAACGTTATCGTTACTGCGCGTCTGGGCAGAGCCGCGGCGTGTCGCCGCGGTGCCGTTATTGCGCGTCACGAGCAGAAGATACCCACTAACCGTCACGAACCCCAAGAAGTGTGAGGAGCCGCCGCATTTCAAATTACGGCTTAACGGCGTACGGCTTTGCGTACCCGCACCGTAATTTGGGTAACGGTCAGGCCCCTGCGCGTCGGGCCCAGCGGAGTTTGGCTGAGTTGCTGCGGGGGTTTAGGTGGGCTTCCTGGCTGGTGGCGCGGATTACTCGGTCGCTTTGGGCTTCGTAGACGCCTTGGCGAAGACCGTCGCGGAAGGCTTGCTTTACCAGGCGGTCTTCCCCGCTGTGGAAGCTGATGATCCCGATCCTGCCGCCGGGGCGCAGGCAATGCGGCGCCAAACGCAACAGTTGCCTTATCGCAGATAGTTCGTCATTCACCAGTATTCGCAGGGCCTGGAATGTCCGCATCGCCGGGTGCCCGTCGCTGCTGGATGACTGTTTCTTCCAGATGGCCTCTGATGTGCCTTTGGCGGTGAAGATCAGTTCCTTGAGTTGGCCTATGGTGGTCAGGGGCGTTGCGTTCCGCTGAGCGACGATCTGCTGGGCGATCTCTTCATGGTCCGGTTCGTCGGCCAGTTCCCACAGTGCTGCCGACAGTTCGTCCGGGCTTAGCGAGGCCAGCAAATCTGCCGCGGTTCGCTGGCGTCGTGAGTCCATTCGCATGTCAAGCGGGGCGTTGTCATGCCTGTAGCTCATCCCGCGCGCCGGATCGTCGATCTGCATGCTGGAGACGCCCAGGTCGGCGAAAATGATATCGTACCCGTCCAGGCCCTCCTGGCCCATCACCTTGGCGATACCGGCGAAATTTGCGTGGTGAACGCTGATCGGCAAGCCCGCAGCCGTCAATCGGTCCTTCGTTCGGGCCAGTTCCTTCGCGTCGATATCGAATCCGATGACCCTTCCGCCTGGTTGCACCGCCTGGGCCAGTGCTGTCGCATGACCGCCATATCCCAGCGTGCAGTCGGCGACAATATCGCCCGGGCGGGGCGCCAGGGCCTCGACCACCTCGCTCATCAGCACCGGAACGTGCGCTCCAGCCGGAGTGCGCCTACGCTCGCGAATGTGCTGGATCATATCGGCGTCGCCGGAGAGTTCCTTGTAACGCTGCTCGAAGCGGCGCGGGTGGCTTCCGGAATAACGCTTTCGCCGACGAGGTTTCTCGTCGCCGGTGGTTTGGTTGTCGCTCTGGTCTGTCATTATCGGCTGCATTATAACAGCCCAGGGGCGATGGCGGATAAATTTTAAAAAACAGCGATGATTCTGTGAATAGTCCTGTTTGTCGGAATAGTCCTGCGGGTGGCGTATTTCTCCCGTTCCGACGTCGTAATATGCTATAAATACCGTAATATATCGCTTTTCCTCTTGCCAAAGTCGGCTTCCTGTGATACTATTATGTAGGTCCGTCGAGGGACGGATTGTAGGTAGAGCCAGAGGTGGCGAGATTATTTGCATGTTGAGGGTCTCGCCTGGAACGGTTGCGGTTCGTGAGATTTCACACCGCACCCGTAATACAATTGGTTGAAGCCCAGCCAATAATAGAGGATATATCATCATGAGGATATTACGCGATAGCACACGTAAGTGTGTTGCAGTTCTTACTGTGGCGGCCTTGCTCGCCATATTTGGGCTTAACGCCCAGGCGGGAATCATTCTGCCTGGAGGTCTGGTGGGCAACGACCTGACCGATCCTGAAGACGACGGGTCACTGGCCGGTACGGTGACATATTCGGCCCAGAAGAACGATACAGAAGGAGCGCTGAAGGCGTTTGATAACAGTGCGAGCACCAAGTGGTACACCACCAGCAGCACCCCCATGCCGCATTTTATCACGTTCCA
>JABGPF010000215.1 GCA_018645065.1 Phycisphaerales bacterium
GGTTGCCTGATCGGACCGGCAGGTTGCGCCGCGTGTCTCGGCGGACCTTCGGACACGTTCGGCCGAGCCAATGAAGCGATCAACGTAGTGTCGACAACGAACCGCAATTTCCCCGGACGCATGGGCTGCAAGGACGCCGGTGTCTATCTCGCCAGTCCGCTTACCGCCGCAGCCAGTGCGTTAACCGGAAAGATAACCGATCCTCGCGACTATCTGAGCAGCGACACCGCCATTGGCGTTGAACGCTAACGACGCAGGAGATTCCTGTCATGGACGAACATCCGCACCGCGTAGCGATGATAACGGGCGTAACCGGCGGGCCTGGAAAGGCGGTCGCGATAATGCTGGCCGAGCTCGGATGGTCGCTGTTCATCCACACTGAATGTTCACCGCAAGAGGCCGAGGCGATTATCGATGAGGCGCTCGAAGCGGCGGAGGATAATGGCATGGATATCCAGGTCGCCGCGGCGCGGGCCGACCTGGGCGACCCGGAACATCGCGAGCAACTACTGGACCGCGCTCTGGACGCGATGGGGCAGATCGATATGCTGGTCAACGCTCCTTGGGACGCTGCTGCGGCGCCGGTTGACCTGCTGGAGCTCACGCAGGACGACTATACCGAACAGATGGACGACACGGCGACTGCGTGCATATTCACCACGCAGCTTATCGCCAACGAAATGGTCCGCCAGGTCCAGGCCGGTATGATCGAGAACCCGCGGATCGTCACGATCAATTCGGTTCACGCATACACTTCCAGCACCGACTATGCTCCGCAGTGCCTGGCGCGTGCGACGCTTTCAATGATGACGCGACTGTTCGCCGACCGGCTGGGCGATTACGGGATTAACGTTTATGAGTTGCGTGTGGGGTTGCTGTCGGCCGGTTCGGAAGACCCCGCACACGGGCGCTACGACTCGCTGATCGAGCAGGGCATCACGCCGTTGAGACGCTGGGGCAGGTCGCAGGATATCGCACGGGCGGTGGCTGCGATCGCCGAAGACATGCTAACGTTCTCGACAGGCGAAGTGATCAATATCGACGGTGGTTTCCATTTACGCAGGCTTTAACGCTCGGCGTGGTGCGGGGTTATTCGTCGGGGCGCCACCAGGGGCTGTTGCTTTCGAGATTTTCAGGTTCGAGCGATATTACCGAACCGCTGACCAGTCCCACGTTGAGTCGCCCGAAGTGGAGTCGATCTTCGTCGTAAAGGCGATCGAGAGTGTCATCGTGCACATTGGAGTGCGGGTAGATTATCGAACTACCGTATTCGGACATAAGGATCTGGTCCGGACGGGTTCGCATGGGATCGACCAGTCCGTTCACGCCATAACTTCCAGAGCCCATGCCCCCGGCTTCGGTGATGATTCGCACGTGTTCACCGGGGAATGAAGCGCTGAAGTTTACGATTCTCAGCGTGAGCATATCATCGGACAGTTCGATTTCTTCGGCGTTTGACTCGAATCCGCGGGCATGCTGGTTCCTCGGATAAGTAATGCCTTTGCGTCCGATGATGGAGTCTGTTTTGTCCAGCGTTTTGGTTTGGACGATCACGCCGATAATCGGAGTCGACACCGTGATTGTTCCGTTTCTGACGTGGCCGCTGCTGCTGGGGTCGTATATCAGGTAGTAGCTGTCGACCGGTGTTCCGGCGGCGATAGTGCCCGAACTGGAACTGTATGACCCTCGGCTCCGCCCGTATCCGCCGGGCTTGGTTATGTCCACCGACAATGGGGCAGGCAGCACGTAGCCTTCCTGCTCCTGGAATCCGAATATCTCTGAGTTGGACTGTTTGCCATGATTAGGCACCACCGATTCGGGGATGGGGTTTAGTTCGCTGATCGATCCGGTGACGTTCAGGGCCTGGGCTCCGGAGTTCTCAAAAGATCCCTTGGGGCATCTCAGCGATTCGCTAAGGTCGCGACTATTGGGTCGGGATTTCCAGTTCGTGTACTCCATGTCCGTTATCAAACCGGGCATCAGCTTGCGAATGTTCGATTTGCAGTGCACGTCGTACTGATGTTCGCGAGAGCCCGACAGTGACGGGAAAAGTATCGCAGCAAGCAACGCAATAATTGCGATTACAATCAGAAGTTCGATCAGCGTAAATCCCGCCCCAGGGCGGTGGGCCGATCTGACAAATCCCCGTTGATATTTCTTTTCGGTATTTGACATGTTCGTGAAGTTTGAATCCGCATTTGACCTGAAACGAGTTATTCACAATAACAGTGTCTATTACACAATTGTATGGGCTGTTTCAGGGTGTACAAGGGAAATCTTTCAGTTTGCAGAGATAAATATGTGTTTTTCAGCAAGAACGTGCTATTTTATTTAGTGATCAAATGGTCTTTTCAGTGACTCAGAAGGCTCTGGGCGGATGGCTATGAAACGAACGGCACTATTGGCGATAGCGGTTTTTGTACTTCTTACCGGGCATCTCGGTTGCGATAAGGCCCCGCCGACTCGACACGCCGAGCGTCAGAATAAACGCCTTGAAGCATTGATCGCGGGGTTGAAGTCCGATAGTAAAACCAACCGCATCCGGGCCGCTGAGAAATTGGCGAACATGGGCTCTGTCGCCAGCGGCGCTGCAGCGGATATTATTGAAGCCATGGACTCAGACGACGCCGAATTACGCGCATACGCCGCACGGGCGCTGGGCAGAATATGTCAGCCCGCTGCAGGCTCGGCGCCGCCCCAGGCCGATACGGTGGTTCCCGCACTGCGGAAAAAGCTCGCGGATCCTGACGCGATGGTTCGCGTATGGTCAGCGTTCTCGCTGTTCCAGATACTCCCCGATGCGGACCCTGAGATTAAAGTGCTCGCCGACGTGGTCCAAACCCGAGGCGATGCTCAGGCTCGCATACAGGCTGCGGTGGCGATTGGTGAAATGGGGCCGCGGGGTAAGGGCGCCGTGCCGGCTTTGATCGCAGCGTTGAGCAGCCGGTCGGTCAACCGCCATGCCGCATACGCATTGGGCATGATCGGACCGGACGCGAAAGACGCGATTGGCGCCTTGCTCAGACTTTCGGGGCGGAGCGGTCCCGCCGCTGACGCCGCGCGAACCGCACTTGAGCATATCCGCAAGTAGGGGGCTTATTCGGCGCCGAGCACCTGGTCATCGTTGCGGGCGGTGATTTTTTGTCCCGGTTGAACGGTGAGAATGTCGTCGTCCCATCGCCCGTTCATCAGCTTGGCCAGCAGATTCGTATCGCCGTCGCGAAGCTCCAGTTCCCAGTTGTTTTCTTTTGCGCGCTCTGCGGCGATGTCGACAAACTGTTTCTCGTCGCATACGCCCATTTTCAGGTAGAGGATTTTCGAATATCCGTCGCGCCAGTTTCCCATTGATTGGACTATGTAGTCGGCGTTGTCCTTACCGTATTTTTCGACCATCTCTTCGTAGGAGTCGTCGAGCCCGAGTTTTTTTAGCACGCTGTCCTGCCCAAGCGGGGCCTGTTGCTGCTGAAACGACTTGCCCGAGGGGTCGTAATCGCCTCGTTCGATCCATCCGGTTGTCAGGTAGTATGTTCCGGGATTGTCGTTGAAGTATTCTTGGTAAGCATCTCGCGATCCGAAGAACAGCGTGATGCAGTCGTGGGCGCGTGGTATCACCAGCGGGATGTCGCCTGCGGTCAGGCCTACTACTCCGTCGTTGCATCGGGCGTAGCCCAGCAGAATCGCGTCGTATTTGTCGTCGGGGTTTACCGCGTCGATTGCATTTTGGATGGTGGTGTGCATGTCCTGGGTTTCCAGATCGTGCAGACCTTTCGGCAGGAACTCCAGGTCGATTCGATGAGGTGAAGCTGCCGCCAGTGCGCATGCCTCGCGAAAGATTATCTCGCATCCGATGAATTTCAGGCGTTTGGGTGCTTCGCTGGCCATGGTGTTATGTTTTCGGCGCTGCGTTTGGGGCGGGTTGGGTTTTCAGACCCCGAAGAATCCTGGTTTCCGTGCGCCACCGCCGTTAGTTGGGGGCTTGGGTTTGGGTTTATACACGGGCGGTTTGGGCTTGGGTTTGACGGTGTCGGTGATTTGCGGGACAATCGGCAGGCTCTTTGACCAGCCTGTCTGTGCGAATGTTAGTTGGTGGAACGGTTCTTCGCTCATGTACAGGATCGCTTCGCGTCCACCGTGCGAGAAACGCAGGAGGCAGTCGAGCGTGTTTTTGTTGTGTTTTAATTGTGCGACGTAGAGTCCGCGTGAGTCGCGTGTCGCCGCTCCGGTGATCTCGCCCGAGCCCAGGGACAGCTTTACTGAACCGTCGGCGGGGCCTTTGCGAATCGAAAGCTTTTGGGGCGTGGTGCGTTGGATGGCGGCCATTACCGGGTCGCTCAACATTGGTCTGGTGTTGCGCGGTGCGATTTCCAGGTAGGGTTTGGATTTATCGGTCACCGCGGCAGCCGGTAATACGTGCGCCGGACTCCCCAACTGTATGCTCATGGGCGGCAGCTTGCCCAGGGTTACAACGCCCCTGGCTCCGGTTTTCCCCAGAGCCTTTTCCGGTAGATCAAAGAGCATTGTGAGCGTTTTGCTGGTTTTTGACGGTATGATGAAATGCTTCCGTTGCGGGAGTGTTGGGAAGATTGTTTTCACCGGTTCGCCTATCGAGGTGAAGGAGTTCAGCCCGATTTGCAGCTTTGCGGACTCACCGTAGTTAGAGAATTCCACCTTGTCGTCACCGGCTTTGACTTGTACGGTTATCCGGCAGTAAACTTTTCCAGGTTTCGCAGGGAAGAACCCTCCGCTTGCGAACGAGTCGGTAACGCTGGTAACCGCTCGGCACGCTGCGATGATCTTGGGTGTGACCGGTGGTATGGGTTTGTCGATGATTGGCTTGGTGGTTACCGGTTTTGTGGCGGGGGTGTTTGAGCCTGTGTTTGGTGTTAGGTCGGTTTTTCCCGGGTCGAACCCTGCGATGGAGTTCGGATCGGCCGGTGGGGCGTCGTTGAATATAAACTTCACCGTCATCCATATTCCCGCTGAAATACATAACACCGCAGCGATGGTTATCAGGAGTTTATTCTGTCCTGACATGCTGCGTTTGGTTACTGTTTTATGCTGCTTGGCCGCTTTTTGCAGTGCGGGCAGTTCATCAGGCGATGATGCGGGTCGATGCGAAATTGCTGAAACCGCCGCGCGGAGAGCCAGAATATCTCTGTCTTCCATCGCCTCGGCCGAACGGTGCATCATTTCGTCGTCTTCGTCTGATATTTCTATCGCGATATCGTCTTTTGAACTGTCTGAATCGACGTATGTAGCCAGTTCGGCCAGTTCCGACTCGTCGAAATTCATTATCGATGCTGACGTTTCCTCGGCGGCGGCTTCTGCTTGTGCGGCAAAGAATGCGGCGCTGCGTTTTTCGATTAACGCTTCGAGGCGCATATCGGCTTCGTGACCAGCGAGTGGTAATTTGACTCGTTCCCCGCAGGCCGGGCAGGTTGTTTTCCTACCTGCCATTCGCAGGCTGACTTTAAGTCCGCGCCCGCAGGCCCCGCAGTTTACGTGGACTTTGCGCGCCAACGCTTCGCGCGAAGCCACCGCAAAGGCCTGGTCTTCGGGCTCTACGTCAAACACCGGTCTGATCGGTTTAGACGACACGCTTGTGTCAATCTTGTGTCCGCAGTGTGAGCAGGCAATAGCCTTGGCGCCGGCTTTGGCGCTTACAAGGCTCATCTGTCCGCATTGTCCGCACAGAATTTTCAAATCATTGTTCCTTAATCGCCCTGAACGTATCGTTGGGCTATGGGCATTCGTCGTCCGGCGCCAAACGCTTTGGTGGTAACTTTTATCACTGGAGCGGCTTGTTGACGCTTATATTCATTTGCATCGACCATTCGCACTGCGCGGTTCACTATATCCGGGTCGAAACCGGCGTCAATGATCTGGCTTGCTGTCTGATCGCGTTCGACGTATCGCGAAATCACCTCGTCCAGAAGCGAATAGGGCGGTAGCTTGTCTTGGTCGAACTGGTCGGGTTTTAGTTCTGCGCTCGGGGCTTTCGTAATTATACCGCGCGGGATCCGGTCTGAGCCAGCTTCTGCATTTAATTGTTCCGCCAGTTCGTACACCAGCGTTTTTAATACGTCGCCGATAGGCGCCAAGCCGCCGCACATATCGCCATAAAGCGTGCAGTATCCCGTAGATAGCTCGGACTTGTTTCCAGTAGCCAGCGGTAGGTGTCCAAATGCGTTGGAGACGGCCATTACCAGGGCGCCGCGGATACGAGCCTGGATGTTTTCGCCTGCTATGTCCAGATTCCCCCCAGCCAGCAGATTTTCCATAGCGCCTTCGTAGGCGGTGTGCATCGGTTCGATCGGGACGACCTGGTAGTGGATACCGAGATTTTTCGCGAGTAGTTCGGCGTCGCTGAGGCTGTGATCGCTGCTGTAGCGGCTTGGCATTGCGATTGAGTAGACGTTTTCAGGGCCCACGGCGTCGGCGGCGAGTGCTGCAACCACCGCAGAGTCGATCCCGCCTGATGAACCGAACACCACGCTGCTGAACCCGCATTTGCTCGCGTAGTCCTTCAGGCCTAGTTTCAACGCCGCCGAGAGTCTGGACATCTCGCTGCCGAGTTCTTCTATCCGCTGGGTCGGTTCGTCCAGGTCGATTAGCAGCAGATCTTCGCTGAACCCTTTTGCTCGTGCGATTATCTCACCATTGGGTGAAATGGCGCAACTCGTCCCGTCGAACACCAACTCATCATTACCGCCCACCTGGTTAACGTACAGTATCGCTAACCCGGACCGTGCGGCTTGGCGGGTGAAGAGTTCTTCGCGTGTTTTGGCTTTTCCCTGTTCGTAAGGGCTCGCTGACATGTTGATTATCAGTTCGGCTCCGTCTTGGGCGAGCATTGCGATCGGGTCCTGGCCGTACAGTTCGCGTCCCAGGGCGTCTGCGTCCCAGAGATCTTCGCAGATGCTGAGCCCGATACGTCGACCGTTGATTTCGATGCACCCGGGGCGCTGGCCCGGTTCAAAGTAGCGAGTCTCGTCGAATACGTCGTAAGTGGGAAGTAGCGTTTTAACATGCACGCTCTCGACTCGCCCGTTTGCCAGCACAGCCGCTGCGTTTTGCAGGGGGCGTCCTGAGGGGTCGGGGTTCGGGCGAACAAAGCCCACAAGTGCAGTTATTCCGTCGCAGGCTCCGGCCAGTTGTTCCACCGCGGCGACTGAGTCGGCGACGACCCCGTCCTTTTTCAGCAGGTCGCGAGGGGGGTATCCCAGTAGCGACAGCTCACCGAATGCTACGATATCAGCGCCCGCGGATTTTGCGCGTGCGATAAACTCCTCGCTGCGCGCAAGGTTTTGGCGTATGTCGCCTACTATCGGGTTGAACTGGGCTAGAGCAATTTTCACGCTACCCCTTTTTACCCGCTACGGTGCTGGTTTTCACGCAAAAACGCGAGTTTTACGTGAATATCGTCCGGATTAGAAAATATTTTCCGCCTTATTTCAGTGCCCTCGCTACTCGTCCGATACTGGATAATACGAAGACCAGCAGGAGACTATTCATATGCCAGAGACCACAATAAAAGCAATTGAGCGAAGACGACACAGGCGAGAATCTGTACATTTCGATGTGCGATGCATTCGTCTTGACCCGCACGAAGGCGGAATAATTGACAATGTCGACCTTGTCGATCTGTCACAAAGCGGCGTCGGAGCGGTCAGCGAAAATTGGTATTATCCTGGGCAAAAAGTCGTAGTATGCCTGCCGGCTGATGCAACTCACGGAAGCCGCCAAGTCAAAGCGACAGTGAAACGCTGCCTAAGCCGCCACGCCCCAGGATACCGCATCGGTATGGAATTCGACCATAACGCACGCGACACATGGGTAAACCAGAACACCGAATTAGCGGTAGCGTAACGGATGGCAATTGGCTAGGGGCCGTTCGGCGGCTTCTTCATATCGATAATTTGCAGGTCGCGTAGTTTCCCCATTTCTATATCAGCGGCGGATCGTATTGTTACTGTTTGCTCTGCGTATTGTCATTTTGTATGATTTTGAGGCGGGTTGTGAATATCCTGACTGAAATCATCCTAACCGAGGCGATAACGCACAGAGTGAAACAAATGAATAAATGGAAGCCTGCTTTTCTGCTGGCGTTGGTGATGTTCTTCCTGGTTGGCGCTGGTGGTGGGGTCGCCAATGCGGACCGCCTGGACGAGCAGGTTGCCCGTGTTCTGAAGCAAACCGCTGATCGGCGGAACCAGATGCTGCAGAAGCAGTTGAAGCAGACCTATCCTCCCAAGGGCAAAGGCGGGGGGGGATTGTGGCATCATGAAAATTTTGCATTGGCGGCGTATTGGTTAAATGAACAGACCGCCCAGGCCGATGACCGGATCCTCGCACTGCAAAAAGATCTCTACCCGGCTGCGGTGAAATCATTTCACGCTGGCTCATTTCATTGGCACGCCTACTTGCAGCAGCGGATTTATTTCCTCTTCTCCAGCCGGAGCAAGCATTTCCCAGGACGTATGAGCGCCAAAGCCGAGAAGGCGATTCTCGAAATGCTCTGGGCCTGGTCGGCGCCTGTCTGTCGTAAAGAACTTGCGTCACCCAAGGGCGGTTGGTGGTATTGGGGCAGCGAGAATCACCACATGATGGCCTGGGTGAGCTTCTGGGGCGCCGCCCATATTTTCAAGGATCACCCCGATTACAAAAACCGCACCTATGGCGATGGGTCGAGCCCCGCTGAGATGGCCCGGGCGTTTGATGAGTATTTCAAAGCGTATGCTCGCCAGCGGGCTACGAAGGGATTGCTGGCTGAGGTGGCCTCGCCAACATATTCGAAATACACCCTCAATACATGGTACAACCTCGTCGACTTCGCCGATGATCCGGTTTTGAAGAAGCGTATGGGTATGCTGCTGGATGTGTACTGGGCCGACTGGGCCATTGAGCAGATCGACGGTGTGCGCGGGGGGAGTCGTCATCGTTGCTATTTTGGGAGTGCGTCGAGCCAGGGAAGCGGAGGGGGCCAAGCGGCGTGGTATCATTTCGCCCGGGGAGCTAAGGGCAGTCGGCATCCCGGCGTTATGAGTGCAGCCACTACCTTTTGGCGTCCGTCGCGGGTGGTGGTTGAGTTGGTGATCGACACCAAAGGACGTGGTGAATACTCATATCGCTCGCGTCGCCCCGGTTTGAAGGAACCGGGCAAACCGATGAATTATGTGAAGGATCCCGCACATCCGCTCTACATTAAAAAGGGCGTCAATTGTCTGAATCCGCAAGGCGGGGGGATGTTGCGGGTGTCATGGTGTACGCCCGATTTTGTGGCCGGGATGAGCCAGACCGCTCCGTTGTCACGCGATGATTGGACTCCGATCAGTGCTCAGAACCGCTGGAACGGGGTGATTTTTGCGGGCCATCAAACTGCCCGGATTTACACCCAGACGTTAATGCCGA
>JABGPF010000527.1 GCA_018645065.1 Phycisphaerales bacterium
CGGATCACTGTCGGGGCCTTGCGGACTACTGCAACGCTGTAGTCGCCGGTATCGTCATTGTCGTCGGCTTCCAGGCGTATTTTGAAGTATCTGACCGCCCCGTCGGCTCGCAGGCTGATGGTCCTGCCCCAGCGGGAGACATCGAACTTGTCGACGCGTCGTTCCTTATCATCTCCGCGCTGGACCCACAGTTCGCCCTTGAGGTCTGCGGTGACATTGCTGATTTTCAGCAGGTATTCACCGGGCTGTTGCGGTGCGTAGACCATCCAGTCTTCGTCATCACGCGGGTAGATCGTGTGGAGTTGCGTAACGTCATCTTCAATCCCGATCGCAATTTCCGGATCATTGTCAGACTCGAACACATCGGGGCGTCTCACGTTGGGCTGTTCCGGTCCGGAAGCGGTTAGTTGGCGGGCACTTATGCGGTAGGCGCCGATATCGTCATTATCTTCGGCTTCGACTCGAACCTTGAAGTATCCCACGTTTGGGGTGACGTCAACCTGGAGCGCAGCGGTTCGCCCTCGGGGGAGTTTGAATTTTTCGAGGCGTTTTTCCCTATCTTTACCGGACTGTGCCCAGAGTTCGCCTTCCAGATCGATCGTCGCGTCGGTGAGTTCCAGAACGTATCGCCCGGACTGATCCGGTACGAACATGATCCAGTCTTCGTCGCCGTCGGGGTTTATCGTGTGGAGTTGCGTTTGATTGGTGAATATCTGTAACGCCATGTCACGTTTTGAGTTAGGTTCGAATTCGTCCGGCGCCTTGTTCGGCTTGGCGACTTGGTATTCGCTGACAACCTGCCCGTTGTGCAGCACGGGGTATTCGGCCCGGGCTCGATTTTCGCATCCGAGTCCGCTGGCGAGTACTAACGCTAGAACCAGTGTTTTCTGTAGTGTCTTCACGATGCCACCTTGCCTTTCTGCATTTCGATGCCGGCCTATAGCGGCCGGTCTATCGTCTTAACACAAACATTGTGCCCGCCGACAAGGAAAGGTTACACCTCGCCAAAGATTCACTAGTTTAATTTGCACTATTGCCCAATTGATCCGATCCGCGTATCATGCCGATACGCTAATTACAGGAGTTTACGATGAAAGTCTGGCTTGACGGAAAATTGGTTGATCAGTCTGACGCTCGCCTGAGCGTTTTTGATCATGCTACGCTTTACGGTGACGGTGTTTTCGAGGGTATCCGCGTCTATAACGGGCGGATATTCCAATGCCAACTCCACATAGACCGCCTATATGAATCTGCACGCAAGCTCCGTCTCCCGATCGAGCAGACCAAGCAGGAGATCGTCGATGCGATGTACGAGTCAATCGCCGCCAACGGCGTGGTCAACGGCTACATTCGCCTTGTCGTCACCCGCGGCGCCGGGACGCTCGGGCTCAGCCCGTTCAAATGCTCCAACCCCAGCACATTCATCATCGCCGACAGCATCGCACTGTACCCGCCCGAAATGTACGAAAACGGAATGGCGGTGATCATCGCCAAGACCGTTCGCGTATCGGCGAACATGCTCGATCCGTGCATCAAAAGCCTGAACTACCTGAACAATATATGCGCTAAAATCGAGGCGATAGACGCAGGTGTCGCCGAGGCGAT
>JABGPF010000216.1:0-1965 GCA_018645065.1 Phycisphaerales bacterium
GCCGACGGAGCCCGCATGGACATATGGGGCGTCGCCCACGAACCGGGCGGTAAGGAAGCGCATCACATGACAAAGATGCGCCATCCGCTGGAGAAACTCGAAACCCTCGAACAGCTCGAAAACTACCCCTGGCCGGATTTCGCCTCAGCCGACTGGTCGTACCTCGATGACGAAATCGCAGGCATTCAGGCTCGCGGACTGGCTGCCCAAATCTGGATGGAATGCACCGTCTGGGAAACCGCCTGGTATATGCGCCGGATGGACACCATCATGCTCGAAATGGCGATGGGAGACGAAAAGGCCGCCTTCATACTCGACAAGATAACCGACCTGGCCTGCCTGCGGGCGGAGAAATACGCCGCCGCCGGAGCCGACATTATCGCACTCGGCGACGATATCGGAATGCAAAATTCGATCATGATGTCGCAAGATATGTACGCCGAATGGCTCAAACCGCGACTCATGCGAGTGATCGCAGCCGCCCGAGCGAAAAAGCCCGACGTGATCATCCAGTATCATTCCTGCGGACACGTTACCGAGCTGATCCCCGAACTTATCGACGCCGGGATCGACGTGCTGAACCCCGTTCAGCCCGAGTGCATGGAGGCTACGGAAATATTCGCAGAGTATGGCGATCGTCTGGCGTTCAACGGATCTATCGGAACCCAAAGCACCATGCCGTTCGCTACACCCCAGGAAGTCAAAGACACCGTCAAACGCAACCTCGACGCCGTGGGCGACGCAGGCGGGCTGCTGTGCTGCCCAACGCACATGCTCGAACCGGAAGTGCCCTGGGCGAACATAGAAGCCTACGCCGAAGCGTGTCGCGAGTACAAGTAGCGAGCAATGAAATTCACGTAACGGAGCCCCGTTTAGCGGCGGGGCAACGCCCCGCGCTTTACCCGTCTAGTCGTCAGTAAACACGGCGACGACAACGGTGAATTATTTCGTGGGTGTCAGGTTTCCCGCCCAGGCTGTGCCGCGTGTGAATAGTTCTTGTACGCCTGGTGCGTCGAACGCTTTTACGTCGTGGCCGAGGGGTGAGTGGAAAACTCTGCCCTTACCGAACTTCAGCACGAAGCCCATCGGGTGATATTTTTTGTCCACGTTTGATTTAGCGTGGGCGAGAATTTCAATCGGCGTTTTCCCGTCCAGGCATGTGTAGAGTTCGTCGAACGTTTCGAAGTTTTTCATGCCCTTGGTGATCTCGTGATTCTTGTCGACAATCTCGACGGTGAACTTTCCGCGTCGATCATGGCCGCGGAATTTCGGATTGTACACTCGCCCGGCGATCTCTACGAATCCGGGCCAATCCTGCCATGCTCCGCAGGCGAAGTGGACCATTACCATCCCGCCGCCGGCAGCGATGAACTTGCTGAAGTTTTCGCGAGCGGCTTTGTTCGGTGCGGGTACTTTCCAGTTCATAAAGTGCACTACGACCACGTCGTATTTGTGCAGCGTAGGCGACGATAGCTGGTGCGGGTCGGCGACTGTTTGGACTTCCAGTCGCTTGTCCTTGGCCAGGAAGTTGGCGACCACCGGCGCGGTTAGCTTCCATTTGTGCCCGGGATAGTCCACGCCGGTTACGATCAGGACGTTTGTTTTGGACGGGTCTTTTGGTGTGGGCATTATCAGGGGCAGCTTCGTTGTGGGTTTTGGCGCGGCGGGCGGGGCCTTGGTTATTGCGGGAATTTTGATCGCCGCGTCCGGGCCTGCCTCCCAGAGCCAAATCTCGCCGACAACCACGTTGGATTGGCCTGCGCGTTTGAAGGATATTGCGGCTTGGCCTTTGGCGGTGATCGCTTTTGGGATGCCAACGGTAAGTTCGGCGTGTTTTGCGGCCGGCAGCTTGGCGGCTTTGATCAGTAGGGTGCTGGCGCCGCCCTTTGGTGTTGCTGACACCGATTGGGCGCGTCCGTTCTCGTCTGGGTCCCACCAACTGAATCCCAGAGCGTATTGCTTCTT
>JABGPF010000216.1:1975-9363 GCA_018645065.1 Phycisphaerales bacterium
CAGTCCGGTCAGCGAGAAGTTTACGCTGTTTCCGTCGTATGCGACGGTTCCTGCCGGGATGTGTCTCGTATTGCCCCACGCCCACGACCCGCCGGTTAACTGCTCGATCTTCGGGCCTGAAGCTGCGCCTGCGGATTTCTCCACGCCGCAGTCGAGGTATAGAACCATTTTGCAACCTTTCGGTGCGGCGGCGGCGAGTTGTTTTTTGCGTGCGTCGACTACTTTTTGATCGTAGCTCTTACTGGCTCGCGACGAGCGTCGGGGTTTGCGTTTGGCGAGTTTTTCGACGGCATCGATTTTGGCCAGAATATTCTTCGGCGGGTTAGTGGCCTTTACCTTTTCGCATGCGTCCAGTGCAGCCGTCGGCGATTTGGTCGCCAACTGTTGTGCGATCGCGATAACCGCCAACGCCGACTCGCTCGTGACGTCGGGATCCTTGAGCATTGAAACCGCCATCGTCAGCGAATCGGTTGACGGTGAACTGCCGATCGCCGAGAGCATCATCTGCTTGTCCGCCGGTGTTTTCACTCGCTTGCGAATGGTCGCCAAAGCTGCGGCGGGGTCGTCCGACAGCGGAGCCAGGCGGAAGTATGCACGCATTGCAAGTATGCGGTGGGTGGTGTTGTTGGTGTGTCGTATGATTTTCAGCAGGGTGTCGCATGCTTCTGCGGTTGGCCAGTTGGTGACCGCCCGCAGAGCGGCGTCGCTGACGATTTTGTCTTTGGAGTCGATGCGTTTTGAGGCGGCTTTCAGGGCGTCTTCCCCGCCGAAGTACGCTATCGTTTTCAGCAGGGCTGCTGCGGGTGCGGCGTCGGCGTTTTTGAGCCCTGCGATAATCGCTTTGGAGGCCATTGGGTTGTCTTCGATGCGTCTTCCGGTTGCGAGAATCGCCTGGCTTAGGGCCTGGTGATCGGTAGCGGGCGCCTTTACCAGGATAGCGACGAGTTTGGGCAGTTCGTTTTTACCGGCCAGTTGCGCGAGCCCTTTGCATGCGGCCTGGCGGACTGTTGCGTCGGGGTCCGTCGCTGCGGTCAGCATTACGGGTATGGTGTTTGCTGCTCCGCGAGCGGCGGACGCTGCGATTGCTTCGATGCGGATAGCCGCCGGGCCACTGGCGATTCCCACCTGCAAGAATTCGTTAACTTTTTCACCCGGCAGGCTCGCCAGACTGGCGCGTGCGGCTTGGTTGTTTTCAGCGGCTGCGATTTTCGCCAACGCTTCGACATGGTTGATCCCACCGATTTTCCCCAGTGCTGCAATCGCCGCGGATTTTACGGCGGCGTCCTTGTCGCCCAAGAGCCTTGCTACCGCGTCGCCTGCTGTCTGATCGCCTCTTTGCGCTAAGCCCCCCAGCAGCAGAACCTTCCGGCCAGCATCGCCGGAGGCGAGTTTTGCGGTCATCGCCTGGGTTACTTTTTCCCCGGGCAGGGTTGTGAGCAGGCTCAGCGCCCGGGCCTGTTGTTTGAGCTTGTCGCTGTCGAGAATAGTCATCAACGGTGTCAGCGCGTCGGCGGGGCTGGATTTCGACAGACCGGTCAGGCCGGCCCATTTCCAGTTGTTGTCATCGACGGTAGCTAATCTCTTGTAGATGGTGGTCGCTGAGGTTGCGTTGGTTTCCGCCGATTGCAGCAGTGCGTCGAGCAGCGCGTCTGTGGGCTTGAGTTTTTTGTCGGTCAGGGCGGCTACCGCATCGGCGGTTCCGATCTCGCCAAGTGCTGCGATTGCAGCCGCTGAGATTTCGGCGTCCTTGTCGGTGGTTAACGCTTTTAACGCTGCGGTCGCCTCTGCGTCGCGTCGCGCTCCGATGGAGTTTATCAGTCCGACTTTGGCGATGCCTGTCGCTTTGTCCAACGCGTCGCGGAGTGCTTTGGCGGCTTGGGGTCCGCTGAGTCGTTGCAGAGCCCCTCGCGCGGGGCTGGCGGTTTTCGGGTCGTCCATCAACGCTGTCAGCGGTTTAACCGCACTTGCGTTCGCCACTAGCGGAATGAGTTGGCAGGCCAGAGCTTTTGACTCAACCGTCGCGGTTTTGCTTTCGATCAGCGAGATCAAGCGTGCTGCGAGGTCCGCGCTGGCTTTTGGGTCGTTCGAGGCGCGATAGACCGCCTCTTCGACCGCCTTCACCGCCACCGTGCTGTCGTTGTCGGTGTATTTGGCTAGCGCGGTGAAGTTTTCATCCAGCGTGGCCGCCTGCAGCATGGGGCAGGCCAGAGCGGCCAGGAGAAACGTGATAACGATAATATGTCTTGCTTTCATTCTCTTTACCTTAGATTCGCCACGGAGCGGTCATGGGGCGGGCGAGCATTTTGTCGGCCGCTTTGTCGTTGATGAACTTCTCTTTGTCCCAGTCGAACTTAACTTCACGTCTCAATCGCGTTGCGGTGTCAGCCACCAGCGAAATCGCCGTCGCGCGGTGCCCCGCCTCGATCGCAGCCGCTGGGTCGCGTCGCGTGCGGATGCAGTCGAAGAAGTTATTGTGATGGTTCGTGCTGACGTAGAGTTTCTCGTCGGACGTTGTGAAAACGGTTTGCAGCAGTGCTGGCGAGCTTGCCTTTATCGCTCCGCGCCGCACGTGGACCCATCCCTTGTCACCCTCAAACCGCACGCCTTGCGGATGGCCGGCTTCTTTGTTCGAGCAGAAGGTCATCACGGTCCCGTCGGCTGCGGTGAGTTTGGTGTTCCAGGTGATCGAGGTGTTTGCAGGTCCTTCTTTGGGGAAGGTTGCGGTTCCTGAGGCTTTTATGAGCCCCTTTCCGAGCTGGGGCAGGCCCCAGAGTGCGATATCGCAGTGGTGCACGCCCCAGGACTGAATCCATCCGGCGCAATAATCCTGCATGAAGTACCAGTTGAAGCTGCATTTTTTATCGGTGTAGGGCGACCAGGGCGCCGGTCCGAGCCATATCTTGTAGTCCAGGTCCGCCGGGGCGTCTTTGGCGGGCATTATCGGTAATGCGCGTCCGCCCGGAACGCCGACTTTCACCGTGTGAACTTTGCCCAGATATCCGTTTCGCGCCAGTTGGCAGGCCAGGCGGAATCGTGCATCGGACCGCTGCTGGGTGCCCACTTGCAGAACGCGGCCGTAGCGGCGAACTGCTTTGACCATCGCTCTGCCTTCTGCGACCGTTAGCGAAATCGCCTTCTCGCAGTAGATGTCTTTGCCCTTTTGGGCGGCGTGGATCGATTGCAGTGCGTGCCAGTTTTCCGGTGATGCGATAACCACCGCGTCGACATCGTCGCGGGCCAGCAGTTCGCGGTAGTCCTGGTATCCTTTGCATCCTTTATGTTTTTGCGAGACTCTGGCGACTGCTTTGTCGCATCTGCTCTTGTACGGATCGCAGACGGCCACGGGTTGGGCGTCTGAACGGGCAATGAATCCGCCGAGGTGTCCCGAGCCGCGTCCGCCCAGGCCGATGTGCCCGGTTGCGATGCGATCAGAAGCCGCCGTCCCGCCGTCTTTACCAAGCACCGATCCAGGAATAAGCGTTGGTAGGGCGATCGCCGCAGCGGTTCCGGCGAGAAAACTCCGCCGCGAGATATTTGAATTTGCCTTTTTCATGATCCGGCTCCTTCGCCTGTGGCTTGAGGGGTGTTCTTGATCTTAAGCAGCCCACCGATGATATGGTTTTCGTCCGACAGGGGCAAGGGATATTGCCCGGGTGCAGATTGGACCTGCGGTGGTTGATCGCAGCAGGATCTACGATTGCCAGCAGGGGCGATCCGCCAAGAGCTCAAAGGCTCATTGTCGTTGATTTAGTTTACTGCGTTTGGCAAGACTTCAATTAGTTTATCTTTCAGTGTCGCCATGTTGTACGGTTTCTGGATGAAACCGGCCAGACCCTTGCCCGCGAAACGTTCGGTGGCGTCCTGTTCGCTATAACCGCTACAGAGCACTACTGTTACATCGGGGTTGATGCGGCGTAGTTCGCGAAATGCCTCTGCTCCGTCCATGTGGGGCATGGTGAGATCGAGAAGGACGCAGACTATTTCATCGGCGTGGGATTCGAATATGTCGACTGCCTGGCGACCGTCAGCGGCTAGCAGGGTGCTGAAGCCCAACCGTTCGAGCATTTGTTTACCGACGGCGCACACGGTCTCTTCGTCATCGGCGATCATAATGGTCCCATGTCCTTGCCATTCTTTGGGTTCAGCATTATTGCGTTTTGTGGTTGCCTCATCTCCGTCGGGCGATTTTGTGGCGGGGAAGAGCATCTTGAACGTTGTGCCTTTATCTGGCTCGCTGTAGATTCTGATCGCGCCGCCGTGCCCGCGGATGATGCCCATAACGGCGGCCATTCCCAGTCCGCGTCCGGTGAATTTTGTTGTGAAGAACGGGTCGAAAATCTTTTCAATGGTCTCGGCGTCCATACCGCAACCGGTGTCAGCTACTTCAAAATAGGTGTAGACGCCTTCGGCCAGCGGTTCTTCCAGGCTGGCGAGCAGGATTTCGTTAATACTGTCGAGGTAGTCCCGGTCGCAATGCATCACGCCGGTCGATAGAGCGATCACCCCGCTCGTGTCGTCGATGGCTTCGGATGCGTTGGTTATGAGGTTCATGATAATTTGTCGGATTTGCGTGGCGTCGCCGTCGAATGAGGGCAGGTTGTCGGCGAAGTTGAATTTGAGCACCGCCTTTTTTGATATTGAGACTTCGAGCAAGTGCGCCATTTCTTCGACAAATTCGTTCAGGTTGATCGGTTCGATAACGAATCTTCCTTTGCCCGAATAGGCGAGCATCTGCTTTGCCAGTTCTGCTGCTCGTTTTGATGCTTTCTCGATCTCCTGGATGTTTTCGCGCGCCGGTGCGTGGGGCGCCAGTTCGTCCATCGCCAGATCGGCGTTGCCCAGAATGGCCATCAGGAGATTGTTGAAATCATGGGCGATTCCACCGGCCAGTACGCCGAGGCTTTCGAGTTTCTGTGCGTGCTGCACTTGTCGTTCAAGGTTGAATCGCTGCTTTTCAGCCGTCTTGCGGTTGGTAATGTCAATTATTACGCCATCTAAGAATCGAACTTTACCTTGTTCATCGAATATGCCTTGCCCCTTCTCATAGACCCAGAGAATCGTGCCGTCAGAGGCGATAATGCGGTATTCAAGTTCGAATTTTTCCTTCTTGTCAATTGCTTCCTGGGCAATCTTGTCCGAGTTGGGGCGATCTTCCGGATGGATTATTGATGCGTATGATCGAACAGCGTTGTGTAGAAAGTCCGTTGCCGGGTATCCGCTGAGCGTTTCGATTTCGTCACTGATGAATTCCATACTCCATTCTTCATTGCATTTGCAGCGGTAGCTTACACCGGGAATGTTCCCTACGAGCGTACGGAAACGTACTTCGCTTTCCTCCAGTTTTTTCTCGGTCTTTTTGCGTTGGGTTACTTCTGATATGAACCCGCGCATTTTTACCGGCGTATCGCCTTCCATTTCAACATTAACGACGTCTCTTACCCAGATTACTTCTCCATTTTTTTTCAGGAAGCGATACTCGAAATCATGATATTCTCCCCGGGCCGTACAGTCAGCACAGTATTTTGACGCCCATTGGCGGTCCTCTTCATAAACGTGCTCGCTCCAGAATGACAGGTCAGTCCATTCTTCCGGAGCGTATCCCAGTAATCTTTCAGACTGCGGTGACACATACGCCCAAGTGTCAGTGGGGATGTCATACTCCCAGACTACTGTTTCGATACCCTCCGTTATTTGTTGGTATTTTTTCCTGCTGTCGCCAAGATCCTCTTCCGCCTTTTTGCGGTTGGTGATTTCTCTGCGTAGTTTTATAACGTAGAACGTGACTGCAGAGACAATGATCAGGACCAGGGTCCCCATAGCGCTGTAGAACCATAATGTTTCCCACCAGGGCGGGAGAATCACAACTGCGATCGATGTTCCCTGCTCGTTCCACAAGCCGTCATTATTGGCCCCCTTCACGCGAAAAATATATGCGCCTGGGTCCAGATTCGTATACGTGGCGAAACGGCGGTTGCTGCCAACGTATATCCAATCTTCATCGAAGCCCTCCATCATATAGGCGTATTGATTCTTCGCTGAATCTCTGTAGTTCAATGCGGCGAACTCAATACTGAACACCGATTGATCGTGCGAAAGAGTAATCTGTTTAGCAACGCTTATGTGCTGTTGCAGCGGTGAATCGCCGCCGATACTCACAGAACGATTAAATAACTGAAAATCGGTCAGGGCAATCGGAGGGATATGAGGATTATCAACCACTTTTTCGGGAAAGAATGAGTTGAACCCGTTGACCCCGCCAAAATACAGTTCGCCATCCGGAGTTTTATATACGGCATTGCGTCGAAACTGATTGCCTTGCAGCCCATCTCGTGCGTCGTAGTTACGGAATGTTTCCCTCTTAGGATCGAATTTGGACAGTCCCTTATTCGTGCCGATCCAAAGAAATCCCTGGTCATCGGCGATAATACTTACAACCATATTGCCAGCCAGGCCATCGCTCGTATTATATTCGGTGAATGTCTGCGATTCCGGATTAAATCGCTTCAATCCGCCATTGGTGCCAATCCAGACAGTCCCATGCTGGTCCTGGTAGATTGCGCGAGTGTTGAAATCTAATTTTCCGGTATTATAGTTGGTGAATTTCCCCGTTTTGGGGTCGAGGCAACTGAGCCCGCCCTCGCCGCCAACCCAGACCTTACCGGAAGAATCGATGAAAACGACATAGACCCATTCCGATACAAGGCTGTTCGGATTATCTTGCTCTGGCATGAAATGAGTGAATTTACGGGTGACCGGGTCGAACCGGTCGAGCCCTCCGCCATACATACCGAGCCATAATGAACCATCCTGGGCGATATCCACGCCCCTGACAGCCCCGTGACTCAATGTGCCCGAATCTTTCGGGTCATGCTGGTAATGCGTGAATGTCTTTTTCTGAGGATCAAATCTATCCAGCCCTGTCCCCGTTCCGATCCATAAGACACCGTTTTGGGTCTGGGCAAAAGCCAGCACAGTATTGCTGCTTGGCGTGTTAGGATTGTCTGGGTCGTGTAAATAATGCGTGAACGTTTGCTTTACCGGATCGAATCGATTCAGTCCGCCACCGCGAGTGCCGATCCAAAGCATTCCCTCCTTGTCTCCAGCGAAGGACTGTACGGAATTGTCGGTGAGCCCCGTTGGATTACCGGGGTAATGCCTGTAATGTTTGAATCGCAACCCCGCGGCGTCGTAGCGGTCCAAACCGTTGAATGTGGGCGCCCAGATAGCGCCGTTTGTATCTTCAAAAAGATCCCAGACCGAATTGTCCGCCAGGCCGTCAGGGTCGTTTCGGTGATGTTGAAACCTTTGAAATGCATTGGTCCGCGGATTATACAAATTGATACCGTGACCATTGGTGGCGGCCCACAATCTTCCCTTGCTGTCGCGAA
>JABGPF010000217.1 GCA_018645065.1 Phycisphaerales bacterium
CGGTTAGGAGGGCATCGGTGTCTCTGGCGATGAAGGCCGATCGGAGCGACTCATCGCCGTCCAAGGCTTCCAACGCAGCGCCCAACAAGCTGGCATCCTCCGCTAAAGTCGTCTCGAATACCTCCGACACGCGGTCGAATGCCTCAGCCGACTCGGCAGATATCCTCGCCTGCGCGTCATGGCGGAGCAGGAACGTGATAGTGCCGACCAACGCTAGAATCGCAATCGCCAAGGGAACCAGAACAGGTCGGCGGATGCGTGATCGGGCTGGAGGGCTCACTGGCCCGGCTGGCAATGCGTCTTCGCCATCGCCTGTAGTCGGTAGCGGCCTTTGGTGTTCGAACATTATATTCACCTTTGCGTATCAAATAACTCCGTGCCTTCGCACGACGGACTCTACACGCATAATCTCTGCCCCCTGCTGTTCATTGAGTGCCTTGACGTCGTTCTTTAACGGAGACTGGATCGCGTCGGACAGGCCCCTTGGCGGAACCAGATCACCGCGAACCGCTAGACACCAGGGCGTCTCTGGGCAGGAGACGCCCCGATGCCTTACAGTAGGAAAGGAAAACAACTGAGAAAAACAGCGAACAAGCGAGTTTTACCGTGCAAACACGGACCTTACCATTCCCATCCGACGCTGAACCCACCCCAGAACTCATCGTTGAGATTGATGTTGGCTGAGTCGTCGGCGATTGCGTCCGAGTAGTTCAGGAAACCGGTTACGCTAATGCTGCCGTACTGTTCGGGCAGACCGATGGCTTCGCCGAGATCGTATCCGACTGCCAGGCCGTACACCGTGTTGGCGACTCGTGTGCCTGAGTCGATGTATCCAATGTCCACGCCAAGGGTGATCGAGGGTGTCAGTGTCAGGTCCTTGATGAACGGGACGCTGCCCATTGTGGGGCAACCGGCAAGTGCGAATTCGTGGCTTATTCCGAACTCGAGCCATGAGCCCTGTCCGTCGCCGCCGACATCGTCGAGGTCCTGGTAGTACGTGACGGTTGGGCTCAGTGCGAACCAGTTTTCACCGAAGAGGGTCTGATCGTCCAGCGCCAGGCCGATGAAGAATTCGTTGGTGAATCCGGGGTCGTTACGGGTTTGGGGGAAATCGTAACCGATCCATCCGAGGGTCAGTTCGACCGGAACCGCTGGCATGAGCTTCGACAGATCGTAGGTCCATGCGATGGTGTAGTCGACTTCCTGGAGGTTGCTGTCGCCGGCTGCATTGACCTTATCGTTGTCGCCGTACCACTCGAGCCATACCGAGAAATCGATCGTTCCGAAGTCGCCGGTGTCGTAGTTGACGCCTGCGGTTAGCTGGTGGTTGAGGGTTTCGCTGCCTTCTTTTGAGTGCTCGCTGAAGTTCATCCCGCGCCAGATGTAGTCAGTCGCCATCGTGTAGTCGAGGTAGAAACCGATGGGAATAGGTTTCTGCCAGCCTTCGGCTTTTGCTGCGGGAGCGTCGGCGGATGTCTCGGTCAACGCCGCCATCGCCGCAAACATGCCTGTCTCAACGGTGGGTTCTTTACCGACTGCGGTACCGCCGATCAGGGACAATACGGCGGCAGTGATCACAAAATATCTGGTTAAATTCTGCATTATCGGACTCCTTGGTCCTTGTAAGCATTGGTGTAATAGTGGCCCCGAGCGCCCCGGAATGCTGACCGGGGCGCTCGAGACTGAATTCATCCTAGAACGGGAGCACTAGAATGAAGCCAAATTAGTATCATCATCCATAGGGAAAGCTTCTTCGTTCGCCGACGCTAAAGCCACAGGCGTTACTGTGGGGCGTTTAAGCGTACTCTTGGCGGGCTGAACCTTTGAAGTTCTCTTAGTCGCACCAGTCGCATTGTGATCGGCGTGGAAGTTCAGATTCCTGCCGCTCTGTGCGCTGTTTCCGTTCGATCCGCCGACCATGCTCTGCAACTGAACAACCATCCCGCTGAGCGCCTCTGCCTGTGCGGAGAGCTCTTCGCTGGCCGAGGCGGACTCTTCGGCGTTGGCGGCGTTGGACTGTGTAATCTGGTCCATCTGACCAACAGCGGTGTTGATCTGATCGATGCCCTGGGACTGTTCGTTGCTTGCCGCAGCGATCTCTCCGACCAGATCGTTGACCTTGCCGTTGTTCCCTGAGATTTCATCCAGCAGGGTAGCTACTTCGGCGCTTATCGCAACGCCGTTGTCAGCATTCTTGACAGATCCTTCGATCATCTCAGCGGTATTGCGTGCGGCTTCGGCCGACCTCTGTGCGAGGTTGCGAACTTCTTCGGCGACGACTGCGAAACCCTTGCCAGCCTCACCAGCGCGTGCGGCTTCAACGGCTGCGTTAAGAGCCAGCAGATTCGTCTGGAAAGCGATCTCGTCGATCGTCTTGATAATCTTGGCCGTCTCGTCGGAGGACTTCTTGATATCTTCGATTGCCGTCGACATGCGTCCCATCGCCTCGGTGCCCTTGTCAGTGCCTGCAGTTGCGCTTGCAGCGAGTGACTTGGCTTCATCAGCGTTGGTTGCATTCTGCTTGGTCATCGAGGCCATTTCCTCGATGCTTGCGGTAACTTCCTCGACCGAAGCGGCCTGTTCGGAGGCACCTTGAGCCAGCGACTGGCTGGCCGATGAGACCTGTCCGGCTGCCGATGATGTCTGCTCAGCTCCGTTTGTCAGGCCTTGGACCAACTTCGTCAGCGCGCTGTTGATCGACCTGCTAATCACGATCCCCAGACCTATCGCCAGCACTACGCCAATGATCAGACCTACAATAGAGGCGACATTCAGGAACGCTGCTTGAGTCTTGGCGCTACTAGCGGCCGTTTCGCCCGCTTCCTGATTGATTGTGACGATCTTGGTCAAGAGTGTTTCGGACTTATCGAAGCTTTGGGCATTGATAACCAACGCTTGCTGAGTCATCTTGGCGTAGATCTCGTCGGCCTTGAAACTCGCCACCACGTGGGTGTCGTATTCTTTGGAGAGGCGAACGTATTCTTCATGATCCTTTTTCCACGTGTTCCATGCGGGCACAAACTTCTGCCAGATCACTTTTTCATCATCAGTTTGCGGGAGCGGTTCGTATGTCGCCAATGACTTTTTCACTCGGTCCCAGGCGCCTGCGATACGAACATAGTGCTCCTGTCGCATCTCGAGTGTGAGATCGCGACAGAGAAGTGCGTTTTCGGCACTGTCGACGGCCGTCTGGGCCTCGCTCATGGTCAAAAGCGCCGCCACCGTGAGAAATGCCGTTCGGTCAAAGGCGTTCTTGTCGTCTTTGCCTCCGCCCGCATCCGCCCGCTTCGTGTAGATACTGACGATCTGGTTCAGCAGAGTCTCTGACGCACTGAAACTGGTGCCATTGGTTCCCAGCGCCTGTTTGATCATTTTCTTATATGTCGCGTCGGCCTTGAACACACTCTCAACATGCGTGTCGTACTGCTTGGACAAGTCGACGTAAGTTTCGTGGTCCTTCTTCCATGCATTCCATTCGGGCACAAACTGTTTCCATGTTACGGCTTCTTCGGTGGTTTGGGGCAAGGGCTCATAGATAGCCCACGACTTCTCAATACGATCCCACGCCGATTTGAACGCCCCGTATTTCTCCTGGCGGGTCTCCAATGAAATAGCACGGCTAAGCAGTGCGTTCTCGGAACTGTCCATCGCCGTTTGGGCTTCACTGATGACGAGCATGGCCTGTACACTCGGCAGTCGCACGACGCCAAGTTCGTCAATAGCCTTGCCTGCCTCGCTGATACCGTAGTATCCGATCAGACCCAGTGTCGCCGTGATTGCGGCGACCGACAGAAACGATACAATTAATTTTTTTCCGATTGTCCATCCAGATTTCATGTTAATTTCCTTTCAGCTATGTGGTTTTGATGTTTTTTCGTGTTCCAACTTAGTTTTAATGTAGGTTCGGTCGGCCTTACGCATGTGCAGTATTATTCGCAATGCTCAGGTCCGCAGCAGACAGCACATTGGTAATATCCAGTAGGATTGTGACTCGGCCTTCGGCCTTGCCCATTCCAAGGATAAAATCAATGTTCACGCTGGCCCCGAACTCGGGGGCGTCTTCGATATCGCCTGCGGGGATGTCGAGTACTTCCGAGACGTGGTCAACGATGATTCCCATTTCCACCCCGTTGACATCGACTACAATGATGCATGTCTCGTCGGTGTAGGGGATTTCTTCCATAGTGAACTTGAGACGGAGGTCGATAACTGGTATGACCTTGCCTCTGAGGTTAATAACCCCTTTAACATATTCAGGCGTTTTCGGTACGGAGGTGATATCCGACATCGAGATGATCTCGCGCACCTTGAGTATCTCCAGGCCGTACTCTTCCTCGGCCAGCGCAAAGGTCAGGTACTTGCCCGCCCTCGTGCTTTGTTCTTGTTGTGTTACCATTGTTTCTTCCATTTGCCCATTTTCCTTTCGTTGATTGATGGGATTTCCGATTCGTGGACGGATGAATTTGATTGATCCGCGTTGGCGGAGAGCGATATAAAGGAGACGTGCGCCAGGGGGGCGGTGCATGTGCGGTGCGGATCGGCTCCGGGAAAGGGAAATAAACCGGTGCGACGATCACAACGCATGTCCGAGCTGGGAAATATGATTGCGTCAAACGCTACATACCTCGGACATATTCTTGCGCCCCGCCTGGCGACACGTTGGCAGACGGTGTTTGTTTGCTTCTGTTCCAGAACCATCGACAATAAACAACCTTTCCGGCGGCACCCCAGGAACGACTACCGGCACGTGCCGGCGACAAATGATGTATCGGTGGATCAGCAGCCCCTCTTTTGTAGTATTGGGAGAATTTTTGTATATTGGAGATTTTGCGTGCGTTGGAGAATTTGCGTGAATTGGGTTATCTAACGACAGGCAAGCCCTTTAGAGGATAAAAAAAGAGATGGTTTAGTCTCAGACGTCGCAGTTCAGCAGATCACCGATGGCACTCACGAGTTGATCGACTTCGATCGGCTTGGTGAGATACACCTCCGCGCCAGCGTCAACAATGGCTTGTTCGGCCTGTTTCGACGGGTGTGCTGTGGCTGCAATTACTTTTATTGACTGTGTTTGTGGGTCAGACTTGATCTTGCGACACACTTCAAAGCCGTCCAAACCGGGCATGTAGAGATCGATGATTACCAGATCGGGGAGTTCGGCGGTGATGATCTTGCCCGCATCAAACCCATCATTCGCCGTAAGTATGCGAAAATCGGGACAATTCTCACGCAGAATGTTTGCAATCCACTCGGCAACGTCGGCCTCATCATCTACGATCAGGATGGTGGTCGGGGCGACATTCAATTCGTCCGGAATTCGCATCCCCCGCTTCTTAAGAAACGCGATCAGATCATCAGGCAGAATCCTGCGATGCCCGCCTGGCGTTCGTTCGGCAGACAACTGACCGGCATCTATCCAGTTGGAGACTGACTGATCCGATACGCCGAGCATGTTGGCGATCTGGAATGTTGTCAGTTGCTTGCGATTCTTTCCATTCATAGTGTAATCTTAACAAAACAGCGGGGCCACAGCAAACCTGGGAACTTGGCCTATCGATTTTGGAACAGTGCTTTTCGGACCCGCTCAAGAATATCTTCGGACTTGAACGGTTTACGTATGATGTCATGCCCGCCGACATCAATATGTCCGTAGCCCGAAATAAACAGGAACCGCAGCGACTCATCGATCAACTGCATCTTCTCGGCCAGTTGGTCGCCTCTCATTTCAGGCATAATCACATCAGAGATCACCAGGTCGGGCTTGGGATCGTCGCCCTGGATCAACTCCAGCGCCTCAGACGGCATCGCGGCCGTCAAAACGCTATAACCGGTTCGCTCCAGCAAGCGGGTCAAAAAGGACCGCACGCCCTGCTCATCCTCGACGACCATAATAGTCACGCCTTCGGTCGCCTTCTCGATACGGGGCGGAGTTTGATCGGTCTTGCCAGATTGCGAATCCGACGGAGCTTGTGGTAGGAGAATTCGAACGGTAGTACCTGCTCCAACTTGACTGTCGATCCCCATGAAACCATCGCTCTGAGCAACAAAGCCCTGCACCATAGGCATACCCAGCCCGGTGCCTTTGCCCTGTTCCTTCGTCGTAAAGAACGGTTCGAACAACTTCTCCAGCGTTTCGGTGTCCATTCCCACGCCTGAGTCGATCACCTCAAGCAGCACATAATCTCCCGGTGTCGCTTCAGGATACTCTACGGTCTGAACCTGGTCGAAAGTTACGTTCGATGCCTGGATAACCAGCTTGCCGCCATCGGGCATTGCGTCGCGGGCATTAACCGCAAGATTCATGATCGCCTGGTGCAGTCCGGATTGATCGATTAGCAAAGGTCTAATGCCCGGCGGAACGGCGATAACCAACTTCACATCTTCGCCGATCATCCGTCCTACCGGTTTCTCCATATCATGCAGCAATTCAGCCACATCCACCAACACCGGATCCAGTAACTGCCGCCGACTGAAGGCCAACAAATGGCTGGTGGTTGACCGAGCGCGATCAGCCGCCTGGCGAATCTGTACGATCGGATCCCAGATATGATCGCCCGGTTGGCGATCCATCATTAGCATGTCAGAGTAGCCGAGGATAACCTGCAACTGGTTATTGAAGTCATGGGCTACACCCGCAGCCAGGCGCCCTACGGCTTCCATTTTCTGGGCCTGACGGTATTGCTCTTCCATTTTGATTTCTTCGGTGATGTCGCGCTTAACCGCAACGTAGTTAACCGTCGTACCTGAAGCATTAACCACCGGAGAGATAACTGCCTCTTCGGTATAGAGCGTTCCATCTTTCGTCTTGTTAATGAACCGACCGCTCCAGGGCTGACCGCCGATGAGCGTATTCCACATCTCTGTGTAGAACATTTCATCATGTTCGCCGCTCTTGAGGAAACGCGGATTTTGCCCCACAGCCTCCTCGGGGGTGTATCCGGTTATCTGCTCGAACGCCGGATTGACATACTGGATCGTCCCTTCAGCGTCCGCGATCACAACGACCTCAGCGGCCTGCTCAATCGCCGACATCAAACGCTCCCGATCGGCCTGCCCTTTCTTGATATCGGTAATGAGACGAGCCTGCTGCACGTTCTGATACGCGGTGTCCGATAGCTGATTGGTCAGGGTAAACAGTGTCTGAGCGATACTGTCGAATTGTTGTCGCGACATGGCGGGGACTTCTGCGAACGCCTGGACAACAGCTTCTTCGTCGGCGTTGATCTCTCGAGCGTATTGGCGCATCTTCTCTTCGGTTTGAGTTTCGTCGCGCACCTGCCCAATAAGCCAATTGGCGATGTGTTTTCCGCCGACCCTTATCGCAGCTCCAGCGTCCCAGAGGCCGCCGCTCAAACAAGGTTGCACAACCGGACCGTCCGGATTGAACCGCCCCAATGCTGCGTCCGACTTGAGGCAATTGGACAATCCCTTGTCTGTCTTTCGGATGATTTCGCTGCATAATCGGCAGAAGTTGCTCGGCTCGGTAATGGGCGTTCCATCCGTATGGGTGATAATGGACGCCACATTCGTGGCCTCGGCGAACTGATCCTGAAGACGTTGAATGTCATCAATATTGAAAAGATCTTCAAAAGCTATATTTCCGGTGTCGCCCAACGGACGAGTCAGCGCCACCAAACGTTTCTCCAAAGCTCCCTCAGCCCGTTTGCGATCAGTTGTATCGACGGATATGACCATCATGTAATCAATTTGACCTGCCTCATCTTTCACCGGTACGATTGTCGAATGAAACCACAATTCGTTTCCATCGACATCAACCACAGGTGCTTCCTGTGTGATAATCTCACCGGTATCCCTGGCTAGTTCCAGGTTTTGGGTCATGGTGTTCCGGAACGACTCAGGATAAAAGTCGAAGGGATACGGTTTTCCATAGAAAGGCGTGATGTCGCCAACTCCTGGCCCGTCTACACCCGCACGGCTCATGAATTGCAGATTGAAATCAAGGTCCACTATCTTAGTGCAAACCGGTGAATGTTCAATCCAGGCACGATTCCTTTGCTCAGAATCCGCCAATCTCTTCTCCGTCCGCTTGCGTTCGGTAATGTCCTGGGTGAAGCCTGTTCCGCGGATGCAGTTCCCTTCGTCGTCAAACTCCAGTTCGGCCTTCTGGTTGACCCACTTAACCTGACCATCAACGAAGAGGCGGTGGTCAATATCGTAAGGCTCTCTCGCCATAGCCGCTTGCCATTGGGTGTCGACATACTCCCTGTCATCGGGGTGAACGCAATTCAGAAATATCTCGTATGTGAGTGCCGTACCCAAGGGCAGTCCGAATATACGGTAATTCTCATCAGTCCAGAGCAACTCATTCTTGCTGACATCCAGTTCCCATGTCCCAATGGATCCAATCTCTTGAGCTCGCGAAAGAAAGTAGCGTTGTTTCTTCAGGTCATCTTCGTTTTTCTTTCGCGCCGTGATATCCCGCAGGAACACTGAAAACCGCTTGGTGTCCGCCATGTAGCGGGTGCTTATCTCCACATCGATGATCCGACCGTCCTTGCAGCGGTGGCGTGTCTCAAAGCGATCCGATCCCTCGGCGATGATCTGCTGAATACGCGTAGCAGTATCCTCGGCGGACTCGCTGTCTTCAACGTCCGAAATGCTCATATCCAGAAGTTCGTCGCGAGTATAGCCGGTCATCTCGCAGTACGCATCATTGAAGTCCAGCAGACGACCGGCCGTATCGACAATCCAGAATCCGTCCATGGCCGTCTTGAGCACCGTGCTGCGCTCTTCTCCCACGCGCTTCAGCTCGGTAATGTCCCGTCCGGAGACTACGAACCCCAGAGGCTCGCCATTAGGCCCGAGATATGGCGAGTAGGCAATGTCCATGTGCTTCCGCCCGGTGGCGGGAAGGTCAAACCATTCCTGGTAGCGGACGTTCGCCCCAGCCAGACAGTGATCGGCCCTGGGTTTGATGACCGAAGAGAATATCTCTTCGCCAAATACTTCAGCCGACGTCCGTCCGACTACCTCGTCCGCTGTCTTACCGAACGCCTGCAGATACGCCTCGTTGGCGGCAAGATAGACGTAATCTTTGTCCAGCAGCGCCAGCATGTCGGTGGTGCTCGATACGATGTGCGCGTACTGTCGCTGTTGGGCCTGTGCTTCCATCAGGGGCGTGACATTGCGTACGGCCTCGACGACGTGGGTGACGTTTCCATCGTCGTCCTTCATGGGAGAAGCCAGAATATCAACGTAAACTTTGGTGCCGTCCTTGCCCGTATGCGTATGTTGGCAGTGGTGAGAAAGACCCGTGTCGAATACCTTGCGCAGCGGGCATTCTTCACCATATTGATCGCATGGGTTGTCGAAACCGTGCGATATTTCGTAGCAGCAG
>JABGPF010000528.1 GCA_018645065.1 Phycisphaerales bacterium
GTATCATCGTCCATATATTGGATACAGGCGTTGGCGATACCCTTGACGTTCGTTCTGCACTTGGTGCGTCTGGCAAGTTCCTGAGCCTGCCCAACTACCGGGATCACAATTGCCGCCAGCAAGGCTAGAATGGTTATAACCACCAGCACCTCAACAAGCGAAAACCCATATTGTCGCGAACCTGATTTCAGTAAAGTATTCATGGATACATCCTACCACAAAATGTAATTGAAGATCAAATCAAACAACCGGACTTGCACGAAACTTTGCGGGAAGCGATAATTATCAGTAATGACCAAGAAAAAAGACAACAAGGACACCGAGGATATTAACTCGCGGATATTGCTGCTGATACTCGACGAACTAAAAGCAATTCACCAGCGACTTGACGCGGCGTTCGCTGACAAATCGACTGCGACCAGCGAACCGGCGCATGCTGTGATAGATCTGCCCCAGCGAGAACCTGTCGAACCCATACCCGCCCCGCCGCCAATAATCTCGGAAGCCCAGGACCCGCAAGAACCTCAAGACCCCAATGCGTTCAATCTGTCCAAACCGACATCGCCCGAGGCAGAGGCGGAACTGTTCAATACACATAAACTACAGATCGAAAACTTAATGTCAGTCGCGAAGTTCTCCCAAGCCGAAAAAATGGCGGAAGCGCTCTCGGCTGTCATGCCTTTCAACCTCGACGCCAAGTCGCTCCTGGACACCATACGTCGAGAATCAACAACGTTCCGAACCGAACAGCAAGGAAGACTCTTCGCCGAATTCCAGAAATCAACGGAGTCGCGACAGTGGGTTACCGCAAGGCTCATCGGAGAACAACTGATCGAAAGGTATCCCGCAAGCTACGAAGGGCAAACCGTCGCTGCTTCGATGCAGACCGTATGCCAAAACGCACATTATGAAGAGGCTCGCATCCTGCGAGATCGCATTCACGACATGGTCAAAAGGAAGCGATATACCGAAGCGTTGGAAATCGCCGAAGATCTGATCCATCGTTTTCCAACCACGCTGGCTGCAAGCCAACTGCAACTGCTCCTTCCGGACTTTAAAAGACGAAGCATCCCTTTGCTCTAACTGCAACACCATCACAGAGAGATCACATATGAACAACGCACGACACATAACACTGCCCGCTGGTTTCACCGCCGCCGGCGTAACTTGCGGAATAAAAGCCAGTGGTAACAAAGACCTCGCAATTATCGCATCAGACACTGAAGCATCGACAGCGATTGTAACCACGCGAAATCAAATCGTCGGCGCACCGATCACCTGGTGCCGAACCATCCTCCCGCGCGGATACGGTAAAACCAGAGGCATGGTCATAAACGCCGGAGTCTCAAACGTATGCACCGGGGACCAGGGCCTGAAAAACGCCAAAATAATGGCCGAGGAAACAGCCAAGAGAATCGGCGCCGAACCGCAACAGATTATAGTCGCCTCAACTGGTGTTATCGGGCAGCAACTTCCGATGGGCAAAATCAAACGAGGTATCGCAGCGGCCGCTGGAGCACTGGGACGCCGACGCGACTCAGACGTCACCCAGGCGATAATGACGACCGACACAATGCAAAAGTCCGCGGTGGT
>JABGPF010000218.1 GCA_018645065.1 Phycisphaerales bacterium
GGCGCGGCGAGAGCGGCGACGAACGACAAGCAGCTCCCGAACATCGTATTCATCCTGGCCGACGATCTGGGCTATGGCGACATCGCATGCTACAACCCCGAATCGAAGATCCCCACGCCGAATCTCGACAAGCTGGCGAAACAGGGAATGCTCTTCACCGACGCGCACAGCCCGTCGACGGTCTGCACACCGACTCGTTACAGCGTACTCACCGGACGAATGGCGTTCCGCACAGGCATGAGGGGCGTGTTCACCGGTGTGGGCGGGCCTTGCATGATCGAGAAAACGCGACTGAGCCTCCCGCAGATGCTGAAGAACAAGGGCTATGCGACTGGCGGGTTCGGTAAGTGGCACATCGGGATGACGTTCTTCGACAAGGAAGGCAAACCGATCTGCAAGAACGGCCTGGCTGCGGTCAAGCGGATCGACTACTCGCGCAAAATCCCCGACGCCCCGATCCATCGCGGGTTCGACGAGTTCTACGGGACGGTCTCGTGCCCCACCACCGACTGGTTGTACGCCTTCGTCGATGGCGATCGGATCCCGGTCCCACCGACGAAGATCGTCGATCGCAAACCGCTGCCCAAGCACCCCTATTCGAATGACAATCGCCCGGGTATGATCGCCCCGAACTTCAATCTCGAAGAGGTCGACCTGGTGTTCCTCGACAAGAGCAAGAAGTTCATGGAAACCCACGTGAAGAAAACGCCTACCAAACCGTTCTTCCTGTATCACGCAATGCAGGCGGTCCACCTGCCCTCATTCCCCGCCGACAAGTTCAAAGGCAAGACCAAGTCGGGCCCGCATGGCGACTTCCTCTTCGAGATGGACTACATCGTGGGCGAATTGATGAAAACGCTGGAGAAACTCGGCGTGGCTGACAATACGCTAGTAATGTTCGCCAGCGACAACGGTCCGGAAGTTCCCACGGTTCTCGCCATGCGAGAGGACCACAAACACGACGGAGCCCGCCCGTGGCGCGGCGTGAAGCGTGACCAGTGGGAAGGTGGGCACCGCACACCGTTTATCGCACGCTGGCCCGGTAAGATCAAAGCCGGAAGCAAGAGCGACCAGTTGACCAGCCTAACCGACGTAATGGCCACCTGCGCCGCAATAGCCGGCGCCAAATTACCCGACAAAGCCGCCGAAGACAGCTACAACATCCTGCCCGTTCTGCTCGGTACCCAGGGCGACAAACCGGTTCGTCAGTACCTGCTGCAGCAGACGATGAGCCTGGCGATGTCGATCCGGCACGGGAAGTGGAAATACCTCGATCACAAGGGCTCAGGCGGTAATAACTACAACCGCGACGGCCGCTGGGGCATGAAACAGTACGCCCTGAAGGAACTAGCCCCCGACGCCCCAGGCCAGCTTTACAATCTGGAAACCGACCCGGGCGAAACAACGAACCTGTACTTCAAGCATCCTGAAATCGTAAAAGCCTTAAAGGCCCGCCTGGAAGGCTTCAAATCGAGCGGCAGGAGTGCTCCGAAGCGTAAATAATGCCACAAAGCGACACACAAACTCCGAGTATAACACCCGGAATTGTAGACAACACAAAGCAGACCACCGCAAAACGTTTTTTTTGCAATTTGTGAATATATCGTCATCTCACCAGCTTTTCCGGACGATATGCCTATTAGGGCATGTGTACGGACTAAGCGTAATGGAATGACGCGCAATGTGTTTGCGTCTATTATGATAAAGGATCGCCATACACATTCCGCATGCCATTGAAGTCTGTCGTCAACAACCCCTGCCCCGCGTGAGACTCAAGAATGAAGATCGTAATTATTGACGACAGTCCAGATGCACTGGCGCTAGCCAAGGCTAGATTGACAAAGGAATGCGACGATATATTTTGCGCCAATTGCGGAAAAGATGGCCTGAAAATGGTCAGGGAAGAAATACCGGATCTGATCCTGCTCGATGTGGACATGCCCGACATATCAGGCTTCGATATCTGCCGAACTCTGAAAAACGACGACGATCTGCACACGATACCCATCATCTTCCTTTCCGGTACGTGCGGACAGCAGGATAAGGTCAAAGGATTGGATATCGGCGCGGTTGACTTCGTAACCAAACCGTTCGACGCATTCGAGCTCAGAGCCAGAGTTCGTGTCGCCCTGAGAACCAAACATCTGCACGACCTGCTGAGCTTGCATGCACAACTCGACCCGCTTACCGAGCTTTTCAATAGACGCGCAATGTCCGAACGACTCGAACGAGAATGGGCCAGAGCAGAACGTCACGACAAAGTAATATCGTTTGCAATGCTTGATCTGGACCATTTCAAAAAGATCAATGACACTTTCGGGCACAGCGTCGGCGACAGAGTGCTGCAAAACGTCGCAAAAACTCTCATCTCGCAATGCCGCAAAATCGATCTGCCTGTTCGATACGGCGGGGAGGAGTTCGCGATTGTCATACCGGACGAAGCGGCGGAACAAGCAGCAAAGATGGTCGAACGGCTCCGCGATCATATCGCAAACACGCCTCTGATCACCGGAGACACCAGCGTCACAATAACCGCGAGCTTCGGTGTCGCCGATTCGACCGACAGGCCTTCCATCAAAGCGATGATCGAAGCGGCCGATATGGCGATGTACCAGGCCAAGCAGAACGGACGAAACCGCGTTGAAGCAGCGCTGCACCTCGAACCAGTCGCAAAAAACTAACACCGATGGTAAAGCTACTCCAGGCCTTCGGCCTTCATAGCACGTGCGAATTCAGCGTTTTCAGGTCCGGCCAGAAGCGTTTGAAATTTTTCTTCGCTGACGAAATCCACAATGCCTGCCACATAGAGAACCGCCCGGCCGTCCCCAGGATGATTGCCCTTGAGATCGCACGCCATGAACGCCCTGTCGCTTAAACCGCGAGTATCCTTGGGAAAACACCAGAAGTAGCTGCGATGCCCGGGTTCAGCAGAAGGGCAGTCAAACGCACCCCGGTGGACTAACCCACTGTCGATAAGCGGCTGGATGTCCTTGGGATACTGACCATTAGGGCTTTCGACCTTGAATAGGATGACACCCTTACCGATACCCGAGAGATTCGCCTTGCATGAAGCCTGGTTGGCCAGTTCCACCGACCGCTGAACTGCGGGAACCAGCAAGGCCGGTAGGACGAACGTACAAAAGGCGCCAAGAACGATCCCCGCGATAGCGAGTCCACGTTTTCCACATCCACATGCCCGGTTCAACGCGACGATCCCGAGGATTATCGCAACAAGCCCGCACAGGGGTATGAAGCCAAAAAGCCCCAGAAAAAACGTAGTCTTAGCCATGCCTGACGGGAGTTTGGCGGCCTGGGGTGCAACAAAATTTTCAGGAGCCCGTGGCTCGGGAAAAGGCGGAGGGATTTCTGACACGATGTTCTCCCGATTAGTATAACCAATTACGATACGCCGTAGCATATATAACTAGCAACGAAATCGCAAGCCCACACCGCGATTGCTATTCCCTGGAGCCATAGCAACGGACGCCGCCGTCTATCGTTACGACGAACAATTTCCCGTCGGCTGCTATCATTCCGTCGAACACGGGCGGGTAGTCGAGTTTGTATTCGGCGAGTTTTTTTCCGTCAGTTTTCGAGACCGCCCAGAGCAATGCGCCTTTGCGTCCTTCGAAGGCGCCCATAATGTCTTTGGGATCCAGCACGTCAGGAGCGCCGGCTACAAACAGCGCGTTTTTCGCAGCCGTCATCGCCCTGATACGAAGCGGAACCCACTTGAACCAAACCGGCGGGTCCTTCCGCGTGAAGCCGATGCCCTTTGGCACGCCGCGCGTGTAGTCGGGGATTATCGGCTCGTTATCGTTATCGTCGGCAAACAGCAGGTATCCTTTATCCTCCGGTGTAAACAGCGGGCTCTGGAGGTTTCGTCTGGGATAGGCCTGCACCGCATAGGTGTTCTTGTCGTCGACGGTGAGCAACTGACCTGTCTTGGCTCCGCGGTTTGCGATATGGAAACCCGGCCAGGTTTCAGAGTACATCCAGAACGTGCGGTTGTACCACGATGCGTCCAGGAATCCACCGGTGGAAAATACGTGCCTGCCCATTGTTCGCTCACCGAGATTGCTGGCGCCGTACTTTTCCTTATCTGCGGCGGCCCGTTTCTTCCAGGCGTTTATCTGCCAGTTTCGCTGGCGGGTTTCGTCGGCTAGCTGTGTTCCCATTTTATGGGCGTACGGTTTGTCCGTAAGTTCCTGGCGCCCCATCGCAGGCGATTTCTTTGTCCGATCGAGCATGGCATAGGGAACGGGCTGTTGTTTGAGCGAGCGGTCGAACTTGTACTGGCCCATGAAGATAAAATCGCCTTCGCTCACCAGCACGTCCGAGAAGGCGCCCTCCATGTGATACCCGGGGATGAACGGTTTGCCCTCGGCGTCTTTGCGGGTCTTGGCCCAGGTGTCGACACACGTTTCGTGCAGAACTTTGCCAGTGGCGATGTCCAGTGCGTACAGGCGGATCCCACCGTCAAGATACGTTGAGCGACCAGCGGTGCAGTAAGCCGTATCGCCAACTATCAAAACGCTGCCATGCACGCGCCACGCCGATTCCAACTGACCAAAGTTAACGATCAGACGATCGGCAGGCGCCGCCCTGAATAGCCAAACCAACGCGCCGTCACTGGCGCGCAGGCAATACACCCGCCCGTCAGCCGAGCCGAAGATAACCGCATCACCGTGAATACTTGGCGGTGAATCGATAGGCCCGTCAGCGGTGAACCGCCACGCCACAGCACCGTCGCTGGCGCCCAGAGCGTAGATCGTGTGCTCTTCCTTGGCTGCAATGTAAAGGTGTTTCCCCGCCAGAACCGGTGGGGAAAGCTTGCCCTTGATATTCACCTTCCACTTTTGCGACAGCCCGGGCGGAACATCGCATTTCGTCCCGCCGCTGCGCCGGGCGTCGTGACGGTAAGTAGGCCAATCATTTGACTTGGATTTGGAATTTAACGGCGACCCGAACGCCGGTCCCTTGACCAGACGGTTGGTGTTAATCGGTTTGAGCGGATCGCCGGCGTCCATCGCGTGGAAACCGGTAATCTTCACGCCGGGATAGCAGAAGCACGGGTCCGGCGGCACGTAAAGCAGCCCGTTGCCAGGCATTATTCCGTAAGTGCAGGCGCCGCGTGTCCAGTCGTGTACGGTGTTCGACTCGCCGGTGAGGCTAACAAACTCCACGCCGCGATTGGGCGTAATAACATAATTGACAGTCGCCTTGCTCTGGTAGCAGCGTGGGTGGTGGCCTTCAGTGAAGACGTCGACCGCCCCGATTTTCTTACCGGGCTTACCGGTTTCCAGATCGATCCCCGCCAACCCCCTGCCCTGACGCTGCCATATCTGCCCACCAGCGATGAACGGTTCGGACCCGAGCTTGCCCCCACCCGTCCAGAGCGTTTTGCCCGTATCGGCCGACACCGCCTGCAATCCTCCCGGCCCGTTGAACACAACGCGATCTCCGTAGGCGATAACAAACGAACTTCCGCCTCTTCTGCGTCTCTTGGCCGGTTTAGCATCTTTCCCGGCAGACTTTTTGACCGGCTGGGCGCCCGCTGTTTTCCATAGCTGCTTGCCCGTTTTCAGATCAAGGCAAGTAACTGCCGCCCCCGACTGATAGAAAACCTTACCGTTCAAAGCCGCCAGCGACAGTTGCTGGATATTGCCCGCCTTTACCGACCAGAGCTTCTTACCGCTGACCGAGTCAAAGCCCATCACCATCCCGGCGCCCTTTCGCACCAGGATAACGCCATCGCTGCATCGCAATTCCTGGGCCCCTTCGCTACCTTCACAAACAGCAAGCACCTTACCGCTGGCCGCATCGAGAATCGAAACCGGCGCGGTGTACTCAAGCGTAACGAACAATCTATCGCCATCGGATACGATGCGGCGCGGAACAGTTTTCGGAACGCTGCGAAGCGCCTTGGACTTCCACTGGCTCGTGCCCCACTTAGGCATCGGTCGATCCCACAAAAACAAACCATTAAACGCGTCACGGGCGATAAGCGTCCACCGCTCTGGGATAGGTTTGTCAGTCACGCCGAGCAGACCGTTGTCGTAAATATAGAATATCCGCCCACCGGCTGAGATCATCGCCGCGGTGCTCGAATTGAACTCGTGGCTGCGGGCCCACAGCGGACCGCAAACCCATTTCAAACGCTTCGGTGGACCTATCCTCGTGTCGTTAGCAACGGCGTTATTCGACGCATCGTGCATAAAATGCGACCAATCGTCGATATCCTTAGGCCAGGGCTTAACGGTCTTCTTCCCGCCAATAATCGCTGCGCCACCCGGCGTCAGCACGCGCATAACTTCGTCCATGGGAACCTCGCCAAGTTCACCTGCCAGCAGCAAATTCACCAGATTATCGGCGTACGGCAAGCCCGCCCCGCTGAACTGCATAACCGACACTTTCGCCTGCAAACCCTTCTTGCGGATATTCTCGCGAGCCTTGGCGATGTTTGCAGCGTTAGCATCCAGGCCGTGTACGATGTAGCTGTCATTGGCCCGCAACTCGGAGGTAAGTTTTCCGTCGCCGCAACCGAGATGAACAACCAGCCCGCCCCGCACGCCGGAGGATTTCAATATCTCGCCAGCCGACTGCCCGCCAGCGGTTTGGAGAAGCGATAAAACCACCGTAACTGCAACAAGAGCACTTTTTTTCATAGCGGTCGATCCTTAAAGAATTTTTTTGTAACGTTTGCGAACTGGAATCATAAAGTTATTTGGGCTTGAAATCCAGCGATGCGGAGTTAACGCAATATCTCTTGCCCGTTGGTTCCGGCCCGTCTTCGAACAGATGGCCCAGATGAGCGCCGCAATTGGCGCAGACTATTTCGTCGCGAACCACGCCAAGGCTGGTGTCTTTTTTCAGGCGGAGGCTTTTTTGATCGTACGGCTGGAAGAAACTGGGCCAACCGCTGCCCGAATCGTATTTAGCGTCCGACTTGAACAGCGGCTTGTCACAGCAGACGCAAAGATATGTGCCCTCAGCCTTATGATCGTAATACTTGCCCGAAAACGCCATCTCCGTACCGCACTGCTGTGTCACGCGGATTTGCTCGGGGGTTAGCTGCTTCTTCGGTTTTTCTTCATCGTTATTCATGGTATCCGTTCGCGACCGCCCAGGTCCGCAGGCAAGCGGAACCAAAGCGGGCAGCATAATAAATAGAAAAACTGTAAAAACTGTTTTGCGTGGAACGATCATTTTGTATTGGCCTACTTTCCGGGCTCATAAGCGCCTATTCGGTTCCCTGCCATTTTAGCGCCTCTAAAGGTGCACACTTGCCCCTTGCCGATAAAAATATTGTTCGTGACTATGCATTTGAACCCGGCGGGCGTCTTTCTGGGATTAATGAATATGCCCGTATGGCGGTTATTGATCAGGGTGTTGTTCACTACGTGAAGTTCCGAACCGGCGTGCTTGACGCCCTCCTCACCGTAGGCGATCATCGTGCTGTTCTGCGTTTTGGCGCCCTGGGTCAAAATATTGCCCACGATAAAACTCTTACCACCGTTGGGCAGGTTTATCACATAGCTCGACGATCCGGTCAAACCGTCTGTGAAACGGTTGTAGAGAATGTGATTTTCCTTGGCGCGTGACTTTAGCAGGTGCCCCATCTTGGCGTGATGGGAATGGTTGTGGCGGAATATCAGCTTGTCGATCGTGCCGATATAAAGGTTGTGCGATCGCCCGTCGAGCCCGCATTCGGAAAACTCGCTATACTCGATAAGTATCGTGCCCGCCCCGCCGAGTATCCCGTCCTCGCAATCGTGGAACCTGCAGTTTCGCACGGTCAGTCCCTTGCCCTCGGCGCGAATTCCGGCTCCGTTTTTGTCCCGCACACGGGCGCCGGAGAACTCTATATTCTCCACGGTCGCGTTGGCGCCGGCGATAACCCATATCGCCTTACCGCCGTAATGCTTGCCCGCGGCGCGAAACTTCGCCCGCCCCTTGCCCACGCCGCGAATCGTGAGGTTATTCGCGCGGATCAGGCAAACGTCGCCGTCATAGTTACCCTTCGAATCGATCTCGATGGTGTCACCGTCGCGAGCGTCGCCAACGGCTTTCGAAAGTTTGGAATACTTCTGACCCGGACCCACTTTCAGCGTTCTACCCGCCCTCACTTTCGCCCCAGACGCCCCGCTGGCTGGGCCAGGACACAAAACCATCGCCAACCCGAGCACCATAACTATCCCAACAACCGCCAGAAAGCACTTTCGCATCATTTGCATATTCCTAACATGATTTGTGACGTCGAAGCAACGATTCTACCAACTCACAAGCCACTTTAGCAAGCAGATGCTACACCTTGCACCCTCAAACACTCGACACGAAAAGCGCACAACCACCCCGCTGAACTAACCTGCCCCCGTCAGACAGCCAATGCTTCACTGCGATCAGACGTGTTCGGCGAAATCCGCTACTTTGGGTTTCGTCAAAGATTGGTAATCGGTGTAGCGCATTCTTACTGATTGGCTGTGCGATCCGGCCTGGAATACGATTTCCTCATCGTCGGCCAGATGTTGGTCAACTACAGTGTCCATATAATACAGGTTCCCGAACGGCGGTTCGGCTCCGAGTTCGCAATCGTCGAATATTTCGCCCATTTCATCTTCACTGGCAAGGCGAACCTCTTCAGTGTCCAGGACCTTGGCGACCTTACCCATATCCAAACGATAACTTGCCGGAAGAACGCACATTATATACTCACCGCCATCGTTAACAATCACGGATTTAGCGACAATATCTCCGCTTACATGTTCATTGGCGGCAACATCCTGTGCCGTATACGCCGGGGGATGTTCATCAGCAATATAGCTAACCCCTTCATCTATAAGGTATTCAAAAACGTCCATGATAAGCTCCTTAATTCGAGCCAACAATAACAACAATGTCGCCCCGACCACTTACAACAGTTGAATTATAGACAAACAAACCCCACCCGACCACACAGCCGAAAATCTGTCTCGAGACAGCGCCCAAATCACCCTCCTCCAACGAGGATTATGCAACAAGCTTCCCAAAAGCGCTAAGCCGCAAGCGGCACGACTTCACGTTAGTTCGAGTTTTATCGGGTTTGCCGCTTGCGGCTTAGCGCTTTTGGAAGGAGTTTTTTTGCAAATGTACTGTAGTAGCGAACTCCTTTTTATGTAAGCATTAATGTCAGCGATGCATAATCATCCAACCGCCCGGGCCGAAGCCCCCGGGCGCTGTTCACCGTGCTTGTTAATAATAAAACAGGCGAGCCCGTTTTACCGGACTCGCCCGAGAATGATAATCTGCGTGGTCGTAAAG
>JABGPF010000219.1 GCA_018645065.1 Phycisphaerales bacterium
GCCTTTCCCTGCTGATCTATGTAGCTGAAATAGACCCTGCCGAGCAGTCCGTCGCGACGCTTGCTGGCGAAGGCGATCCACCGCCCGTTCTTCGACCAGCAATGCCACGAATCGCTCTTATCGCTATTAACGCTCAGAGGCCAATATCGCCTCGTCGCAATCTCCATCATATACAAATCGCTGCTGGTCATGAACACGGGGAACGAACCGTGCTCAGCCATACAGAACAGCAGGAACCGCCCATCCGGGGAGATTCTCGGTTCGTTTATGCTCAGCCCAGTTTCCGCCGACGACAGCACGCACTCCCGCCGACCGCACCGCTCTGTCGCCGCATCATAGCTGACTCGCATCAGATCGTATTTCATCTTCTTGAATTGCGTCGGTACGCCCGCCTGGTCGCCCCATGTTTTCTCGGCGCTGCAGAAGTAAAGATATTTCCCGTCAGGTGACCATGTGGGAAAAGTTTCAAGCCGCCGCTCGTGAGCGATTTCTGAATTGCTCGTAACGGTATTTGAGTCGCGTCTGTAAAGGCGAACGTCTGAACTGAGGTCCAACACGCCGCGCGAATTTCCTGTCGCGTGGTGGAACTGTATCACATTGATAGCGGCGAACGCGGCGACTCGCCCGTTTGGATGCCACGCCGTATACGAAGCCGGGCGTGAATTCGGAGCTGCAACGGTGTTAATTTTCTCGGCTTTTCCATCCCCAGCCAGAATCATAGACGCCCCGCCCGGCCCGCGCACGTGCAGGTTCATCATGTCCGGTTCATTGTTTGCAAACGTGTGACAGTTAACGCAACGTCGAGTTTTCGGACCGCTGAGCAGGATCGGCGACTCGCGGTAAGTGGTGACATCTCGCTGATAAATGCCCATGTTCGTATAGATGGTGTGCACCGGTTTCAGGCGTCGATACACCAGGTGCGAGTCTACATTTTCGCGTGCTATACTGTTCTTGATCGTTTGGAATCGTCGCCATCGTCCTTTGGCGTCCCTGGCGTAGATGTCGAAATAAAGCTCCTTCCCCCGATTCTGCTCCAGCAGCGTCTTCCACTTATCTGTGGGGATTTTTATCCCGCCTGAGCGGCTGGCGACTGCAAATTCCAGTCCTTGGTCGGCTCGGATCACGGCGCGAAATTCTTCACCGTCCTCCTTGATCATAAAGTTCAGCGGCGCGATATTCGGAGGTACGGTGCACCCGGAGTAATCCGGATCGATTGAAGGGCTGCGTTCAACGTTAACGTAGTCGCCAGGCTCACCGACTGCGGGCGCGAGCCAATAATACATACCGGCCGCAGCAAGCATCGCCAACGGAATGATAATGACAAATCGGCGCCGATGGCTCATTTCGCCCCTCCCAGTTTTTCGTCGAGAAGATAAACGCAGTAGCTGCCGGGGAACTCTTTGGCCAAAGCCTCGACCAGCGATTCGTTATCGCCCTTGGAGCCATTGGCCAATGAAATCACGCCTCGAACTTTCTCCCTGGCTCGCGAGGTTATCACGATACCGGGAAGTTTTGCAGGGCGCCGGAGTTTGTAATGGCTGTACATTATAATCGCTTCAGCGTAGTGATCCGGAACGGTTGGATAGTTAAAATCGTCCAATCGGTTGATGGTGCAAGCGACTTTACCGGGCTGTTTCGTCAGCAGATAGTAGGCCATCAGATACTCAAACGCCATGCGATTCTTCCTGTTCCTCACCAGTAGCGACGGCAGCAGCGTCTCCTTGGGATTCACCGAACCGGAGTTCACGTCAGCCGATTTTGGCGTGGTGACTATCATATCGCAGAGGGGCATGATCGATCTGAGGCGGTTAATTTCCTCGTTCGATTTCATCTGCGGGTCTTTGTCGAGGCTGACCAACGTTCCGGCGGCCCAGTCACCGGCCACTATATCTTTACTGAGCATCGTCAGGAACACCCTCGCCGCTTCGGGGTGATCCTTAACGATATAAATAATCGCCAACCGCCGCAGCGTCTCGGGTCGCGGACCGTTGATTTCCAGATCTTCCAATGAGGCATGCTCGGCTTCGTTAATTCGCCCCAGGGCCAACAGGACATCGCACCCGCCTTTGTACCGAACGGCGTGCTTGCCCAACTCGAACAAAAGCGAAGGATGCTGGCGGTGTGCGAACATCGAGGCGCCCATTTGCCCGGTCTCGAATAACGCCCGATTAATGTCCATCATGACCGATGCGGGATATTCCTCCGAGCCATTGTCCTCGACATTTTCGAGTAGTTCATCCCAGCGTTCCATTCGCGCCAGATAGTTGGCCTGTAGTATTCGCGTAGCGTCTTTGTCCACCGTCAGCATGACGCCCGCCAACATCGCCATCAAAACCGCCACGCCGCCAAGCACGCTCAAAACAGAGTCGCCAAGCACGCGCAGATACCGCGCCGCCAGAGCCATAATAATTAAGAAAACATACAAACCGCACAAAACGACCACGCCCAGCGAACCGTCGAACGGTGCAAGACCTGAGGCGCCGAAATACGCTTCGTTCAGCGATATTGCGAACAATCCCACTCCACCAAGCGGAACCAACACCGCCGAAACCGCATACAACGCTCCCAGCACGCGACGCTTCTGCTCCAACAACTCGAACAGAGCGCACAGAATCGCAAACAGCATATAAGCTCCGCCGGCCAGGTAGTATGTGCACGCCGACAGAATCGAAAAGCTAAGCAGCGTCGAAATCGCCCCACCGAACCGACCAGCAAGATAACGGTAAGCGCCCAACCCCGCCAGCGCCACGACAATCGCAAGATAGTTGCAAAGGACCGCCTGATAACCGCAGCACGCCAGCAGCCAAAGCAGCGGTGGGACAAATCGAATCGGCCAGGAGCCCCGAACCTCTCCAAAGCGAATGATCCCTCCGGTCAGTAAATACAGCATCAGCGCCACGCCGGTAACCACCAACGGCCCGAGGAAACTGTAGTAATAATATTGCGACAATCCCGCCGCGACATACTCCGACAAACCGCCCGGTCTGCTAAGAAATTCATCGAAGAACGCTGGCGTCATACGAAAAATTGGAAACTCGACCACCTTCCCCGAGGGCAGGGGCAGCTTATCGGCGTGATAAAGCAACTGCGGATTGGCGACATAGCGAACAATGAAGAAAAACAGCACAAAGAACAGACACACGCCAATACCGCCAAGCAGCATGAGGCGTTTAGATATGCTTCTAGGTTCAGTGCCGGTCATATGTTACAAACTTCGCAGTCTGTGTCCGAAGACATTTTGACAGGGGCTCTGGCGACCATCGCCAAGCTCATCTTAGATTCTATCTCATTTCGAAACGAAGTCAACGCGGTTTTAGAACGAATCGTTATTGTTGTCGATCGTCCGGGGGCGCCGCATCCCCGGGGCAGGTCAGAGAAGACGGTGATGCAAATTAATGATCAACACGTTAATATTCCGTCCTACACTTTGACGACATGAATACATATAATGCCCATCGCGAAAGTTTAAACCACAGAGCGTCCGAAAAATCGTGCAGCACCATATTGTTTCGTTATGTATTTTAAGATTATAGCCGCCGCCGAACCCTTATGGATCGAGCAGCACTGGGCTGCGCTGATTATCGTTATTACGTGCATGTCGCTGCTGATATTCATGACGCTGATACTGGCGAAATACGTTCGTATATGCCTGAACATTTTCGTAGACACCCCCCCTCCTCTTGCGGCCAGAGCGACCGACTTCACACCGCTGCACGGTGAAATGATAAGGTTCCGAAGCTTCGACGGGACCTCGCTTCGAGGAATGCACCTGCACCCGAAAAATCGCACCGAATACAAAGGCACAATCCTGTTCTGCCACGAATTCGGGGCCGATATGTTCACCTGCGCGAGATACGCCAGACCGCTCCTGGAAGCCGGTTTCGACATATTCACATTCGACTACCGCGGACACGGTGACAGCAGCAATCCAAGCCGCTACAAACCGCTGCAATGGCCCTCTGACAAGGAACAACAAGACACGCTGGGAGCCCTGGCGTATGTAGAGGCCGCACTGACGGCGGAGGGGAAATCGCCAAACGTCGGCCTGTTCGGAATCTCGCGCGGAGCCGGATCATCGCTACTGGCAGCATGCAGCGCTCCGAACGTAAAAGCTATACTCTGCGACGGATTATTCAGCACCGAACTTACGATCATCGGGTTCATGAAACGATGGGCGAAAATCTTCGCCAGCGTCAAACTCGTATACGAAAACCACACCGAGCGGTTCTGGCAGTTCCTATACTGGCTGCTTGTTCGATTCGCTCAACCGAAACTCGGCTGCCGATACCCCTCAGTCCAAAAAGCGATGGGAGAAATACGACACTGCCCGATAATGTTGATCTATGGGCAAAGAGACAGCTACATAAAAGAAGATCAGGTCAACACGCTGCATGAAACGGCGCCCGAACCGAAATATCTCTGGGTCGTAAAAGGCGCCAAGCACAACCACGCAGCCGTCGTCGACCCCAAACAATACGCCGCACGATCCATCGCTTTCTTCAAGAAATACCTCGCCGAAGAAAATGTCGCCGAAACAGAAATAACCAACCCCGCTAATGTCGAGGTGGCGTGATACAGACATGTCTTAAACGCATTTTGGCGATAGCTGGGGTTCGGCGGCCTGATCGGGTATACTGATCTGAAAGATCAATCGAAACACTCCATGAGCATCAAACGAACAATTTTACGACCTGTGGCGTATCTTGCCGGTCTGCATGCAGACAAGCAACGCAGAGCGTTTCTACGCGCGCTCGACAGGCCGCAAACCATTCAGCAACAACTGCTCAACGATCTCATTGATACGCACAAACAAACCGATTTCGGGCGCGATCATTCACTCGGATCGGTGAAAACGGTTGAAGATTTCAAAAAAGCCGCACCCGTGCGAACCTACGAAGAGATGCGTCCCTACATGGACCGGGTATACCAGGGCGATACGGGCGCACTGCTGCCGAAAGACCACGACGTACTCATGTTCTCACTTACCAGCGGGACGACCGGAATGCCGAAACGCATCCCCGTAACGCAGCGATTCGTCGACACGATGCGATCCGGTTCGAACATATGGGGAATCGCGGCGCTGCGGGACCACCCGGCCGGTTGGCTCAGAGCGATCATGCGAATCTCGTCGCCAATGTGCGAATACACCAGCCCGAGCGGGGTTCCGTGCGGAGCTATCAGCGGACTGCTGATGCAGAACCAGAAAAAAATCGTCAGGCGAATGTACGTAACGCCCGCGGCGGTGGCGACGATAGAAGACCCCGAAGTAAAATACTACACAATCTGCCGCTGCGGAGCGGGTCGAGATGTTTCGATGATAGTCACCGCCAACCCGTCCAGCACTATCGCGATGATCGAAACGGGCCAGCGTCACGCCGAGCGGCTTATCCGCGATATCGCAGACGGAACACTGACCCCGCCCGGCGAGATGCCGAAAGATGTCGCACGCAGCATACAATTCAAGCCTAACAAAAATCTCGCACGCCGCATACAAACCGGCCTGGATCGCGACGGAATACTGCTGCCGAAGCATTTTTGGAATCCGTCGCTGCTGGCTAACTGGACCGGCGGAACGCTGAAACTATACCTCAAACGCCTGGGCGAATTGTTCGGCGACACGCCCGTGCGCGATGTGGGCTTGCTGGCCAGCGAAGGACGATTCTCAGTACCACTTTCGTCGGAAGCATCGGGCGGGGTGGCGGAGATATTGGGCAACTTCCTCGAATTCATGCCCGCAGAACAGCAAGGCTCAGATCAGCCCGACACGCTGGGCGTGCACGAACTTGAAGTTGGCGGTGAATACTTCCTGATCGTCACAAACTGGGCGGGACTCTGGCGGTACAATCTCGGTGACCTGGTGAAAGTAACCGGGCACATGGGAAACACGCCGATCTTCGAGTTCCTCTCGCGAGGCGAGCACACCGCAAACATCACGGGCGAGAAGATCACAGAGCACCAGGTGGTCGAGGCTATGCGAATCGCTTCGCATGAATGCAACACGCACGTAGACACCTTCGTAATGCAAGGCCACTTCGCCCCCACCCCATACTACCAACTGCAAATAGAGGCCGACGGCGCCGAAAATCTGCAACGTATCGGCGACCTGATGGACCATACCCTAAGCCAACTGAACATAGAATACGGCGCGAAACGCAAGAGCGGGCGGTTAGGGCCTATCCGACCGGCCGCACTGCCGATCGGAACGCTGAAAAATGAAGAACTGGCGAAAATCGCCGCTCGAAAAGGCAGATGCGAACAGTACAAACACCAATACCTGATGACAGCGATTATTGAAGATTGAACGGCGATGGGCAACGGCTAGGTGGTGGGTTTTGTTTGCTTTGTTTTGTAGGATTGGGAGCCTGTGTTGCGTAGGCGGGGGTCTTTGGATTTTACTTTCATTTTGGGGGTTTCTGGGTTTTCCAGTTTGGGGTCTATCTGGTAGAGCCCCTGGGTTTCTTTGGTTGGTAATGATGGTCGCCGGGCGCCGTCGCTGCAATACCAGGCGTTGCGGCGGAATATGAATGTTTCAGGCTTGGTGTTGGCGCCGACGTTAACGAATATCCGCACTCGCCTGTCGAACACTATCAGATTATTCTCGAACACGCCCTTCTGGCAGGGTTTGAACTTGTCGGTCGGTTGCTCCTGGAGAATGCGAAGCACCCATTTCTCCGGATTAACGAACGTGTTGTAGCGAACCACGCAATCGATCGATGTCACATACGCGATCGGGGCCATGCTGCCGACGAAATGATTACCCTCGACGATAATCGCCCTGGCCTCATAGTCGCGAAGCTTCGGCCGGAAGTACTTCAAGCCCGTACTCCCGCCAATATTGATCGCTCGCGAACCGGCGGCTTTGAAAAAATTCCGCCTGATCACAACGTCCTCGCTACCGCCCTTGGCCTGGATACCGCTACTCTGAGAATAACCCTTCTTGCCGATAAACTTACACTTTTCAATCACGCCGTCGTGACATCCAACCATATCTATCGCCGACCCGCCCCACCCGGAAAACGTGCAGCCGCTAACCCGAAAACCATCCAAACCCGAAAGCTTCAACCCGTCAAAATTACCCTTCGGGCCAATGTTTTCGATAGTGACATTCTCAAACGCCACACCGACCGACAGCGTATCAAAACTCCCGCCATCGTCAGCATTCACGCCGTTGCCCGAACAACCCGTAACTTTCACATTGCGCAGCACAACATAGTTGCAGTCCGACAGATGGATTCCCTCTCTGCCTCCGGCGAACACCGGCGGGGTTTTCGCATCGGCGCCCGTAATGATTATGGGCTTTTCCTTCGTCCCGTTCACCTTAGTCAGATAGAGCCCATTGCCATAGTTGCCCGCCGCCAGCGTGACGGTATCGCCCGGCTTGGCGTTACGCAATGCATTACGCAGGTCGCCTGCATTACCAACAGTCGCATCACCACCGCAAGCCGGCGCGACAAACGCGACAAGAACACAAAAAAACAACGCAACAGGCAGCATATGTCTCATAGTTTATCTCCGCATAATTACGCGATGAACGAGCAGCAGGGTCTGTGAGGCTGTAATTGTTCTAAGCCCAAAAGACCACAATACCCACTCAGGAGGTCCCGTTCAAGCTCATGCGCCACGGGCTCTCCATATATTCCGCGCCAAAAATAATGCTTGCCGATCCGCCGAATCATGATAGAATTGCCTTTACGCCTATAGCAATATGGCAATAACGACGATACGATAATCCGAACCGTGGAGAATAATCTCATGCCCAAGGGTAAACTGACGCGACGAACGCTGCTGAAACAGGCTTCCAAAACCGCTGCGGTAGCGGCAGCGGTTCCCTACATTATAACCTCGACGGCGTTGGGCAAGGGCGATACGCCTCCGGCAAGCGATCGGATCGCGATGGGGTTCATAGGCGTCGGCGGGCATGGTATCGGGCGGAACCTCAACATGTTCCTGCAACAGGCCGACGCACAACCAGTAGCCCTGTGCGACGTGGACCCTAGGCAGTTGGACAAGGCGACCAAACGCGTGCAACGCAAGTTCGGAGCCAAGCACAAATGCTTCACCACCGCTGACTGGCGAAAAGTGATCGCGAGACAAGATGTCGACGCGGTAATGATCTCCACACCCGACCACTGGCACGTGCTGATGAGCGTGGCTGCGATCAAGGCCGGGAAAGACGTAATCTGCGAGAAGCCCACCTACAGCATCGGCCAGGGACGCATTCTGGCTGACACCGTAAAGCGTTACAAAGCCGTCTTCCAAACCTCCACCGAGGACCGGTCGATGGCGTGTTACCATCGCATGGCTGAACTGGTCCGCAACGGGCGGATCGGAAAGTTGCAGCGTATCCGCGTTCAATTGCCCGCAGGCCCCGGCCGGGCGGGCGACCCGAGACCCAAGCCGATCCCCCAGGGTTTCGATTGGGACATGTGGCTGGGACCGGCGCCGAAGGAGCCCTACCGCAACGGGTTGGCGCACTTTCACTGGCGATGGAAGCGTAGTTACTCCGGCGGCCAGTTGACTGACTGGGGCTCCCATCAGATCGATATTGCACAGTGGGCCAACAACTCCGAACGCACCGGCCCGATTAGCGTCGAGGGCACGGGCAAGAAGCATTCCGGCGGGCTGTACGACACGTATCACAAATACAACCTGAAGTACGTTTACGACACGGGCGTGGAGATGCTGGTCGACAGCGGCGGGACGGGCCTGCGGTTCGAGGGTTCAGACGGATGGATCGGAAACGACAAGTTCGGCGGAACGTTGAAAGCCAGCTCAAAGAAAATCCTCGCCAGCAAGATCGGTCCTGAAGAGCTGCACCTGTTCACCTGCCCCAAAGGCGAGCACCGCAACTTCCTGGACTGCATGAAGACCCGAAACGACCCTTACTTCCCCGCAGAAGTAGGACACCGCTGCAGTTCAATAAGCCACATTGGCAACATAGCAATGGACTTGGGAAAAACCCTGAAATGGGACCCGAAGAAAGAAACCTTCCCCGAAGAACCCAACGCCAACCGCATGCTAATAACACCAATGCGAAAGCCCTGGTCACTGTAAAAGCGATTGCATACCCCGACGCGGCCGTTCAATTAACGCGATCATCAGAATTATTACGGTCTATATAAAGCTGTTTACTTCCGATGCGCGCAATTTCCTTGCCCGGTTGGGTGCTCATGAAAGCAATCCCATCGTACACGAAAACAATTCCACCTTAAACCAGCACCCACAGTTTTTGGGGACGCTAAGCCTGTCCCCATGCGCTAGACAGTATCCGGTCCGGAATAAGGTGGAACCATC
>JABGPF010000220.1 GCA_018645065.1 Phycisphaerales bacterium
CCAGTCGCGAGAGATTCTCGAACTCGGCTTCCGACTCGATATTGAACACGCCGATGCCCGCAGCCAGTGCGTCTGTAAGTTCACGATCGGTCTTGCCCACGCCTGCGAACACGATCTTCGAAGCGTCACCCCCGGCGACCAGCGCGCGGGCAAGTTCGCCGCCGCTGGTCACATCAAAACTGCATCCGGCGCCGGCGAGCAGTTTCAGAATGTTCACATTCGCCAGCGATTTGATCGAATAGCATATCGTTGGTTTCAGTTCGGCAAAGGCGTCTGCGATAGCGTTATAGTGATGCAGCAGCGTGGCTGAGGAGTAGATGTACGCCGGCGTCCCGACCTGATCGACGATCTCGGCCACCGCAACATCTTCGCAAAATAACTCACCGTTTTTGTACTCAAAATGATCCATTTTTGTTCCCGTCTTATGCGCTTATGAAAGCGCGTATTGCTTCGCCGGCCCGTGCCTTCAACAAGGGCTCGGGATTACGCATCGCCGCCGAAGCTGTAATTTCTTCACTCACCAGCGAACACACGTCGCTGAACATATTTCTTGGCGCATCGTCGCTAACCTGTCCGGCGATGCAGATTACCGGAACGCCCGCTTCTGCGGCGTATTTGGCGACGGCTGACACTGTCTTGCCCGATGCGCTTTGCGCATCGAACGAACCTTCACCTGTTATGCACAGGTCCGCTCCAGCCAGGCGCCGTTTCAAGCCAACGGCTGAGGCGACCAGTTCGGCGCCGCTTTCGAGCGTTGCGCCAGTAAATGCGACCAGTCCGGCGCCAAGTCCGCCGGCTGCGCCTCCGCCTGGAATCGACGAGACATCAACGCCAATATCGCGCTTGACGATATCGGCCAGTCTGGTCAAACCGCTTTCCAGTTGGTCCACCATTTCCGCGGTGGCGCCTTTTTGCGGTCCGTAAACCGCTGCAGCTCCGTTGGGCCCCAGCAGCGGATTGGTTACATCGCAGGCGACTCTGATGCGTGCCTCGCGGGCAAGGGCGTACAGGTCGGAAGTATCTATTGACCCGAGCGTCGAAAGCGCCCCACCGCCCATACCGCAAATGCACGTTTGGGCGTCCTCGCAAATAAACGACACGCCGAGCGCCTGTGCGGCTCCGCATCCTCCGTCAACCGTAGCCGATCCGCCGATGGCGACTATCACCTCGGCGGCTCCAGCGTCCAACGCCGCCATTATCAACAGCCCCGTCCCGAACGTCGTAGTAACTCGCGGGTCGCGATCTTCAGGCCGCACCAACTGCAAACCCGACGCCGCTGCCATTTCGACCACCGCGACATGCCCCTGTCCGGGCGTGCCTTCGCCTTCAGCCTGCATTTCAGCGGCCAGCAGGCCCAACTCACCGGGCAGGCTGTCCTGCACCGGAGCGCCGAGGAGCCCGAAGCGGGCGCGTATTGATGATCCAAGCGGGTCGATAACGTCAGCGGTTACGAATGATCCTCCGGTGGCGGCGACCATCGCCTCGACGGTTCCGTTGCCCCCGTCGGCCATTGGGCACAAGTCGACCTGCACGCTACCGCAGACCTCGACGAGGCCTTCGGCAATCGCGGCGGCGACTTTACCCGCCGATATGCTTTCCTTGAACGTGTCGGGTGCGATAACTACTTTCATCTGCGATCAATCCTTTCTCGTAACGATCGCACGGCGGGATTCGCCGCTCTGATCGCAGTCCAATATCGTACGTGTCGGTCTTCGTGCAGAATCACGCCGAAGAGTCCAAAACGATTGGTAATAATTTTTTCTGCGGAAATATTCACAACCGCCAGCCGGCTTTTCGGTACGCCTTCACCACAGGAGTGACTTAGCGATACCTCACCACAGACGCGGGACGAACCAAGCGGTCCGGTGAGCGTCACAAGTGAGACAAAGTTCCACAATAATAAGCGTTTAAGCATCACAATTTCCAATCTTCCACGATCAACGGTGATAATCCGCCGAACGATACAACAACTCGAAACAGGCACGCCAATCCCGAGATTGCACATTTTGACAGGTTTTGACCGCCCTTTCAACTCCCCTGCACAGAGAGATACGAATAATAATTTCAGAATTGGGCTTTGACATCACCGCTGGGCTCGCTAACATACTGCATTCAACGGGTTAAACTTATGTGCAAATCAGAATATGGCAAAAGTACACGCAACATTTGAAGCCGAACTCCTGGCAACCTGCCTGAGTTACTATGATCTCGGGATCATTAAAGCAATACGACATTTCCCCGCCGGGTCGCGACGGGCGCCCAAAGTAATTATCCAAGCCGAGAAAGGAACGTTCCTTTTCAAACGGCGGGCGCCAGGGCACGACTTGCAGACAAAAGTCGCCTTCACGCATCAATTACAATTGCACCTGGCGGCGCAAAATTTCCCGCTACCGCACTTAGTTGGCACGCGTAACACGAACAATTCCATGCTGGTGCTCGACGAACATATTTATGAAATGTTCGAGTTCATCAAGGGCAAGGGATACGATTCGTCACTTGATGCAACGTTCAATTCAGGACGAATTCTGGGGCTATACCACAAGCTCCTGAACGGTTTCAAGAGCAATTACAGCCCACCGCCTGGAAGCTATCACGACGCACCGGCGATTCACCAGGCGATAGGAAAAACCGTAAGCTCGCTTCCGATAGACTCAAGGCCCCCGGGCGAAGAACTGCCCACAACCGTCAAGCAGATCGAAGAGATGTACGCCTTCTGCTCGCGGAAGGTAAAAGAGATCGGCCTGCCGAACTGGCCTCACCAGATCGTACACGGAGATTGGCATCCGGGTAACATGCTCTTCCGCGATCGTCACGTGGTGGCGGTGATAGACTACGACGCTGCGCGCGTTCAACAGCGTGTGATAGATTTCGCCAACGGAGCCCTGCAGTTTTCAATTCTGGGCGGCGGTGACGATCCCATGACCTGGCCAGACTACGTTGACATCACGCGATTCAAACGCTTCATGCTCGGATACGACAGCGTAAACGTGATAACGAAACATGAAATGCAATGCGTTCCGCACCTGATGTGCGAAGCGATGATCGCCGAAGGTGTTCTCCCCATCGCGGCGACCGGTAGTTTCGGTCGCATTAAGGGCTACCCGTTCCTGAAAATGATCACTCGCAAGATCAACTGGATACAGGAAAACGCCACAGCCCTATCGTCAGTCCTGGACGACTGATCGCCCTATCCGGCTTGGCGGTGACAATATGGGGCTCGGGCTTCTCGGGATCGTCTCAGCGGGCGGGGAACTCTGCCTCGATACGACCGCCTCAACTATCTTACTGTCCCATTGCTTGGCGTTTACCAGAGGGGCTACGTAGTGTGCTACAAACCTGGCCGTGCCGCTGGTAAGGTGCATTCCGACGTGCCCTGTCTGGGCCATCTCAGAACGCCATGGAACCTGAAAAAGCTTGTCGTACTCCGGTGGGCGAAGTTTGCCCGGGAGCTCAGCGAAGCCCACGTTACCTGCCGAGGTGCTGTGCTTACCGTCCATCGTCCCGTAGATTTTTGTTCCCGCCCAAAGCAGCAGAACATCTCGCGAGGAATAAAAATTGACGATACCACGTTCGGTGCTGTCCAATGCGGTCGCGAGCTTATACCCCGGTGACAGAGCGGCCGCCAGCATTACCACACCGTCGATCTTCCGTCCCCAGCGCATTGACTCGCAAGTCCAAGCCGAAATCGCAGCCCCCCCGCTCTGCCCCACCAGAACAACAGGACGATTGGGGTAATTGAACTGATACCGCGCGATTCGCTCGGCGATAATAGAAGCTTGCCTCTGGTTGCTCTGGGTCGACCAAAGGTTCCAGATGAAAGCAAGCGGAACACCGCTGGTCCAGTCGTACAGTTCGATCGCGCTGTCAACACCACCGAGATTCAATCCGCGGCATATTTCTTCATTGAATACGCTTCGCCCCTCGATGCCCGGGAGGACAATAACCAATCCTCGCGACAGGCGTGATTCGCTAACGTACGGCTGGGGGGGCGCAGCGCACCCGCCCAGGAATGTAACCAGTAATATCGCTGCGCCCAGTACTCTCATTAGTCCATTATCGTCAGGTTGGAGAAATTCGCCCAACATTTATCCCGACAAGGTCAATGGAAGTTATTCTTTAACTTCGAATTCCGCGTCGATTACGTCTTCGCCATCGGAAGCTCCGGCGTCTGCTTCGCCCTGCTCGGGAGCAGCTCCACCGGCGTCCTGATCGGGCGTTTCAGCCGTCTGGTACAGAGCCTCAGCCATTTTGTGACTGGCCTGTTCAAGGGTCTGCATCGCGCGATTGATTACTTCAACATCGTCACCGGCAAGCGCGTCGCGAAGAGCTCGCACGCCCGATTCAATCGCGCTGCGATCCTCGGGTGAAACCTTCTCACCGTTATCTTTCAGCGCCTTTTCCATCTGGAACGCCATTCCATCGCCCTTGTTCTTCAGGTCGACAAGTTCGCGTCGTTTGCGATCGTCTTCGGCGTGGTCTTCGGCGTCTTGCTTCATCTTTTCGATCTCAGAATCATCGAGCCCCGAGGTGCCCTTAATCTCGATCGAATGTTCCTTGCCGGTGCCAAGATCCTTGGCTGACACGTGCATGATACCGTTGGCGTCAATCGAGAAAGTCACTTCGATTTTCGGCGTGTTTCGCGGAGCCGGGGGAATATCGGTAAGATTGAACTGGCCTAGCGAGCGGTTGTCGGCGGCGAATTCTCGCTCGCCCTGAAGCACGTGGATGGTGACTTCGGTTTGGTTATCGGCGGCCGTCGAGAACGTTTCCTTCTTCTCAGTCGGGATCGTCGTGTTACGATCGATCAGACGAGTCATCACGCTACCGAGCGTTTCGATACCGAGGCTAAGGGGCGTAACGTCAAGAAGGACCATCTGCTCTTCGACTTCACCGGCGAGGATGGCGCCCTGAATCGCGGCGCCCATCGCGACAACTTCGTCGGGGTTAACCGACTGATTGGGCTCTTTTCCGAACACCTGCTTAGCCACTTCGCGAACCTTGGGAATACGCGTCGAACCGCCCACCAGGATAACCTCGTCAACTTCGCCCGTGCTGAGTTTCGAGTCAGACAGGGCCTGCTTGCACGGGCCTACCAGACGCTCGAAAACATCGGAGCAAAGCTGCTCGAACTTCGCGCGGGTAACGGTGAGGGTAAGGTGCTTGGCGCCGTCGGCGGTCGCCGAGATGAACGGAAGGTTAATGTTCGCTTCCATCGCAGTCGACAGTTCGCACTTGGCCTTTTCGCAGGCTTCCTTCAGACGCTGAAGGGCCATCGGATCTTCGCGAAGATTGATGCCCTCTGCCTTCTGGAACTCCGCAGCCACATACGTGATCAGCGCTTCATCCAGATCGTCGCCACCGAGGTGCCCGTCGCCATTTGTCGCCAGAACCTCGAAAACGTTGTCGCCAATGTCCAGAATCGAGATGTCAAAGGTGCCACCACCGAAATCAAACACGGCTACCTTTTCATTCTTCTTACCCGACAAGCCATACGCCAAAGCCGCCGCGGTCGGTTCGTTGATGATTCGCTCGACGGTAAGACCGGCAACCTCGCCAGCTTCCTTCGTCGCGGTGCGCTGCGAGTCGTTAAAGTACGCAGGAACGGTGATAACCGCACGGGTCACATCTTCGCCCAGGTAGTCTTCTGCAGTGCGTTTGAGGTTCTGCAGGACCATCGAGCTGATTTCCTGGGGCGTGTATTCGGCGTCACGCACCGAGACCTTGACCAGTTCGGAAGCTCCGCCGGTAACGCTGTAAGCGACCTGCTTCTCTTCGCTTGCCACTTCGTTATGGCATCTGCCCATGAAGCGTTTGATCGAAAACACGGTGTTACGCGGGTTGGTAACCTGTTGGTGTCGCGCGGGTTGTCCCACCAAACGCTCGCCCTTATCAGTGAAACCAACCACCGAGGGGGTAGTTCGGCTGCCCTGCTGATTGATAAGCACCTTCGGTTCGGCGCCTTCCATAATCGCCACAACAGAGTTAGTCGTACCAAGGTCAATTCCGATGATCTTATTTGAAGCCATGTCGCACTCACTTTCCTTACTATCTTGCAACTAATGTACAGTTTACAGTTATTTTCACAATCAAACCCGGCTTCGGGAAGCCCGGAGCGGGTTAAACGTCGACATTATGATTGCAATGAACGTGCCACGATAGCAACTTACTATATACAAACAACTTAACAATCACAGAACTCCGCAAACACATGCCATATCGACCGACAATATACCCCGGACGGCACAGTTTGGCAGGCGATGGCTTGATATGGCGCCAAAAATCGCTATCGTCACAAACTATGAACACCGAAAACAATACAAACACCACCCGCGCGGTCATCTTCGATATGGACGGCGTACTCGTTGACAGCTACCAGGCCCATTTTGAGTCGTGGCGCCAAGCCGCACGCATCCACGGCTTGGACATGACAGAGCAGCAGTTCGCCGAAACGTTCGGACGCACAAGCCGTGAGATTATTGACGCGATTTGGGGCGATTTGGTCTCCGACGAACTGGCTGAGCAGTGGGACGACCAGAAGGAGATCGCATATCGAGAGCTACTGGCCGCGGATTTCCCCGAGATGAACGGGGCCGGTCAACTGCTCAATATGCTCGATCTGGCGGGATTCAAGCTGGCGGTCGGGTCGTCCGGGCCGCCTGAAAACGTGAAACTGGTGCTCGAACGCCTGGGCTCCGATCTGTTTTCCGCCGCAGTAACCGCACGAGACGTAACTCACGGTAAACCGCACCCCGAAGTGTTCCTTAAAGCCGCCGCGAAGCTTCACGTCGACCCGTCAAGGTGTGCTGTGGTCGAAGACGCATCGGCAGGTATCCAGGCCGCACGAAGCGCAGGGATGACCGCAATAGCAATAACCGGAACCGCGCCGAGAGAACTACTGTCAGAACAAGCCGATCTTGTTATAGACTCGCTAGCCGAACTGTCACCGGAACTAATCGACTCGCTTATCAGCGATTCCACTGACCGGTGAATACCTCAGTAGCCGGACCGGTCATGTAAACGTGTCCGTCGGACTCGCGCCATTCGAGCTTCAAGTCTCCGCCGTCGAGGTGCGCGGTGATTTCCCTGCCGGTTTTGCAGGCCAATACTCCGGCGACACAAACCGCCGACGCCCCAGTTCCGCACGCCAGGGTGAAACCGGTGCCCCGCTCCCATGTTCTAACAGTCACTTCATCATCAGAATGAACTTGCACAAAATGAACGTTAATTCGCTCAGGGAACAACGCGTTTGATTCGAGGCTTTGCCCGTGCTCCTTCAGCGGAACCGACGCAACATCGTCAACAAATATCACAGCGTGCGGATTTCCCATCGACACGCAAGTCACCTTATAGGCCTGCTGCAAGGCGAGAATTGGCATTTCCACAACCTGCTCAAGGGGCATGTTCACCGGAATCCGCTTCGGGTCGAGGATCGGTTCGCCCATATCTACGGTGGCTCCGAGCGCCTTGCCATCGTCCCCGAGAACCAGATCGATCGTCTTAATACCGGACATGGTTTCAACGCACATCGGGTTGGCTTCGGTTCGCCCGTGATCCCAGGCGTATTTGGCGACACAGCGAATCCCGTTACCGCACATTTCACCTTCAGACCCGTCTGAATTGAACATGCGCATGCGCACATCCGCCGATTCGCTGGGCATAACGAGAATAAGCCCGTCGCCGCCAACGCCAAAATGTCTATCTGATATTTCCAGCGCCACAGCTTTCGGATCGTCTATCTGCTCGTCAAAGCAATCGACGTAAACGTAATCATTACCGGCGCCCTGCATTTTTGTAAATCGCATTCCGCAATCCTTTCAATATCGCCGGGATTATACACACCACCGGTTCATTTGTCCCGTGCTTTACGACATACGCCAATTTTGGCTTGTGAGAAACTAGTCTTGGGCGGGGATATTCGACACAGAGGCCCAGAGGTCCAGAGAACGGCAAACGGCAAACGGCGAACGGCAACGGCTTTGCCACAGAGATCACAGAGAACGGCAACGGCGAATAGGATGTTACGGCCACGGCCACGGCAACGGCAACGGCAACGGCGACGGCAACGGCAACGGCGAGAACACAGAGGACGACAACGACAGCGGCAACTGCAACTGCAACTGCAACTGCAACTGCAACTGCAACGACCTTAAAGTAGTGCAACAGTAGTGCAACAAGTTTTCTGCAAATTACCGTTTGCTTCAATCATTTAGCGTTTAGGCTGCTCTGGAGCGAGTCATCCTCGAAGAAACCTTACCATATCGTTAGGCTTTTGTCGTTGCCGTTGCCGTTGCCGACCTCTGTGTTCTCGCCGTAAGCCGTCCGCTGTTGCCGTAACATCTTTTGCGTTGTTGCCGTTGCCGTTCTCTGTGATCTCTGTGGCAAAGCCGTTGCCGTTGCCGTTGCCGTTGCCTGAACCTCCGTCAGGAACCATTAAAAACAGAGCCTCCCTCGGGAGACTCTGGTGGGTTCACCTTGCGTTCTGAGGGACAAGGATCAGGTTGTGGCGAGTTCTTTTTTGCGGCGTTCGAGTTGACCTTTGAGACGGACAAGAATGGCTGAGTGCATTTGGCTGACGCGGGATTCGCTGAGATCAAGTGTCTCTCCGATTTCCTTCATCGTCATTTCTTCAAAGTAGTAAAGGATAATTATCAGGCGTTCGGCGCGGCTTAACCCGCGAGTAACCAGTTCCTTGATATCCTTTTTCTGGGCGGATTTGAACGGATCGTCGCTACGCGCGTCACGGAGCACGTCGATCTCGCTGACGTCTTTGTTTCCGTCGGTCTCGTACCATTTACGGCTTAGGGAGACTAAACCAGTTGCGTGTGCGTCGCGCTGAAGCTTGTTGAAATCCTTCATATTGAGCTTCATGACCTTGGCAAGTTCTTTGTGTGTTGGCTTGCGTCCGAGTTGGGCTTCCAGCAGATGAGTGGCTGCGTTCAGTTTCGAAGCTCGACTTCTCACAAGCCTGGGCACCCAGTCCATAGCGCGAAGTTCATCGAGGATGGCGCCACGAACTCGAGGGGCGCAGTAGGTCTCGAACTTAACTCCGCGTTCGGGATCGTAGGCCTTCAGGGCGTCCATCAGACCGAATACGCCCGCGGAAATAAGATCGTCAACATCAACCTCATCGGGAAGTCGCACGCGCAGGCGTTCTGCTGCGTACTTAACGATCGGAAGATAATTTTCCAACAGACGATTACGCGACTCCTCATCGCGCTT
>JABGPF010000221.1 GCA_018645065.1 Phycisphaerales bacterium
TAGGAGTTGGGATTATGATTGATAGAAATAAAAAAATTACGCGGCGGGGGTTTTTGCGGGGGGTGGGTGGTTTGGTTGTTGCTGGTGGGGCGATGGCACCGGCGCTGACGGTGTTTGGGAAGGGGGCTGGGGCGGGGCGGCCTAACGTTGTTTTGATTATTGGTGATGATATTTCTGATAGTGATTTCGGTTGCTATGGGCATCCTCATATCCGAACGCCGCATGTTGACAAACTCGCGGCTGACGGAATGCGTTTCACTAACGCGTATCTGACGACCAGCCAGTGCAGCCCCACGAGATGCAGCCTTATCACCGGACGATACCCCCACAACACCGGCGCTCCGGAACTGCACTCTGCTCTGCCCAAGGGGCAGGTGATGTTCCCGAAGATGCTTAAGAAGGTGGGGTATTATACCGTCGCGGCGGGCAAGTGGCATATGGGCTCCTACGCCAAGGGCGCTTTTGACAAGGTGGTCGGCGGGGGGGCGGGGGGCGAGGAACGCTGGTTGCAATGCCTCCAGGAGCGTCCGAAGAACAAACCGTTCCTGATGTGGTTTGCGGCGTATGACGCACATCGCGGTTGGTCGCCCGACAAGGAAGCCAAACCGCACACGCCCAGGGACGTCGTCCTACCGCCATACCTGATCGACACGCCGGCGGCCCGCAAAGACATGGCCCAGTACTACGATGAGGTGCAGCGACTGGATCGGTACACCGGCCTGGTTGTCGCCGAATTGAAGAAACAGGGCGTACTGGACAACACGATTATCATATTCATGGCTGATAACGGCAGGCCGTTCCCGCGATGCAAGACCCGCCTGTACGACAGCGGAGTTAAAACGCCTTTCGTCGTACACTGGCCGGCTGGGATGAAACATAAAGGCAAGGTCTGCGACTCGCTGGTCAGTACGATTGACATCGCCCCGACGATCCTCGAACTGGCCGGTTTGAAGACCACCGAAACCTTCCAGGGCGTAAGCTTCACACCGCTATTGGGCGACCCCAAAGCCGCCATCCGAAAATACGTATTCGCCGAGCACAACTGGCACGCCCAGATCGCACACGAGCGAATGATCCGCTGCGGCGATTACGTTTACATTCGCAACGCCCACCCGCAACTGCCCCAGATATGCGGCTTGGAGTCGCAATGCCCGCAGAAGGAGCTCAGAGCCCTCGCCAAACAGGGCAAGCTGACCGCCGCTCAAATGGACCCGCTGCTTGAACCGCGACCAGCCGAGGAGCTTTTTAACGTAAGTGCCGATCCTCACCAGATTAAGAACCTCGCCGGCGCCCCGGAGCATCGTAAGGTCCTGGACAAGCTTCGGAAGTTCATGGACCAGTGGCAGAAGCGCACCGGCGACACCACGCCGCCGCTCGACCAGGCCACCCCCGACCGCTTCGACCGCAGGACGGGCAAACCGGTTCACGGAAGAAGCGGCAGACCGAAAGGGCGCATAATCCCTGGTCAATCAACCGGAGCATCAAAAATCAACGACCCCGGACCAAGATAACTCAGGCGTTGGACTGAGGTTGGGTTTAGGAAAGTGCCGTTTGCCGTAATTTGCGGTGAGCTCTCACTCCAAATTACGACAACGGCTCAACGGCAAAAGGCGTCTGTTTCCGTCACTGATTACTGTGTCTGTCGTTACTGATCACTGATTACTGCTTTTTCTTGTCGTACTTCTTCCAGGGCTCGAATTCCATTAGGCGTTTTTCCATGGCTGCGACTTGTTTTGGGTGGTCCTTCGACAGATCGGTTTCTTCGCCGGGGTCCTTCGACAGGTCGTACAGTCCCTGCTTGAATTCGCTGATGTTATTCCAGTTGTTGTACATGCGATAGAGCTTCCATTGGCCCGACCGCACGGCGCGATGGCGGTTATGGCACCAGTACATGTACTCGTGTTTTCCCTGCTTTCCGGCGCCCAGGAGGGTGGGGGCGAAAGATATTCCGTCTTGGGGGGGCTTGCCTTCGGCTTGGACTTTGCAGATGTCGGCGATGGTGGGCAGCACGTCGGGGAAGTACGATGGGTGATCGGTCTTGCTGCCTGGTTTGATCCGTCCCGGCCAGCGGGCGATCATGGGCACGCGAATTCCGCCTTCGTAAAGCCATCCCTTCCCGCGTTGCAGCACGCCGTTGCTGTCGAAGTATTTCGGATCGGCGCCGCCCTCGCTGTGAGGCCCGTTGTCGCTGGTGAACATGACTATCGTGTTGTCGTCGAGGCCCAGTTCCTTGAGCAACGCCATGATTTTGCCTATGTCTGCGTCCATGAAGGTCATGGCTCCGGCGAAGGCGGCGTGGCGGTTGCGCGGGCGATTGTAACCGCTGCGCAGGATCCCGTAGGGCTTCGGTTCGACCGGTTTGTCGTCTAGCTTGCCGAGGAACGGTTTTTCGTACTGCTCGGGCACTATCAGCTCGGCATGGACCAGGGTGTAGGGCAGGTAGAGGAAGAACGGGCGGGCCTTGTTCTTGCGGATGAACCCCAATGCCTCGCGCGTGAACAGGTCCTGGGTGTGGTGGGTGTGTTTGGTCGGGTTGTCCGGGAGCATCTCCTTCTTACCGTTCTTCCAGACCCACTCGGGGTAGTGGAAGTGTGCCCGGCGCTGGTCCAGGAACCCGTACCAGAAGTCAAATCCCTTCAGGTCCGGGCGTCCGGTCCTGCCGCCCAGTCCCCACTTGCCGATCATGGCGGTGGCGTATCCGTTTTTCTTGAGGATCTCGGCGATGGTTGTCTCATCGGGGCGAAGCTGCTGACCCTGGCCGGTGGTGTTGGCGTGGCCGATATGACGACCGGTCATCAGGGTGTATCGCGCCGGGGCGCAAACCGCACTACCGGAATAGTGCTCGCTGAACTTCATGCCCTCTTTGGCCAACCGGTCAATATTCGGAGTGGAGAACTTTTTCTGCCCGTAACACGACAAATCACCATAGCCCACATCATCGGACAGGATATAAATAATGTTCGGGCGGTTTTTGTTGTTGTTTTTGTCACGGGCGCTGGCGGCTGAGGCGGTTTGTGCAGCGATTAGCCCAGCGGCGCCCAGTGCGGTGTTTTTAAGAAAATCGCGTCTATTCACGTTTGTGTTCCTTTTGGTTAAACGATCAGGTCGAAGTTCGTCCATTATAAACGCTTAACGCACCCCAGCGGCCAAATTGCCAAATTCCATGCTTGTGGGGTCAGAGCCCCAATAGTGAATAAGGGCGCCTTATTCACTATTGGGGCTCTGACCCCACAAGCGTACCAATTGTCAGGTGTTATTTCAACGTAATAAATATCGGCGTTTCGATCTCGCTGGTAGTGATTGTCTCGGTGTATGATCTTATGATTTTCGGTTTTCTGTCGGAGATGATGATGGACATTTTTCCGGTTATATTGCTTGTGACTGTGACTGGACAACACGCCATTCCGATGCGTTTTGCTCTTATGTGGTCTACCCCAAAGTCCGTTTTCTCGATGGCATTGTATTTTACCACCGCGTTCTTACCGTCAGGTTGGATGGTTATCTCGATGTCTTTCATGAGATAACTGTAGGCATTCACGTCCGACCATGATGCTTCGAGTTCTTTTCGGTACTCTTCCAGCCCGAGTTCCAACAAGCTGCCGACGTTTGGATGGCTAGACGCCTGATACATGATGATCCTGGCGTCTGGAGCGAAATGTTCGCACACATCCGATGCGAATCGATTATCGGCGTCACACTGGAGCGAATCCAGCATTGCTTGAATCGTCTCCCGCGTTAGTACAATCTGGTCGGTATCGTTTTGGTTTTCAGTATGAAGAGTTTCAACCGGGCGGCATGAAATCATCGACACTGACAATAAGCACATAACAAATATTCGCATATTATTGGTCCTCTGCTTTCTTGTCGCACGCTTGTGGGCGCCTGTGGGGTCAGAGCCCCAATAGTGAATAAGGCGCCTTATTCACTATTGGGGCTCTGACCCCACAAGCGATTCTTCATGTAGCCGGGTATGTTGGTTGTTATGGACTTTGAGCCCCATTGTTTGAAGCGTTGGGCGGTCTTCAAATCGTCGACTGTCCAGACATGGTGATCGAATCCGTTTTTCATGATGCCCTTGATAAACGCCTCGTCGATACCGCCGTGGCTGGAGCTGAACCCGTCTGCCTTAATGCGTTTCAACGTTTCCAGAACCTTTTCGAGCGAAGGAGTGAACTTACCGGATTTGTTCTTTTTGACGCTGGCGAGCCATGATGTCTTGTAGCGGGGCGTTTTGGCTTTCAGCGCTTCAAGCACCTTTGCGTTGAAGCAAATCACGACGATCTGTTCGGGCTCCAGGCCGGACTTTTCGATCTGCTCAAGCAACGCAGGAATTATCTCTACGCCGCATTTGATCTCGATGTATATCTTCTTTGTTTTGGGGACTGTCGCGAACACTTCAGCTATCGTGGGAATTACGGCGCCCTTGTACTTCTCACCGTGGCGCAGGCCAACGTCCAGTTGGCGCAACTCAGCCAGCGTCGACTTACTAACCGACAGATTCTCGCCCGCAAGGCGTTTTGTGCCCTTGTCGTGTATGCATACGATCTGCTGGTCTTTGGTGAGCAGGAAATCGCCCTCGATGGCGTCGGCGCCTTGCTCCCAGGCCAGTTTAAAGGCTGGGATCGTGTTCTCCGGAGCGTCACGCGATGCGCCGCGATGAGCGACGATCATGGGCTGGTTTTTTGCTTTGGCATTTTCCCGGCGGGGGGGTGACAGGGGCAGGGTTAACCACGCCAGGCCGACATGCCGCTTCATGTGACTTACGCTTTGCCCGCCCGGTGCGTCGTAGAACAACGCCAGCTTCTTGCCCATCTGAACAACAGACGGCAGGCCGATGCACTTCTTCGACCAGTTGCAGTTCTCACCGTCGAGAACGACGGCTTTGTTCGCGGGGTCCCATTTGTTGAGATCCTTGCTCCAGTACACCCAGATCGCATCGGTGTACTCGCCGCCGTCGATGCCGATATGATTGGTGAACAGGAACCATGTTTGATTGGTCTTTTCGTAATACAACGCCGAGTTTTCGATCTGCTCTTCGATCGGGACCATGGGCTTCGGATCGACAGTCCACGGGCCGTCGAGATTTTTGGTCCGGGCGATGCCCAACGTTCGCTGGACGCAGCGGTTACCGGGTTTTCGAGTGGTGGAGCTGAAGAATTGCAGGTATTCGTCGCCATTTTTGACCACCTGGCCGGGGCTGGCGGTTATGGAGTAGTAGGTGTTGGGCTTGGTCCGAAACGGTGTGACGTCCTTCTGTTTGGTCCACGGGCCGGCGGGGCCTTTGCCTTTTGCTTTCATCGTGAGATAGGGGAATCCGGGTATGAGATTCGGTGCGGCGGTCACGTTGGGCGTTCCGAGATAGAACATGTGCCATTGCTTACCGTCGTAATACGTCACGCCGTACGCGGCGGACTTCGCGTCGTCCTCGCCCGGTTTTCCGAAGTCGAGGATTGGTCCTTTTTTCTTCCAGGTCAGCAGGTCTTTGCTCACCGCCAGCGAGGATAACCACCCCTTTGGCCCGGAAGCGTCGTAGTGCATATAGTAGGTTCCGTCGGCCTCGAACACCCAAACATCACGGGCGCCGAGAATATCGCATTTGTCAGGCCCGTCGCCGTAGCGAAGCACGATCCCATGATCTTTCGCGTCGAGCCGCAGCGTCGCAGCCGGCCGACCGTCACTATATTTCTCTCCCGCCGACGCAACCGCCGTCGAAACCAACACCAAAGCTGTCACCACAATTCTCTTTAACATTTCCATGTCCATTCTTTCGCAGATCGTTCTATATTCCCCGGGCCGTTGGGTGCGGTTGTTACGCTTTTTTAAGTTTTTGGCTTATCGCTTTGCGATACCCGTTTACGGTGATGCTGTTGTCGTTATGCACTTCGACAATGGCGTATGAATTATTCGTCTTGCCGGTTCCGTCCACCATGGCTTTCAATGTGTAGTAGTGGATGTTTTCGATGTGACTATAGTGTCCGGCGTGGTGATGGCCCTGGAATACGGCGAGAACTTTTTTGCTGTCCTGCAGCACTTTTCGCACCGCGGGGGCGTTCTTGACGCCCGTGCTGCGTTTGACGTCGAGCTGCTGATGAACAAACAGAATCGTCGGTTTGGACGTCGCAGCCAGGTCCTTCTTGAGCCAGGCAAGCTCCTTCGGCGGGATGTTGCTGTCGGTCCAGTTGAACTTACCGTGATCGTAGTCTACGCCCTTGGAGTCATAGTTTGCGTCGAGCACGACGAAATGCAGCCCCTCGGCGTCGAAGGAGTAATACGTCTCGGTCTTCGGGATCTTCGTGTTTGTTACGCGGGCCATGAACTGCTTCTTCGATATGCTGTCGACGTCGTGATTTCCCAGAACGTGATAGCGGGGGCCCTTGAATGCGGCGTAGGTCTTTTCGATGGTCTCGAGGTACTCCAGGGTCTTCTTTTCCGAGACGGGCTTGCCCTGGTCCTTGAAGTCACCGAGCTCGACAAGAAAATCGACCTTCTTGTCATTCATCAGCTCGACACACTCCTTCATTTTCGGTATCGATTCGTTGTACTTGCGTGCCCCTCTGCCGACGATGTCGGCGAAATGCGCATCAGTCACGATCCCGAAAGATATTTTCGCTTTTTTATCGGTTTTGGCGCCATGACAGGCTGATGTCCCGGCGGCAACTCCAGCGACAACCAAGCCGGATCTCTTCAGAAACATTCGCCGCGTCACAATCCAATTGTCATTATCTTTCACAAGCATCTCCTACTCTTTCTTGAATGTTCCGAGTTCTATGATGGTCTCATCGCCCTTTGCCCAGGCTTTCAGGTTGGCAAGACGCTCGCCGTTGTCGCCGTGTTCCGGATGATCGAAGGCTTGCTGTAGAGTCTCACAAGGAACGCTTTCGCACAGGCCGCAATGAAGCAATCCCTTCTCGCTACAGCATACAGCCACACCGCACGTACCGTAGAACATCTCCCCTTTGTGATGCTGGCAGCCCTGACATCCGGTCTTGGCTTTCCAGTCACACGTTCGGCAATAAGCCCCGCACATTGCTATCTGGCTCTTATCCATGATCTTCTCGTGGCTCCAACTTATTATTCTACACGAAATCCCGCGTTAACCGGAGTTCGAGTTCGATTAATCATTGACGAGACTCGGCGGTTTTGGCGCCTTGTGCTTTTGTGCGGTTGGTTTGGCGGGCGGTTATTCGCCTGTTCCGCCAGTCCAGTTGTCTGTCTGGAACGGGGAGGCGGGGAGTTTGGCTTTGTTGGTCAGGTTGGGGTTGGCTACTTTGTGCCATCCGAAGCGTACGGTTTTGGGAGCCTTCACGCCGTCTGCGGAAACTACTACGCACTGGCCGTCGACAACTGCTTTTGCGGGCACGAACTTTCCGTCGGCTCCGGCGATCTGGAATTCGCTTAGATCTTTCCCGTCGCGTGACGCCAGTCCGCCTTCGGCGTGTGCGAAGCTGATGCGGATCTTGGCGCCTTCGATTTTCATCGACTTGTAGAGCGGGCCGGAGTAGACGATATCCTTCTTACCGTAATCCTTGACCAACGCCCAGAGCGCCAGTCGATTGCCCACCGGTTTCTTGTCTCGCGGGTGAATGTCGCTGATCTTGTCGACCAGGTCGGTTATCACCGCCAGACCGGTGCCCGGGAGTTTCAGGCTTGCGACTTGAGCTTCCCACAGGGCGGGCAGTTGGCCAGGTTCGTATCGTTTACCGGACCAGGGGGCGATCTGTACTGTGTAGAACGAGAGTTTGTCGTTGCCCCAGGTCTTCCTCCATCCTTCGATGAGCGCCTTTTTCTTGTCGAAGTACGCCAAACCGTTCTTGCGTATTACGTTGGTTTCGCCCTGGTACCAGATCGCTCCTCGGATGGGGAACGGTTGCAGCGGGGCGATCATGGCGTTGTACATCCCACCGCCTTGTTTTTTCGACGCGTCAGTCACCGTCCACGGTTCGATCGGTGATCCGCCCCATGAACTGTTAATCAGGCCGATGGGAACCTTCAGGTCAGCGTTCAAGCGTTGCCCGAAGAAGAACAGGACGCCCGAGAAGTTCGAGACGGTCTTCGGAGAGCAGACTTTCCAGTCGGCTTTGATGTCTTTGTTGGGCGTTTGTGACTTGGTTTTGGGCACGTGGTAGAGGCGGATGTTGGGCAGGTCGGCTTTGGCGATGGCTTCTTTTCCACCAGTGCTGCCGCTGAGGCGCCATTCCATGTTCGATTGGCCTGAACCGACCCAAACCTCGCCGATCAGAATATTTTTCAGCGTGATCGTGTTTGAGCCTTTGATTGTCATCGTCAGGCCGGTTTGATTTGGCGAGAATTTCATCTCAGGCAGCTTTACCGACCATGCTCCGGTTTTGTCTGCGGTGGCGCTAGCCGTTGCTTTGCAGATACTTACGGTGACTTTTTCATCGGCGTCGGCCTGACCCCACACAGTTAGTTCCACATCGCGCTGCAGGACCATGTTATCTCCGAAGATCGTGGGGACTTTCACTTCGGCTAGGGCGGGCGATGCGAGAATCAGAACGCATAGGGCGATAGCGGCTGAGATATTGATAGAGCGTTTCATGCGTGAGTTCCTTGTATGTTGAGTTATTGTGGTTCAAGGTCGGTCGAAAGCGAGGTTGGATTCTATCGCTCTGTCGGCGGTTTGTGCAAGAACCGTTCGGTGGGATTTGGTAATTTGTTGGCCTGTTGTTTGATTTTTCCTCTTGTCAAAATTGATGTCGGGGGTATAATTGGGAGTAATCAGAGGTTGCTTACAGGCCGAGTCGGCTGATAGGTGGAGGATCAGTTGAACTTTTCGGGTTTATATGCTCTTTGTGCGTGTTTGTATGGAACTCTCGGAGGAGAAGTTTATTATGGTTCTTAGCTCAAAACGTTACATCACTACACTTTTAGTATCGCTATTTGCGACGTTAACGCTGCTAAATTCACCGGCCGATGCTGCAAATACGGTGGTGAAGTTTGAGATCAGCGCTCAGTGGTTTTCCGCGGAGTCGGGGCTGCCCAACACACCTAAGGATGACTACGTAATAGATGATATCTACATCCGCCTTCTCGACAATGCGGCGCCTGGTACTGTCGAGAATTTCTTGAACTATGTTGATGATAATGACTACGCAGGCTCGTTCTTCCATCGGTTGGCGCCTGGTTTTGTGCTTCAGG
>JABGPF010000222.1 GCA_018645065.1 Phycisphaerales bacterium
CCCAAGCTGGTTTTTATATCGCTCGGGTCAGCGTGCAGGCTCCTGGTGCGCCGGTTGCGGTAAATGTCGATACCCGGGAATCGAATGTGAAAAGCCTGCCCGCTTCGGAGATAGTGAAAAACTTTGCGGAAACTGAAATCAAGGTGGCGCAATCAGATATGGATCTGATCGGAGCTATCGAACAGACACGCACTGGGCGTTCGTTCTGGGCAATCTTCATACTTGCAGGCCTGGTATTCTTTGTGATCGAGGGCTTGCTGGCCGATCTCCTGCAGAAGCGACCGTCTCCCGCGAACAAACCTGCGCCGACATCGCCGCACACGGAGGAAGTTTAAATGATTGGCGTGTTTTCGAATATCTTTCAGGCCGAACAGATCATGTGGGCGCGTCCGATACCGGCGGCCGGCGTGGTGGCGGCATTTGTCGCTATCCTGGTCCTTGCCGTATACCTCTACCGCCGCAGGCGGGGGGTTCCGACGCGGATTCACATAGTGCTGGTCGTTTCCAGGCTGATCGTTCCCTGCCTGCTCGTCGCAGTCCTGCTTGAGCCCACGCTCATCGTCACTCAAACTCGCACGGTTAAACGCCGTTTGCCCGTGCTGATCGACGTATCCGAAAGCATGTCCGTGAAGGACCAACGCATGCGTCCCAAGGATCTTGTCGAAGCCGCCGCGGCGCTGGACATGCTTCCGCTTTCTGAGACCGCTGACACTAACATGGCCTTCAATGCCCTCGATGCGAAACAGCATCGAACCATCGCCGCCGCATCGCGTCTCGATCTGGCCCAGGCGTTGGTGTCCAAATCGGCCCGGTCGATGTTCGAGTCGATCGTCGGCGATCTTGACGTCAGCTACTATACGTTCGGTAAGAAGCTCCAGATGCTCGGTGACGGGCAGGGGCAAGCAGAAAAAGCACTGGCTTCCATGAAGGCCAACGAGACCGGAACATTCATCGCCGAGTCGCTTGAGGCGGCGGCCAATGTCGACCGCGGCACGCCGTTGGCGGGAATTGTGCTGCTGACGGACGGAATCGACACGTCTTCACGGCGAGCCGAAGCGGCGGCCCATGATTTGGGCACCCGCGGTATTCCCGTCTATCCGGTAGCGATCGGTATTACCGACCCCGACGATATCTCCATCCGCAACATTATTATGCAGGAAGTCGCGTTCTCCGGCGACAAGGTTCCGGTACGCATCCAGATCCGGTCCAAGGGCTATGAGAAACGAACCGCTGACGTAACTGTGTTGCTCAATGGTAGAGGCGTGGCGCGGCGAAGCATATCGTTGAAGGGCGGCTTGCAATTTGAGGATATGTTCTTCAATGTCGACGTGCACGAGAAAGGGGTGGCGCAAGTCGAGATTGTCATGGCCCCCTTTGCTGACGAGGCGACGGCGACGAACAACCGGGTCAAACGGAGCGTCCGCGTTGTGAACGAGAAGATCAACGTGCTCTGCATGGAAGGCAGTGCACGCTGGGAGTACCGGTACCTTCGGGCGATGCTGAAACGAGACCCTCGCATCAACGCCACCTTCATAGCCACCTGTGCGAAACCCGAGGTTGCCCGAAATTCATCCGAGTACATCGCCCGCTTTCCCGAGACGCGCGAGGAGGCTTTCAAGTATGACTTGGTTATCCTCGGCGATGTCGATGCCGAGTTCTTTAGCGCCGAGGCAATGCTTCGGTTGGAGGAACTCGTCAAGGATCGCGGAGGATCGTTGCTGATGCTGTGCGGCACACGATACGCGCCCACCAGCTATTCCGGAACGCCCGTGGAACGCATGCTCCCCGTCCTGTTCGAGCCCGACGGTTCGTGGGAGAATGTGGATGACAGCGTGTATCCGGTGCTGACCGCAGAGGGCAAGAGCAGCCTGGTCATGACGCTGGAGACCGATGCCGAAAAGAATGATCGCGTATGGAGCCGTGTCGCGCCTCTCTACCGTGTTCCGCCGCTGCAGACTCCCAGATCCGGCGCGACGGTGCTTGTCGAACTGTCCGACGCCAGCAGCCGTGTTGATCGGTATCCGCTGGTAGCCTGGCAGCGATACGGAACCGGTAAGTGCATGATGATTGGAACCGACCGGCTGTGGTTGCTCCGGTTCAAGACTGGTGATAAGTACCACTGGCGAGCCTGGTCACAGTGCATCCAGTTCCTGACGTTGTCACGTCTTATGGGCGAGCACAAGCGCATCCGGTTGGAGACGGATCGGGCCACCTACCCGATCGACGAGCAGATCCTGCTCTACGCGCATGTGCTTGATAACCATTTTGAACCGAGGACCCAGTCTGGGTTCGATGTTGTTGTCAGTGCGATGGGCGATGCGGGCGGGAGAGCCCAACGCGTCACGTTGCGACCGGACGTGGCGAACCCGGGGTTGTATGAAGGTTATTTCTCGCCGCCACGGCCGGGTCGCTACCGGATGGAGGCCAACACTTCTGATCGTTCGCTGTCCAACACAACTGAGTTCCAGGTGACTGATATTCAACCGGAAATGGCCAATACCGACATGCAGGCCGAACGCCTGCGGAGGATTGCGAATCTTTCGGGCGGAAAGTGTCTCAATATGCTGGAGCTTGGCGAGCTGGCGTCTTTGCTTAACCGCGAACCACACACGTCCACAGTCCGCACGGAAGTTCCTTTATTGAACAACGGTGTGATCGCGATCCTGGTTGTTCTGCTGATGGGTGTGGAATGGATTGTGAGAAGGAGATACGACCTACCGTGATAGAGAACCGCCAAAAAGAAAACCTATTTTCGTACGTAAGGGATGTGTGGCGCCGCGGACAGACGCTTTACGTCACTGCAGGCACGCTGGCGTTGAGTCGGTGGATAATACCGCTGTTTCTGGCCGTAATGGCGATTGACTGGCTGATGGACCTGCCCGCTGCGCTGCGCGTGACGTGCCTTGCGGGGTTGCTGTTCGTTTCGGTATTTAAGGCTTGGCGCTGCGGATGGTTGAATGTCCGCGCGTTCAACGCCACGCACTCGGCGCTGCGGATTGAAGAGCATATCGGCGGGTTTGAGAGCCTACTGGTTAGCGCCGTCCAGCTTCGGGCAAGCGAATTGCCTCACGGAACATCCGAATCATTGCGCGACATGGCCTGCAGCCGCGCCGAGCAAGCCGTCGGCCCATTGCGCCCGGCGGACGCCGTCGATTACCGATCGCTTCGTCGCCCGATGACCATCGCGATTGCCCTGGTGCTGTTCGTTGGTATCTTCGCCATTGTGGACGGACCCACGCTGGCCGCCGGTGCGGGACGTGTCTTTGCTCCCTGGCTGGACATTCAGTATCCCACGCGCACGCAACTTGAGGTGCTCGATGGCGATATGATTGTGAAGGCCGGCGGGCGTGTTAAGATTGGGGCGCGGGTGTCAGGTGTAATTCCAGAGCGGGCGAAAATAGCCTTGCGGACCGGCACGGACAAGTCGCAGGTGCGTGAGCTGGACATAACCGATGGTGAATGTGCGTACAACATCGAATCGGTCTTCCGCGGATTCGAGTACCGCATCTTAGCTGGCGACGCGAAGAGCCGATGGCACCGTGTGCAGGTGATCGCGCCTCCCCGCATCAAGCGGGCTGAAGTGACACTCAAGTTCCCGCCTTATACCAAGCGCCCGGACGAAACCGTCGAAGCGTTGACGCTCACCGTTCCCGACGGGACCAACATCCTATGGCAACTCACGCTTGACCGTGCGATCAGCGAGGCGTACTACAATCCGGTCGGTTCCGAATCGATACCGCTCGACGTTAGCGCGGACGGACGCACAGTGACTATGCGGCGGGCCGCCACCGAATCGCGGGCCTACCACTTCTTGTGGAAGGAACGCAAGCACGGCTTTGAGTTCAAAAGTCCCCGTCACGCTTTGCAGGTCACGCCTGATCAGGCGCCGCACGTGGAACTGACCTCGCCGGCGCGTAACCTTTATGCAACGCTGGGGCGGAAGCTGGATATTGCCTTCCGTGGACGCGATGATCACGGTGTCGCCGAGTCGGTTATCTGCTACCGCACCGACAAGAGAGCGGAAAACAGACTTCGTTTCACACCAGCGAAACCCATTGACGGAACCGAGCAGGTGATCGACTGGGATTACCGCTCGGTCCTGCCGAACCTCAGGATCGGGCAGGCGGTTACCTTCGTGGTTGAACTGGCCGACAGATATCCGGGCCAGAAGGGGCCGCATCGTGTTCGCTCTGAAGCGCGGCGCATGCAGTTCCTGTCGGTGGAAGACTATCTGGCGCAGATCGAAAAGCGGCGTCAGCGACTGCTGTCACGGCTCAGGGTGATCTACCGGGAAGAGCGCGCGGTGCACGATACCGTGCGGCGTATGAATCCGAGAGATGACGTTTTTGTCCAGACGTGCCAGCTCGAGGCGGTTCGCCAGGACCTGATCCGCGAACGCCTGAGCGTACTGACCAGACAATTGCGTGGTTTGATCGACGACCTGGCCACGAACAACATTCCAAACGAAAAATATAGTGTGGGGCTGGCTCGACTCTGCAAAGATATCCAGGCCGTCGCGGATAAGCATGTCGGTAGCGCCGCGTCCGCCTTCAGAACGCTTGCTGCTGTCTCCGGGAACCGAGGGGGCGATCGCGAGGTGGATCGGGAGGCTGCGGTGCATAGGGTCAACACGGCTGCACGCGAACTTGGCCTGCTGGTGCTTCAGCTTGGATTCCGTGACGCCGCGGAGGTTATGGCGCGCGAACTGCACGCGGCCACCCAGACCCAGGCTTCATTGCGTTTGCGAACGATTATAGCGAAGGGAGACACGGCGCAATTAGCGAAAACGCAGACGCGTCTGAAGATATGGCTCTCCCGTTTGTTGGCGGCCAGCCCGAAGGGCAAGGAGAGCACCATCAATGACGCATTGATTGAGTTCACGCTGACGCGTATGGTGAAGCAGTTGATTAACGGTGGCCTCGATGCGAGGTTACAGAAAGCCGCAACGCTGATTGGCGACAAGAAGCCTATCGAAGCCGCACGGTTACAGTCCGAGACGATCGCGGCGCTGCTGAAGGCGGAGTTCCGCCTGCGTGTGGGCTCCGAGCGTGAGGCGCTGGCGAAAGCCATGGGCCTGTTCAGGTCGCAGGCGGAGGCTTTGAAGAAGCTCCGGCTTGAGATGCAGACACTTGACGCCGAGACGTTCAGGAAGAGACACGCCAGTCTGGCCACTGCCCAGGCCTCGCTGCATGGGAACCTGCAGATGCTGCTGATGCCGGAGATTCCCGCTCGTCGGGCTCGCCTGTTCGATGACGCTGTTCCAACGCCGCCAGAGGTCGCGGATCTGCTGGCTGCGACCGACGCCGCCATGACGCAGGCGGTTGCGTATGTCGAAAAGGGCGACCGGGTCGCCGCGGAAAAGGCACAAGCAAAGGCCGAATCGTCTTTCGCAGAGCTGGCGGAGACGACCAAAAAGCGCATTGTGGAAATGATACAGGTGGTAATGATGGAGCGGTTGGCTTATGGCGCCCAGGAGATATGTGGGCGCCTTGAGAGCTTTCGCGAGCGTCAGCTCAGTCTGCTGGAGAAGACCGAGGACGCTGCTGCAAAAGGGAAGTCCGAATATCTGGCGACGCTGCAAGAGGCCCTCGTGGAAGTTGTTGATGGGCTCGAAACGGACATGGTTGATCAGATCAGGACGTCTGTGATACCGTCGGCGTTCTCGCTGTCGCTTCCTGCCCGCCTGGGCGAGGCACTACAGGCGATGCGAAAGGCCAGTCCACTCCTGAAAGGGAACAAGCCTGGCCAGGCCGTTAAGCACCAGAAGGCGGCTATCGCAGCACTTGCCGGGGCAGAGGAACTGCTTGCAGAGCACGCGACGAACATCGGCTTCTATGCCAGCATGCTTTCCCAGGCCAAGGCCGCCATTGCACCGAGTTCCTATCTGCGGGAAATAGAAGAAGAACAACGCGATATGCTCACGCTGACGCGGAAGACCAAACCCGACGACATGCCGATGCTCGCGATCCCTCAGAAGAACCTCATTCATGCCGTGAACGCGACACTGGTCGCCCTGGATCCGATAGCGCATATGGTTGAATCCGGGACGGTGATGCTCTTTGCCAAGGACGACATGGACGATGCCGGAACCGCTTTGGCGGAAAGGGACGTTGATGAGGCGTTGGACGCCCAGGAGTACATCGTCGAGACGTTGGGAAAGTTGCGCACCAAGATTGACGCGACCACACCGCAGTACCTGTATGTACTGGAAGTGGTCGAAGCGCTGCATGAAACCTCCCAGGAAGGCGTTCTCATTCGGGAGGCGCAACGCAAACTGCGTGAGAAGGTCTCGGCAAAGGCAGCAGACCCGGCGGGCCTGGCCAAAGAGCAGGGCGCACTGAAAGCCCGGGCCGAGGCGTACAGCAAGTTGATCGACGAGATCTCTGGGCTGGGCATCATTGTGTCTTCGGTGCAACACATGGCCGATGCCGAGAAACTGCTTAAAGACGGTGATACCGCTGCCGCTGTGGATCGGATGAGCCAGGCTGAGCAAGCCCTCCAGGACGATGCGGTCACGGTACTCAAAGCGATGGAAACTGTGATCCAACTCCTTGCCCCGCCAATAGTGGACCAGGATATCCCTCCGGGCTTCGTGCGGCTCCAAAAGATTTTGGTCATGGCCGCCCAGCAGAAGGATATGTATCGTCAGAGCTATACCGCCAAACCGCAGCTACTGAAAGGCTACGAGCCGAAGCTACGCGGGTTCGAGAAGGCATGCGGCTCGTTTATATCGCGCAAAAAACAGTCCAGTAGTCTGCATCTGAAACTTGTGGCGGCGCAAAGCCATCTCGCCAAGGCCGCCGCCGGCGCCAAGACCTCGGACCGTACAAAGGTTGTTACCGAGCAGAAGATGGCTGCGACGAGTTTGCGACAGTTCATTGTCGCCAGAGCCCTGGACTTCTGGATGCCGCCAGGCGGCCCGGCTCCCCCGGCTCCTCCGGCCGCCAGTGACGTGTATGTAGAGAACGACTTCGATGATCTGATTTTCGCGCCGGGCATGGTAAGCGGGAAACGGCCACCGGACGGTAAGGTAGACTGGGAAGTGCTGGGCAAACGTAACCGCGCCGCGCTCAATGAGAACTTCGCGCGGGAGCTTCCGCTCGAATATCGGGCGATTCTGAAGGACTATTACGAAAGGCTGACACGATGAGCATGACAGATCGCGGACAATTTTTTGGCAGGTTGTGTCGTGGCGCCGTCGTTGTATGCTTCACGGCGGCATGTCTGGTGACAGCGTCCCTGACGGCCGACGGGCAGGAGTCTGCAAAGAGTCGACCTGCGGCCTCGAGCGCAACACCGCCTAAGACGACAAAGCTTACCGCCCAGGATGGTGCCCCTGAGCTGACCGACAAGGCGTCGGAGGCGATTGACAAGGGGTTGAAACATCTGCTCAAGAAGCAACGAAAGGACGGTTCGTGGGGTTCGGTGGGCGTGACCTCCCTGTCCCTGATGGCATTTATGGCCCGAGCCGAGTTCCCCGGGTACGGTCCGAACGGTGCTGCGCTGAATCGCGCCAAGGACTGGATGCTCAAGAAGGCCAAGGAGTCGCCTACCGGGTACTTGGGAGGCTCCATGTATGAGCATGGTCTGGCCACGCTGGCCCTGACCGAGCTGTGGGGGATGACGGGAAACAGGGCCAAGGATGATGCTGTCATCCAGAAAGCCATCGAGGCTGCGGTTGACGTGATCCTGCGTTCACAGAACGCCGGTGGTGGGTGGCGGTACCAGCCGACCCCGGACTGCGGTCAGGATACGTCGGTAACTGTGATGGTGTTTATTGGACTCGCTTCGGCGCGGCAGGCCGGTTTCGAGGTTCCGAACGAGACGATTACCAAGGTTGTCGCCTATTTGAAATCGGCGGTGAGCAAGAACAACGGTGGATTCAACTATATTCCGACCGGACGGGGAGGGTCAAAGGATAATGAGTCGATCGCTTGTACCGGCGGCGGGGCATACGCCGCACAGCTTGCAGGCGATCGCGGGTCCGAGGCTGTCATGGGCGCATTACGCTTTCTAAAGGAACGATCTCCTGCCATTATAGATAACAACTTCGGTCACTACTACTACGGTCACTACTACGCCATACAGGCAATGGTCCAGGCCGGCGATGACCACTATGCCGAGTGGTATCCGCTCATACGCGACGCCCTTGTTGTCAGGCAGGGCGCCGACGGTGGTTGGGGTAATGTGGGAACCGACGCGAAGTACACGACACCCATGGCTATTATTATTCTGGCGACTCCGTATCGGTGCATTCCGATTTACCAAAGGTGAAGAAGTGGCAAGTGGCAAGTGGTATTTGGCGTGGCGAAGATCGGCGGCTATCGGCTGGGGTTGTCAATTATTGGCAGCAGCCGTCACCTGTCTGCTGATCAATGTCCCTCTCTGTGTTGCCCAGCAGGAGCCCATTCCCGCTAGCGAGATAACATCGCTCGAGGCGGAGTTGGCCAAGGGGATGCGGGCCAGGACGGCGATCGACATCCGCAGGGCCTGTAAGAGCGTTGCACGCAAGGCGGCTGCGCTGATCGAGGCATCTCCCGAGGCGCCCAACCGGTATGCCGCGATGGCAGTCCTGTTTCGGGGCCAGAAAGGGATGTTGGCCCTGGAAAATAGTGAGGAGAACCGCGCCGCGATCTTCAAAACCTGTAGCAAGCTGCTCGATGCGCCTGACGAATACGCGAAGATCCGGTTTGAGGCCGAGATGCTGCTTTCGCAGCGCGACCTGGCGAAGAAGAACGCCACGGTGGCCCAGCGCGTTGCGGTTCTTGAAAAACTGTTGGCCCGTTACCGCGGGACGCCGGCTGAAGCACGAAGCCTTATGCTCGTCTCGCTCATTGCCGCAAAACTTCAGGCGTTCGACCTCGTGCATAAAATTCGCGACAGAATGTCCGAACGCTGCGCGGGTGATCACGATGTGATCGCTTTCAGGCGCAGGCGTGTCTCTACAGGGCGGCTCAATGCTGTTTTCAGCGGTACGTACAAGACGGTCGGGGGGGGCTCTGTTACGTTCCCCCACGATCGTATGGGACGCCACTACCTGATGGTGTTCTGGTCAAAGAAAACCGCGGGATACGAGGA
>JABGPF010000223.1 GCA_018645065.1 Phycisphaerales bacterium
TAAGTCACGATAAACGTTACGCTAGAAATGCGCCAGAAAAAAGTCTCACACACAGCGTCACTTGCCATTTGCCATACCGTTACCCTTTGGGCTTAACTTCCCTGGCCCACTTGAGGTGCAGGTCCAGGAGGCGGGTTGCTATTTCTGGTTTGGTTTTGATGAAGTTTTCGCTTTCGGGGTTTTCGCCTGACAGGTTGCCCAGCGATCGGCCTTTGGCTCCGGAGCCCAGGAGTTTCCAATCGCCCTGGCGAACCGCCCATTTATTGCCCCACTGCCAGTGCATAACTTTATGATGCGTGGGGGTTTTGGGCGACTTGATGATCTTCAGCAGGCTTTGCCCGTCGAGTTTCACCTTCGGCTGATCCAAACCGCACAGGTCGGAGATCGTCGGGTACCAGTCGGCGGCGGTTATCGCCTGATCGCGAACCACGCCGCTGGGCAGCACCTTCGGGTACGAAATTATCGCCGGTACGCGAATCCCGCCTTCCAGGAACGAGCCCTTGGCGCCGCGCCACTTGCCAGTGTTCCCGCCACCGCCGTTGGCGCCGTATTTCGTGCCCTTGGCAAGCCCGCTCTTGTGATCGGCAGCGCGAATATGGTTCCGCTCAGCCGAGTGACCGTTATCCGACATGAACACGATGATCGTATTGTCCCTGATCTTCAACTCGTCAAGTTTCGCCAACACGAGCCCTATGCGATCATCCACCGTCGAGATCATTTTAGCGTAAGCCTGGCGGGGCATTTTCAGGTCCTTATAACGCTCGTCGAATTTTTTATCGGCCTGCTCGGGATAGTGCGGGATATTGAACGCAAGGTACATGAAGAACGGGTCGGACTTGTTCTTCTCAATAAACTTCAGCGCCCGCGCGGTAATCAGATCGGGGAAATACTTATCTCGAGCAAACACCTCTTCAGTGCCCTCGTACAGGTCGTGGAATCCGCTTCCGTGCAGGAAGTAATGATTGTAGTTATCGATAAACCCGCCGCGCAATCCGAAGAATTCGTCAAACCCCTGTTTGGTCGGGCCGAAGTCAAGATGAGCGCCAAGATGCCACTTACCGAACAATGCCGTTCGGTATCCGCCGGCTTTGAGGTGCTCAGCGATCGTGACCTCCTCCTTGTACATGTTAATGCCCTTTTTACCCTTTGCGTCACCCTGGGTCCACATATTCACGCTGGACCGCTGCGGGTGCCTGCCAGTCATAAGCAATGCACGGGCCGGGCAGCATACTGTGTGCGAGTAGGCCTGGGTGAACCGAACTCCCTTTGTCGCTAGTTCATCTATCGCGGGGGTGTAGAGATCTTTCGATCCGTAGCAGTTGGCGTCAAGCGTGCCCTGATCGTCGGTGAAGATCAACAGAACGTTAGGTTTGTCCGCAGCCGAAACCCCACGCGAAACGCCGGAAGTAATCGCCATCGCCGCCGCGGCGCCAATAGTCTTGAGAAAATTTCGCCTGTTAGAAATCATAACACACCTTTCAAAAGATAAATCACCACCGCACGTGAACCGCTTGCGGTTTCGCGCGTCGTTAACAGCATAGTCAACAACACCCAACCCCTGCAAACGAAACAGAATTTCAATTCGTCGTTTTCCTTGCCAGACGTCGCCGCAGTCCATAAAATGTTAGTTCATCTTAACGCGAAGGATATACTATGTCTTTAATGAAATTTCCAGATCGCTTGAACGTCGCGACAGTTTTCATCGACGACAACGTCGCAGCCGGACGGGGCGATAAACCCGCACTCCTATGCGGCGACCAGACCGTCACATACTCGCAACTGCTGGCCAACGTGAATCGCATGGGCAACGCCCTGCTGAATCTCGGCATCCGGATCGAGCAGCGAGTGGCGATACTCATGCCCGACAACCCCGACTGCGTTTACGCGTTCTTCGGGGCGATCAAAGTCGGAGCGGTCGCGATTCCCATGAACACCATCCTGATGGCCAAGGATTACCAATACCTCCTGAACGATTCCCGAGCGCACGTACTGGTCGTACACCCCTCGCTCCTGGGGCACATAATGGAGATTCGAGGAAACCTGAAGCATCTCGAACACATTATCGTAGCCGGTGAAGATGATCACGACGCGCCGCTGGTGATGAGCAAACTTATGGCTGAGGCGTCGCCCAGGCTCGAAGCGGTCGAAACAAGCAAAGACGACGCGGCGTTCTGGTTGTACAGTTCAGGCACCACCGGATTCCCCAAAGGCGCGATCCATCTGCACCACGATATGATAGTCGAAGCCGATCTCTACGCTCGCGACACAATCGGGCTGCTCGAATCGGACACGTCGTTTTCGATCGCCAAACTCTTCTTCGCCTACGGACTTGGCAATGGTCTTTACTTCCCGCTGCGCACCGGCGGGACAACTGTGCTGCTGCCCGGGCGACCCACGCCAAAAACCGTGTACGAAGTAGTCGAAAAATACAAGCCCACCGTTTACTACGGCGTGCCGACCAGTTACGCAGCCATGCTGCACCTGGCCGAGCAGAACGACATAACCTCACTGGGCGACGTACGCATGTGCATCTCCGCCGGTGAACCGCTGCCCAAACCGCTGTACGACAAATGGCTCGATCGATTCGGCGTGCACATCTACGACGGGATCGGGTCGACGGAGATCCTGCACATTTTCATCTCGAACCGACCAGGGGCAGTAAAGCCCGGATCAACCGGACAGATAGTCGAAGGATACCAAGCCAAGATTCTGGACGACGACGGAGAGCCCGTTCCTGCGGGCGAAGACGGAACGCTGTTCATCAAAGGCGACTCTATCGCCAACGGATACTGGAACAAACACGAGCAGACCAAAGCCACATTCTGCGGTGAGTGGATCAACACGCACGACAAGTTCCATCTCGACGAAGACGGGTTCTTCTGGTACGCCGGGCGAACCGACGACATGATGAAAGTCTCCGGCCAGGCGGTCTGGCCGGCGGAAGTCGAAGCGATCCTGATAGACCATCCCGCGGTTCTGGAAAGCGGAGTAATCGGCGTACCTGACGCCGAGGGCCTGCTAAAACCGCGAGCGTATGTAGTGTTAAAAGACGGGCACGAGCCCAGCGAAGAGTTGGTGCGCGAGTTGCAAACGTTCGTCAAAAAGAACACCGCCCCGCACAAGTACCCCCGATCAATAATTTTCACCGACCTCCTGCCAAAAACAGCAACAGGAAAAATCCAAAGATACCGCCTCAGACAACAAGCAGCAGAAGAAGCGGAAACTCAGGAAGAATAACTCTAACCGAGTTTTAACGCATAGAACCCATCGAAGATGGGCTTGTTGTCCATTGTCATAATACCGAAGTGCCTCAGCAACACTGCATCACCAATATCCGTTGACTCGTATATTTCCTCTTGCGTATCATACGGACTGTTATGGAGTACGATTTCGAGCCTAAATACGGCTTGAGCTTCATCGTACTGCATGGAGACACGCGATATCTGATAACCTTGGAATATTCGCCACACCATGACCAACATTACCGGGTTGCGAGTCGTGCCCAAAGCTTGCAGGAATGCATTAACTTGCGCCGAGTGCTTCTCGTAGGAGGCGATCAGGGATCCCTCAGAGAAATCCAACGCCAATCCCCTTTGCTTCGCTTCAGCAGTCGCGGCATCCAGAGCCTGTCGCAAATGCATGATCGATTCATCTTTTGGGTGAAAACAATCGATAACCCACTCTTCGCCGCACATTCGTATTAGTTGTTCGAGATCGTTCGGTTGATTTGTATTCATGCCGCCGCTCCTCGATGGGGAGTCGCCATAGCAAAGATGTTCATACGAAGGGCGCTTCTCATACCGGAAATGAACTTTTGGGCCGACTCTAGCTCTGGATCATCAACAACTACGGTAACTTCCTCATTCCGCACAAGAATGTGAATCATTGTGTCCGCCAGTTCGGGCTCAGCGCCCAACTCATCCCATTTCAAGGCCATTTCTGAATTCTGATAAACAAAGGCGTCAGTCATCATCTCAGGAATGAGCGCACCACCCCCTATCGCAGTCTTGTCACCGCTGTCGCTATCTGCATCTTCCACCACAGCATCAGGCCAGATTCGCTTGATCAACCTTAGCGAAACAACCATAGCATTCCGCCGATCAGCGCCCGTTGGAATCACAATGTCAACTCCGCCAATCATTGTTCTTTCTCCATTACGGCATGGATTCGTTCACCATGCGGTCCCTGACGATTTTTCACTACCTGATAGTCATCGGGACTGTAAAAAATATGCTCACCGCGACCACCTTCGATGCTCGCGAGATCACCGATGTCTTCAAACGCAAAAAAATACTCAATTTTACTCTTCGGCACCCGAAGCTTCTTTGCGAGGTTTGGCGTCTCAATAGACAAGTCAGTAAAATACGCACCAAACGGATGCACTCTGGGCCGCGGAGGCTGACTAGCTTTGAACATCCACGTAAGTTGCGATGAGATCGCCTTGTACGCTTTGTCGTTTGTGTAGTGAAACTGCTGCATGATTCTCATCATTATCCGGTTAGTGACATACAGTTTATTGTCCTCCGCCGATTCGTACAACGCAACCCGAATCTGGAAAATTTCCATTGTGATTCAAAAGATCGCCCTGTACGCCTTGATGAAAACATCGTCGGCGTCACGAAGTTCTACGAGGCCCTCATCGATTTCTCGACACCGCTTCTGAATTTCCTCTCGCCATGCTGGAGACAGGTCATTATCGGCAGGTGCGTCAAAGCTTTCCATGAGCTGCCTCCGTTACATCTTCACCAGCGCCGAGCCCCATACGAAGCCTGATCCGAACGCTACTAACAGGGCGGTGTCGCCTGGGTTTAGGCGTCCGGATTTTCTGGCTTGGTCTAGTGCTATCGGCAGGCACGCAGAAGCCATGTTCCCGTAGCTTTCTACGTTTACGAACACCTTCTCCATGTCGATACCGACTTTTTCGACTACGGCTTCGAGCATGCGCAAATTGGCTTGGTGCGGGATCAGAATATCTATATCGTCCAACGTGAGCCCGTTTTTCTCAAGCGACTCAGCCGCCGCGGAGCTCATGCCCCTCACTCCGTTGAAGTAGACCGTTTTCCCGTCCATTCTGAAATGTACTCGCCCGGCGTCGACGTCGCTTTGATCGATGAAGTCCATCTTGCCCTGTCCGGTGCCCGGAGCGGCTGTGTAAAGCGCCTTGGCGTTGGTTCCGTCGGCATGGAGAATCGTAGAGACCACCTTTGCGTTCTCGTCGTCGGACACCCCGACAACCACCGCCCCGGCCCCGTCGCCCAGCAGGATACCGATATTGCGCCCCTCGTCGGAGCAGTCGATTCGCTTGGACAGCACTTCAGCGCAAACGATCAATACGTTACGGTACGTGCCGGCTTTGATAAAATGGTCAGCCATCGATATCCCGTAGATCAATCCGGCGCACTGGGCCTTGATATCGAGCACGGGGATACCGGCCATACCGAGCTTGGCCTGGAGGAAGAACCCGCATCCCGGATCGTGATGGTCCGGGGTGATGGTGTTCATTATCAGCAGGTCGATATCGTCGCTCTGCAAGCCCGCGTCTTCGATCGCCGCGTTGGCGGCAAGAACGCCGAGGTCTGATGCGCTCACGTCGGCTTCGGCGTGCCTGCGTTCCTTCACGCCGGTTCTCGTGACGATGAACTCGTTATTGGTGTTCATCACCTTTGCCAGATCAAAATTGGTGACGACTTTCTCCGGCGTGAAGTGCCCGGTTCCCAGTATGCGTGAATTTATCATTGCATTCTCCGACGGTTACGATTGGTTAGCTCTATTGTGCAGGTGCGATCTCTTCATAATCCATCGACTGTTTTACCAGGACACTGGCGTTTTTCTGGAAAAACTCGAGCGGCATGAGTTGGGTGTGTTCGTAAACTTCCTGGCCGAGTTGTCCGGCGATTTCGCGAACTGACTTACCGGCCTGTACGTCGGCGATGATCCTGGCGTGGTATGCTTCAGTGGCCTCCAGGGCGCCCTTGAAGTAATCAGCCACCGCTTCAGCGCCGGAAATCACCGCGTTGTGACTCAGGCAGAGGAGTTCGGCGTTCAGCGAAGCCAGGCGCTGGATCGAATCGACGTACTCACCGTAGTGCGAGAAGTAATTAGGCCACCAGAAATTATCGGGCACGAAATAGCCTGTGGCGTCTGAGATTATCAGCGTACCGTCGCTGGGGTTGTGGAAACTCAGGCTACAGTCGCTGTGCCCCGGGGTGAACAGGACGTCGTACTCGACATCGCCGATAACCACCAGGTCACCGTCGGCGTGGTAGGTGTCGACCTGGATTTTCATTTCCTCCAGCGGTTCGGGCTTGTCGTCCGGGCCGACCGATCCAACCTTCTGCAACGCCATGGTTATCATACCGTCGGCCTGGCAGAAGAACTTTATCGCCTTGTCAAAATGCATCACCTGCGCCGCCGGTTTCGAGGCGCAGACCGTGGCGTCAGGGAACATTTTCTTCATCGCGGGCACAGCCATCACATGATCGGGATGAGCGTGGGTGACGAAGATTTGCTTTACGTAGTCCGGCGCGATTTCCAGCTCGGCCAGCTGCCTTTCCAGGACCGGTCCGAGCGCTCCGACACCACCTTCGAAGATAGCGCCCTCGGCGCCGCCTTTGACCAGGTATATCGGATACTCGTTCGTACCGAGCATTATCAGCGAGTCGGTAAGGGCCAACGGGGGATTTTGTTTGATCATTATTATTGTCCTTCCTGCGACTGTTTCGTCGCAAACAAAGCGGCGCCCAGGGCGCCGGTGTATTGCGGTTCGGGGGGCATGAGAGCTTCGGTTCCAAAGGCTCGTCCTATAAGCGTCGCCAGGAACGGGTTGTGGGCCACCACTCCGCCGGTGGTCACCAGGAGCCCTTCGACGCGGTCCATTTCCACTATCCGATTCACCACCGAGCAGAACGCCCCGCGAACGATATCAGCGACATCCACACCGGCCCGAATTTTCGCGAGCACTTCGGTGGCTGCAAATACGGTGCAGAAGCTGCCCAGCGGTTCGTTTTTAGTGGACTTCTCCGCCAGTGCGTTAAGTTCGGTAATATCCAACGCCAGGCGGTGTGCGATCTCTTCGATAAACGCGCCCGTACCGGCGGCGCATTTGCGATTCATCTTGAAACCCACGCGCCGCCCGTCGTCGCCGAGGTGTATTATCTTGCTGTCCTGGGCGCCGATATCGATAACGGTTATCTGCTGGTTAAAGTGGAAATACGCGCCGCGTCCGTGGCAGGCGATTTCCGTCATTTTCCCGTCGGCCCAGGGCACGTTGTCGCGCCCGTATCCGGTGGAAATTGTATGGGCGATCTGCGATTGTTCGATTTTCGCCTGCCCGAGCGCCTGGTCGAGCAGCGTTTGAGCGGTCTGGGTGTAGTCAACGCCCGACCGCTGCATCGCCTTTCCGACAATGCGACCTTGTTCGTCGGCGATAACCAGTTTCGCCGTCGATGCGCCTATGTCAATTCCGCAGAAATACTCCACGATTACGCTCCGGCAAGCTGCTCGACAAACGCCTCGATATTCGTACGCGACTGCTCGTCTGAATAAAGCCGCATATCGTTCAAGTCGCCGTTGATCACGACGAACGGTTTGCCCGTCTTGGTCTCAAGGCGCTTAGGCAAATCGTAGCGGTTGTTCGAGTTGTTCGGGCAGGTCTTCGCGTCGTGATACACCACGCCGTCGATCGAGAACTTCTCGATCATTTCGAGCATGTACTTTTCCTTGTAGTCGTCCGAGCGGCAGATGAACAGTTCGCTATAGGCCCGGGCCATTCCGACAAACGGGTCGGCGGGGTCGAGGTCCTCGTAGACCCAACTGTTGCAGTACGTTGACGCAACAACAGCGGTCTGAAGCTCCATAAACTGCGTCGACAAATCGCGCAACTTGCCCCAGATCGGCATGCCTTCCCAGTAGATGCGGTGCTTTTCGCCTTCGATGGCGGCAACACCGTCGGTAATTCGCTGCTGAAGCTCCGCCAGCAACATCTCGTAGTAATCCACCGCGCCCTGGGTGCCTCGCAACACAACCGCCGGTCCCATCTGAACCGTTCCGTCGAAGAACGTAAGCGGTGTGGGAACAGTCGCAGCCGTTTGGAGCACAGCCTTCCACAACCTGGTGCATTCCTTGGACAACCCCACCACTTCCCGCAGCTTGTCGATATCGAACTTCTGGCCGCAAACGGCTTCAAGAGGCTCGATGAGCGCTTCGGTTTTCTTTGCTATCGCCTGGACGATCGTTTCGTCGACCGCTCCGATCGAACGCGGGGTTTCGATACCGATGCAGGGCACGTCCCATTCGCGGGCGTAGAACTGGAACCAGTCTTTCACGTCGCGGCATTGGTTGGTGTTGTAGACCAGGACGTCGGCTTTTGGCGGAACGCCCAGACCGAGCTTCTGAAACGGGCTGACGCCTTTGAGGTACGCGCCGATATCGCTGGTGAGGTACGAGCAGATGTCCGGTGAGAAACCGTGCGCGTTTGCCAGCGGGATGAGGTCGGTCGCCATTCGCGACGCGCCGAGCATGGCTCCGTGATTCTCGGGGAAGTAGACGTCGAAGCCCATCGCCCTGAGCAGTTCAGCCGGGCCCACCGAAGTACACCACGCCATCTTGCGGCCTGTGGGTTCTTCGCCCATAAGTTCGGTAAAATATTTTCCCATCAGGCCCTTCATCTTGCCTGTAGATTGGATCTTTTTAAACTCAGCAGCCATTGTCAATTTCCTTTCATCTCGTACATAAGTTCGCACGGCTTGAACCGTTCGCCAAATCGTTCGGCGAGTTGCTCCAACCGGTCGACAACAATATCAATTCCCAAATCTCGGGCGTATTTTAACACTCCGCCGCGAAAGCTCGGAAAACCTATCCCCAGCACCGTCGCGGCGTCGATATCCGACTCTCGCTGGGCGATCTGCTCAGAGAGAATGTAAAACGCCTCGCTGACCATTCTAAGCGCCAGGCGGTCGGTGATCTCGTCGGTATCGATATTTCGCGGCGATACGTCATAATCCCGACGAACCTGCTCGATAATCTCACAAGCCGCCGGATTCTCGTAACGAGTATAGTCGCCTGACTCGTATCTG
>JABGPF010000529.1 GCA_018645065.1 Phycisphaerales bacterium
CAAGCGGCAGCGAGAGATGTTCGTGCCGTTGGACCATCCTCCGGGCCACGCCCAGGCCGATTTTGGCGAGGCGGACGCGATCATCGCCGGGGTAGAGCATCGGGCCCATTATTTTGTCATGACCTTTCCCCACAGTGATGCCTGTTTTGTTTCTGCCTATCCGTCGGCGACGACGGAGGCTTGGCTGGATGGTCACAACAGGGCCTTCGCCTTTTTCGATGGGGTTCCGCAATCGATCCTCTACGACAACGACAAATGCCTGGTTGCCCGCATATTACCGGACGGCACTCGACAGCGGACAAAGGCCTTCAGTGGATTACAATCACATTATCTATTCGAAGACCGTTATGGCCGTCCAGGCAAGGGTAACGACAAAGGCAATGTGGAGGGCGTTGTTGGTTTTGCGCGTCGGAACTTCATGACACCGCGTCCCCAGTTCGAGAGTTGGGAAGCCTTCAATGTTTATCTGGAAGAGCAATGCCACAAACGTCAAAGCGACATCCTGCGTGGTCATCGCGAGAACATCGGCGAGCGCCTCAAGCGGGACCAAGAGGCGTTGATGGTCTTACCGCCGACGCCGTACGATGCCTGTGATAAGCAGGGTACACGGGTCAATTCCTTGTCCCTGGTGCGTTACCGGAACAATGACTACTCGGTGCCCGTTGTCTACGGTCATCGGGAGGTCTGGATACGGGGTTATGTCCATGAAGTGGTTATCGGCTGTGGAGCCGAGATCATCGCCAGACATCCACGTTCCTATGATCGGGCGGATATGGTCTTCAATCCGATCCACTATCTGCGTTTGTTGGAGCACAAGATCGGCGCCTTGGATCAGGCCGCCCCCCTGGTTGGCTGGCAATTACCCGACGCATTCGCAACCCTGCGCCGCCTGCTTGAGGCCCGTATGGGCAAGTCAGGTAAGCGCGAGTTCGTCCAGGTCCTGCTGCTTCTGGAGACCTTCCATCTTGATGAGCTTCACGGTGCGGTGCGGCACGCTCTGCGCCTGGGAGCCATCGGCTACGACGCTGTTAAGCATCTGGTGCTGTGTCGGATCGAACGGCGACCACCCCGGCTGAACCTGATGGCCTATCCCTATTTGCCGAAGCCTGAGGTGGCGACGACGTCGGCCAGTTCGTACATGGGACTGCTGACGGGTGCGGCGTCATGAGCGATACGCCACAACTCTTGCTGGCCCATCACCTGAAGGCCCTCAAGCTGCCCACCTTCCTGCGGGAATACGACAGGCTGGCCCGCCAGTGCGCCGCCGAGGGTGTTGATCACGTCCGTTATCTCGCCCGTCTGAGCGAACTGGAACTGATCGACCGCGAGCGTCGAATGGTTGAGCGCAGGATCAAGCAAGCCAAGTTCCCGGCCGTCAAAAGTCTCGACAGCTTCGACTTCAAGGCTATCCCGTCTCTCAACAAAATGCTGGTTCTGGAATTGGCACGATGCGAATACGTCGAGCGTCGCGAGAACGTCATCGCGCTCGGCAACTCGGGCACCGGCAAGACCCATATCGCCCTCGGCCTCGGTCTGGCGGCCTGCCAGAAAGACCTC
>JABGPF010000224.1 GCA_018645065.1 Phycisphaerales bacterium
ACGCCGTTGTCGTAGTGACGTTGCTGTTGTCGTTAACTTGGACATTGGAAATCCCTTGTTGTTCGGTTGGATATTCGTCGTATCTCCTTATCCCGGTAATCCGTCATGCCCCCCAAAAAAAACGCCGGGGGCGTCTTCGTGGTGAAGACGCCCCCGGCTTGAACGTTTCTAAAAGGGGTTAACGATTATTCGTCGGAGTAGATGTGCGTACTTTCGGTTTCACCTGCCGGCGAGGTCATCTGATCGCTGGTCAGTGATACTTTAAATCGCGTATCTCCGGGCTTGATTCCCTTGGTGATCAGGCGATAGGTCACTTTGGCCTTAGGCGCCAGCGACTTCAGCGGCGCGAAGGTCACAACCTTACCCTTAACGGTTTTCTTAGTCGGAGCCGTCGCCGAGACAAACGTCTGCTCGTCAGGCAGCGTGCATTCGATAACGATATTCGTACCAACTGCCGTTCCCTGGTTGGTCACAGTGATCACGTAGGTTTCGTTGGCTCCTACTTCGATCGGGTCTTCGAGGTCAACACATTCCAGCAGGATCGCCGGGATGCCCTTAACGGCGGTTACCGTTTGAGCGCTGGCCTTTGAGCAATAGGCGGTTGCGGAGCCTGTTATGCGAACGGCGCCCTGTTGTGTCATTTTCAAAGCCATTGTGACTTTGCGTTCGGCGCCGGCTTTGATTGTCCCGAGTTTCCAGGATATCTGTCCGCCCGTTGCCGTCGCCTTATCCGAGGCGGTCAGCAGCTTGGCCGCGGTTGGGATCGCTCCTGTCAGCACGGTGTCCCTTGCGTCTGCATCTCCGTTGTTGGTGACGGTGATGGTGTAGTTTGCGGTTCTGCCTGCGAATCGCGTTTTGGGTCCGGTGACAGCAACAGCGAGCTTCGGAACTGTTACGTTCGTCGTTGCGCTGGCGTTTGCGGTAAGTCCGCCGTTTGCAGTGGCTGCAACGGTGTTGGTGAACTTGCCGGTTTTCGCGGCTTTGGTTTTAATGGTTACCTGCCTGGCTTCTCCGGGCAGGATATCACCGAAGTCAAACGCGGCTGACGATTTTCCGTCAAGCGTTGTCACGCCTTCGGGCAGGGTGTCGGTCACTCGGATGTTTGACGCGACGCCTGTGCCTGTATTTGTCACGATGATCTTCGAGACGATATTTTCACATAGCAAAACTTCCGCCGGTGCGATTTTCTGTATCTTCAGTGCCGGTTGAACCGCCTTGATCGCCAGGCATACTTCGGGCACATCGAAGGCTACATTAGAGCATCCGATCAGAACACCAGTAGTTTTCGCCGTTCCCTGCATCAGGAACGTTTTGGTCTCTTTTGGCGCCATTGCGCCGATATTCCATTTGGCGTTGCTTCCTGCAATTACGCCCTTGGGCGAGGCGGCGGTAAGCGTGACGTTATCTGAAAGCTTCCCGGTCAGCAATACGCCTTTGAGTGCTACTGCCGTCAGGTTGGTAAGCTTGATTTGATACGTGAAGGGTTTACCAACGAGCACTTCTTTAGGGGCGGTTTTCTCAAGCGCCAGTACGCTGGTCTTGAAGTCGCCAGTGGGAAGCGCCATTCGCACCATAGCCTGTCCAGCGGCCGGTCGGACCGTAGCGGGTGCAGTGCGAGTGGTATTGGTCGGGGCTGGCGCCGGTCGAGCCGATACCGGAGGCTTGGGCTGGGGCGTAAAATCTGGTTCGTCCTGCGTACATCCCAAAACCGCCGCTGAGGCGATCAAGAGCATAATCAAAATGTGTCCTGTTAAACGTTTCATAGATGATCCCTTTATTAAATTTGAGGAGTCTCTCTTGCGGATATTACGCAGATGGGACTTGGGAATAAACAAGCCAAGGGGACGCCGCCTAAGCGACGTCCCCTTAACTCTAACAATCAGTTACGATCATTCATCCGAGAAGATATGCGTACTCTCGGTTTCCTCGGCGGGCGAGGTCATCTGATCGCTGGTCAGTGATACTTTGAATCGGGTGTCACCGGCTTTGACGCCCTTGGTGACTACTCGATAGACGGCCTTGGCTTTGGGAGCCAGGGTTTTCAGCGGTGCGAAGGTTATAACTTTACCTGCTGCGGTGGCCTTCGTTTTGGTGTCGGCCGCTGCGGAGACAAAGTCCTGCTCGGCGGGAAGCGTGCACTTAATCACGATGTTCGTACCATCGGCGGAGCCCTGGTTCGTAACGGTGATTATGTAGGTTTCCTTGCTTCCGACTTCGATCGGATCTTCAATATCCACGCACTCAAGCAGAATTGCGGGGATACCCCTGACGATCGTGCTGGATTCAGCAGAAGCCTTCGAGCAGTAAGCCGTCGCCGTCGAATAACTGCGGAGATCGCCCAGTGATGTGGCCTTGAGGGCCACAGTAACTGTCGCTGAAGCCTTGGGAGCCAGCGAACCCAACTGCCATGTAAGCTTACCACCAGCAAGCTTACCACCGTTGGATGCACTTACGAACGCCGCTTTTACCGGAAGCGTTTCGACCAGAACAGTGTTCTTCGCCGCCGCGTCTCCGTTATTGGTGACGGTGATCGTGTACTTAACGGCTCGGCCTACGTAACGGACCTTCGGAGCGGACTTCGTTACAGCAAGCACCGGTACGCGAACTATAGTCTTGGAGCTTGCGGTGGCTTTCAAGCCGCCATCTCCAGTAGCAGTGGCCGCGTTGCTGTACGTTCCAACCTTCGAGGCCTTCATCGTGATCTTGCGGGCCTTGCTCTGGCCAGGCTGGATCGTTCCGAGTGAGAATTCGGCTTTGGTTCCACCGTTCAGACCGGTAAGTCCTGCGGGGAACTGATCGGTTACCACAACGTTCTTCGCCGGTGCATCGCCTGTGTTCTTCACGGTAATAGTGAACGGGATCGGGTCGCAAAGCAGTGCTGTTGCAGGCGCGGTCTTCGTCATTACCAGTGCAGGTTGAATGATGCGTGTCGGGGCTTGGGCTTTGGCTTGCAGGCCATCGTCGGCCACAACGTTGGCGACGTTAACAAACGTGCCTGTTCTCGTGCCCTTGACAGTTACTGCGACTGACTTTGCAGCTCCGCCAGCGAGCGTACCAAGCGCCCATGTGAGTTTCTGACCGTCAACTGTAGCCTTGGGAGCGCTGCTAACATAAGCGATTCCGGCGGGCAGGACGTCGGTCAGTACTACATTGTTGGCTGCGACCTTAGCAGGGTTGGTCACACGAATCGGATACACAAATGACTCGCCGATAACCGCAGTTGCCGGAGCTGTCTTGGTGATTCCGATAGCAGGTGCGATCCAGGTCTTGCTGGTCTTGCCAATGTGAACCAGTTGAGCAGGCTTGCAACAGGGCTTGTTCTCAGGCCGCGTGATGCGAATTTCGACATTGTTCACGCCAACGCCCGGTTTGGTCTGGTTCAGCGTGACGGTGGCGACGCCTTCCTTATCGGTAAGGACGGTGGCTACCGGTTTGGCGCCAGGTGTGAACGTGGCGGCCGGTCCGTCAAGAATCTTGTACTGCACTTCGTATCCGACCAGCGGGCTTCCGTCGGAATGCTTCGTGACTTTCGTCTTGAATACGTGAGGCGTTCCGATTCGGTTAACTGCTGGGGCGGGGAGCTTCCATGCGACATCAAGCCAATGCTTGACGGCGAATACTTTGTGCTTGCTCCAGTCATAGATGCCCGGAGCGTAGGCGATCATATGCGTGGTGCCTTCGATCGGCGAGGTAACAACGCACCATGTCTGTCCGCGTTTGAGTACGATATCGTCTGAGGGGTCGTCATTTCCGCGGGTGAGCGTGTGATCGAAATTGTTCGTGTGCGAAATGGCGAACTTATTGGTGAGCTTGTGCCCACGAGTTGAGCGCCAACCGCTCTCATCAACTTCTACGATCGATCCGACAGTGCCTTCACCAACAAGCCATTCAACGCGGCGGTTGGGAAGAGGCTTACCGTTTTTATCTTTAACGGTTGCAACAAAAACATGCTGCGTGCGAACAGGGTTCACATCCAGAAGGGGTGTGAGTTCTATCGAAGCTGCGAATGGATCCCAGTTCGAGTAGTAACCGCCTTCGGCAGGCTCGCCGTGCATTCGCTCGACATCGCCCGGCGCCAGAGTAAAGGAATGGGGGAAATGGGTCTCACAACCACCGACCAGACCAACAGTCGTAATCGCAAGAGCCAAAACAATACAACCGAACATCTTTTTACGCATGTGAAGCTCCTTTCGCTACCGGACGCTTACGCTCAAACACCCAAAATTCATTTCGAGGCGGCCTATCGTTCAAATGCACTGTATCTCAGCGACATGCAACAAAACGCACTTCTTAAAGCCAACCTAACGCTTAACGATCCTAAAAACTAAATTCCGGTACATGACTAATCGGACCAAACATATGGCCCCGTAAGTACAATTTGAGAAATTAAACATCCTGCAAACTCAATTCTACATAGGCATTATAGGCGCCACAAATGCCGACCCGCAAGCATGTAAAAAAAACTGAATATATAATCTCTATTTAACTGGCCATCCCAACCCGGCCTTTGCGGCGGGGCTACCGTCCAACCTGACATCCTTTAATCCACCCAAATTCTTGACAGGAGCAATATCCAAAACCTGCGTGAACGTTACATCCAGATACTCCAACGACTTGAGCCCTGCCAGCGGTTTCAGATCGGAAACATTTGTCCGACCAAGACTTAACCGCCTTAACGACACCATGGAACTTAATGGACCAAGATCGCTAACACCACTTCGCCCCAAGTCCAGGGATTCCATTTTAACAGACTTCTGCAAAGGGCTAATATCTTTAATGGGCGTAGCATATAGGCTCACATGACGAAGTAATGCATGCCCGGCCAGTGGGCTAAGATCAGAAATTTTTATTTCGGATAATCCTAATTTTTCCAATTTTTTCATGCCGCGCAACGGTTCTATACTACTCACCCCGGTTCGATCGCACCAAAAATACCACATATCGCCCAAGCCGGCTATCGCAGACAGGTCCAAAACCTTTGTCCCTTCGATAGACAGTGACCGCAGATGCACAAGTCCTTTCAAGGGCGCCAGATTTGACACCGAAGTATCGGTCAAAAAAAGCTTTGTCAAATTTGGGACACTCTTGATCGAGGAAATATCCGACACCCGCGAACCTTCAACGCTCAACCACCACAGATCGTTCAACCCGGACAACGGGCTCAGATCAGCTATCTGCGTAAATCGCAAATCCAGTATGCGAAGCTTGGGCATATGCGCAACGAACCACAGGTTGTCAATATCCTCCCCGACAAGGCTCAGCTCCCGAACGGTCGCTAAATCTTTCAATATGATATCGCCGGGCGCCTTGTGAAGTTCACCGGACACCGCTTTGCGAACTGACAGCGGGACCGTCGGGTTCAGCGTCGGTGGTGTTGCCGACGTTCCGGCCTGGGGCGGTTGACATCCGAGCAGGCAGCATGCAGAAATGCTCAAGCATATGATGGCCCTGATCGCAGCGACATGACGCATAATCCCAAACTCCTTACTTCAGGCCCCGAGAAATCCCGAACGCCCTACCGATTCATTCTATCGCTCCACCGGCGGGACTCAACTTTATATTAAAGCTCGCCCACTGCGCCCATCCAAGCCTTCGCTATCAGGTGATGACCGGCTTCGGTCGGGTGCACGCCGTCTTCGGACCAGAAGGTCGGTTTGTGGATCGAGCAGGCCTGTGCGAACATGGCGTCCAGCGGTATGTAGACCGCGCCGAACTCCTCGGCCAGTGCTCGCGACGCTTCGATCTTCGGGTCGAGATCTTCGCGGAAGCTCTCGATATACGGTGAAACCGGCAGGACGAACGGTTCCATTATGATCAACCGGGCTCCCAGAACGTTCCGCACCTGGGTCAGGATATCGCGGTACGAGTCGGTGAAGGCGTCGCAACCGGTCGGGTCGTCGCCGTCGTAACGGCGCCACGTGTCGTTCACGCCTATCATGATCGAAACCCAGTCGGGCTTCAGCGCCAGACAATCAGCCTCCCAGCGGGCTTGCAGGTCAACTGTCCGATTACCGCTGATCCCGCGATTGAGGAATCTAACGCTGCGGTCTGCAAATCCGTCAGCCGCCATTTTAGCGTACCCCTGCCCCATGCTCAGCGGATCGCGATAGTCGCGTCCGGCGTCTGTAATGCTGTCGCCCTGGAACAGGACCAGCGAACCGGTTTCAATCAGCGAGGACATCTGCTTGCTCCTACAAGGCGTATCGGGTTGGGTCGGGCAGTCCGGCGGTTTCGAAACCCGCTGCTCGCAGGCGACACGAATCGCAATGCCCGCATGCCGCACCATCCGGCGCGGGCGAGTAACAACTGTGCGTTATCCCGTAATCAACGCCCAGTTCGACCCCGCGAGTGATTATCTGGGCTTTGGTCATGTTCACCAGCGGCGCGTGGATAACGAACGGTCGTGAGCCTTCCACACCGGCGGCGGTGGCGAGATTCGCCAACTTCTCGAACGCCTCGATAAACTCCGGGCGGCAGTCGGGATATCCGCTGTAGTCCACCGCGTTAACGCCGATGAATATATCGCGTGCGTCGAGCACTTCGGCGAAACCAAGGGCGATGCTCAGGAATATCGTGTTGCGAGCAGGTACGTAGGTCTCGGGTATCGCCTCGTCGCTGGGGCGGTCCATCGGGACGTCGATATCGTCGGTAAGCGCGCTGTGCCCGAACCCGCCAGCGGCTGAGAGGTCGATCTTCACTGTGCGATGTTCGACCACCCCAAACGCCTCGGCCACTGCATCCGAAGCCGCCAATTCAACGTCATGCCTCTGCCCGTAATCGAAGCTGATTGCGTGACAATCGAAGCCCATATCGCGTGCTATCGCCAGCACTGTCGCTGAGTCCAACCCGCCCGAGAGCAGGACAACTGCACGTTTTTCATCATTTTCGTTCATCTATATACGGTACAGCCCTTTGACTTTCGATGCAATAAGTGTAGGCTTATCAGACGGTTTTAATAAAGCACCACCAAACACCAAGGAATACGCCAATGCCCAATATCGAGACATTCGAAAACCCGCACCCCAAGCGTAACTACGTTATCAGACACGTGGCGCCCGAGTTCACATCGGTATGCCCCAAAACCGGTCAGCCCGACTACGGTACTATAGAAATCGAGTACATCGCCAGCGATCTTTGCATCGAACTCAAGAGCCTGAAGTTCTACCTGCAAAGCTTCCGCAACGAAGGCGTTTTCTACGAAGACGTGGTCAACCGTATCCTGGACGACATGGTAACCGCTCTTTCGCCCAGGACAATGGTGGTCACCGGAAGCTTCACGCCGCGCGGCGGGATGCATTCGGTAGTGATCGCCGAATACCCCGATGAAGCGGAATTCGCCGACGATGAATAGCAAAACGAGTTTTTTCAACCTGGCGATCTGCCTGTCCCTGATTGGCGTGATGGCCTTTGCGCCCGGATGCAAAAAAGACGAACCCGCAGCATTCTCGCACACGCCCACACACATAATGGGCACCGAAACCAAACTCACCGCCGTAGCGTTGAACAGCAAACAAGCCGACGCTTCCAAAGCACTACTCGCCGCCGAACGCGCTTTACGCGACGTCGAAGTGAAGATGAGTTCGTGGCTCGACGCATCAGAGTTGTCGCTGTTCAACCAGGCGCCGGCGGGTAAACCGACCAAACTGTCGGAAACCACGCTGGGCCTGTTGCGACTGTCGAAACAACTGGCTAGACAGACCGACGGAGCCTTCGACGCAACATGCCTGCCAATACTGCAACTATGGCGAGACGCCCGTAAAAACAAACGCCTGCCAACCACTCTGCAAATCGCACAAGCGGTAAGTCAATGCGGATGGGACAAAATTGAACTCGCCGCCGATTCAGCCGCTAAAAAAATCGACGGAGCAAGCGTAGACCTCGGAGGGATAGCAAAAGGCTTCGGGATCGACCAAGCCGCCGAAGCTCTCCAAGCAGGCGGCATGCTGGGCGGAATGGTGAACGTCGGAGGCGACGTGCGATGCTTCGGGCAACGCGCAGGCGGAGGGAAGTGGCGCATCGGAGTTAAGAACCCGTTCGATAACAAAAAACTCTTCGCGATAGTCGAAATACCGTCAGGCTCGGTTTGCACCAGCGGAAACTACGAACGATTCTTCGAGATCGACTCCAAACGCTATAGTCACATCGTGGATCCACGCACCGGGCGCCCTGTTGATCTGGCGCCGTCGGTTACTGTAGTGGCGCCAACCGCAACCGCCGCCGACGCCTGGGCCACCGCACTAAGCGTCCTGGGAGAAGCCGGACTGGAACTTATCGACGAAAGCAGCGGGCTGGAAGCAATGCTGATTATCGGCGGACCAGAGGATTACCGCATTGTAATGACACCGGGGTTCGAAAAACTACTGGCCCAACCGCCCGCAAAATCGCGTTAATCGACCGTGCGCCATTTCCATGCGCCGTTCCTATGCGTCGTAGAGCCGTTGCTTAGGGCCGAAGGCCCGGCGCGATCTTAGCCGGGGGTCGGCAGGCCCCGGGATATGCATCCCCTAATAACCCAAAACCACCCGGTGGGACATATGTCAAGATGCTAGGGGCTCTGTTTCTATTGAGTACTATTCCGGGGCCTGCCGGCCCCGGCTAAGATCGCGCCGGGCCTTCGGCCCTAAACAACAACCAAAGACGAAAGGACAACGAACGAATTTACTTAATTGACGAGTCCAGGAATTCGGCCAGGCAGTTGGTGTATGTGTCGCCCGATATCAGGAAACCATTATTATGCCCACCGGTTATTTCCTGGAACCGCTTGGGCTCCCCCGCCGCTTCGAACAGCTCCCGCCCGTGGTGATACGGAATAATTTCGTCATCTTGCGAGTGAATTACCAGCAACGGGCATCGCAATTTATCGAGCCGCCCCAAAGTGTTGTAGTCGATTCGCGCCAGCATTCGGATGGGCATATACCAGTACATTTCTGCGGCCCGGTCAGGCACGGACGTAAACGACGATTCGAGGATCAATCCGGCCGATTCCTTCTCGACCGCCAACCACGACGCGAC
>JABGPF010000225.1 GCA_018645065.1 Phycisphaerales bacterium
TCCTTCAGAGCTTTGGCGAGCTTTCCGGCGGCGTATTTCAGCTGGGGCGAGCCGTGTCGGTAGGCAATGCTGACTGGTTCGGTGGCCGAAGCTGCCGTGACGACACCCAGGGCTGTCGCTGCGCTCAGGATCGCTACGAATATTGCAGATAGATTCTTCATACTGTGTGCCTTTCCGAACAGCATACCGATACCGATGACTTACTATGCTGGGGGCAGCTGCTCCAGATTGCTACTTGCCTTTGGTCTTCTTCTTTGGCTCCGGCGCCGTGACCCGGCCGACGCCGAGTTGAAGTCCGATTTGAACCGCGTCCTTGCCGCGGAACTGGACTTCGATGAACTTCGAGCTGACCACGCGTTTGCCGTTGGCATCCTTCAGCGTAGCGACGATCTTCTTAGTCCTGGCGTCGATAACGTCCCCGGTGTCGGGCCAGGCGTACTGGCCGTCGATGCTGAACGTGATCCACCCGTGAGACTTGAGGGCCACGTCGATGCTCTGCATTTCCTTGGGCGGAGAGACGGTGTTGTCGAACACATACAGCTTCTTCTTGTCCTGGTCGACCAGCCATATCTCCTTCTCATCGGGCGTCATGCCCACGCCGTGACACCGTCGTTTCTGGCCGATCTGGCTCTTGACGCGGACCTGACCGATTTTCTTGCCTGTGCGGATGTCGCCGATCTCGAATCCCACCAGTTCGCGTGACGTGTTAACGATGCACTGCGTCTGGGCGCCGTTGACGGTGAAGGGGAAAATCGGACCCTTGAACGGGCCGATCCGTTGGACAATCTCGTCTTTGTCTGTGTCGATCACAGTCAACGTGTTGTAGCGTGTCGAACCGCAGTACACCCGCTTACCGTCGATGCTGCACAACGCGTCGTGACAACCGCCCTTGGGCGAGACGACGATAACCTTCAGCAATTCGCCTGTCATCCCGTCGACGACCTTCATGTGCTCGTCCTTGGACCAGTAGCCAGACGGAATGTAAACCTTCTTGCCGTTGGGATGCATGACAAGCCGGTCGCACCCGCCGCCCATCTTTATGTAGGGTTTGTTCCATAGTTCCTTGTCGGTACGCAGGTCCATGCAGAGCACCGCCCCGTTGGAATGGCTGATGTAGAGGCGGTCGGTGGCCGCACTGGCGCAGACGCCTCGCGTCATGCGGACAGACTTCATATGTATCTTCCGCACGAACTTGTGCCCGTTGTCGATGTCGAACACGAGAATCCCCTGGTGGTCCTTGGTTCCGCCAGCTCCGTCGGGGACCGTTACGTAGAGGAACCGTCGCAAGGGCTCCTTGGCCTCGACGCCCAGCGCCGGGCCGACCAGGGATAACGATACTGCCAGGGCGATTATGCAAACGGCGATGTGTCGGAGCATCGGTATTCTCCACTAGTGAGTTATGTTTATGAATTGATCATTGCGGGCTATCATAACTGGTTTTTATCCAAAGTCCAAGTTATCCAACATCGTGTTGCTCGGTGACATATGTTCTCTGGTACACCGCGTTGATTCCAGAGAGATTGCGCGGGCGGTTAACGTTTCAGGCGTATTATTATGTATGGCGTGCGTTCGTTCAGGTCCGGCCAGATCGTTCCGTTCCCGTTTTTGTCCATTACTTCGAGAAGGTACATGAAGTCCCATTTCGCCGGGATATGCTCGCCGGGGACTACGCAGCGGTACTGATCTTTCTGACCTGTGGGTTTCATCTCCAGCGTGCGGTAGTCTTCGAACTGGGTTACGCTGCGATATCGCAGGCGCACCCATTTTACGCCCGCGGCATCGCGGACATCTGCGGTGATCGTCAGCGGTTTTTCGGCAGGAGCGGTGGCGATTGGTTTGTGCGTGACGGTCGGGGCGGTCGTGTCGTCGGTTACGGTAAGGGGGGGGATCGGCTTGATGTCGGCGGGCGGGGATTTGAAAGTCTTACGTTGCTGGATCATCGCCGCCAGACCCTTTTCAATCTTTGCGAGTTCATCCTTCCAGTGCCCCGAGAGTCCGGACCCGCGGCGGCCCATCATCAGGTCGTTGTGGTAGATGTCTCCGGCTGCGGCGACTATGTTCCCCCAGGCCTTGGCTGCGTTGGTTTCGTGTGCGATTGCGTCGTCCAGGGCAGCGGGATTTTGAGTCTGTTTGAACACCGCCCAACTCACACCCGACAGCAACCGGTGCGAATGATATTGCGCCAGGCCGGCCAGGATCCGCAGGTCGGCGATGGTAGATGTGAATTCCTTGCTTTCGTGTCCGGAGAGGTTCTTTTCGGCTTGGGTTGCGAGGTCTAGAACGTCCTTTGCGGCTTTAGCGAACCATCGGCTGGATCGCTCTGGGTGGATTTTCGCCGATTCGCCGCCGGTGACGCGGTTTTTGGCGGCTTGGGTCATCGACAGAAACTGCTGCGTGTCGCTGGGCAGCGAGCGGGAGTATGCGTCGATATCTCCTTGCCGCTGCATTTCCGCCCAGCCCCGGGTGGTCGGGAAGTGATTGTACGGGAAGCTGCAGGCAACGATCCTTGGCAGGATTCCGCTGGCTCGGTGCAGCGCTTTCTGCACGAGCGGGCCGGCGGTCTTTCCGAACCGCCGCTCGAACTCGTGTGACCAGACTTCCGGCGGAGTTTTGGGGTTGTATCCCACGCGTCCGAACACCTGGTAGAAATGCCAATACCGCTCGAACTCCCAGTCGTAGTAGCGGTAGTTTTTCGTCAGCAGGTCGAACGGAGTTTTGTCGTGCGGATGGTCCTGCATCTTGGTGGCCATCGGTTCGTTGATCTCGAAGCCGTCGCCGTCGTAGAGATGCGTGCTTTCGGCGAAGCGGCGGACGTATTGCGGATCGCCCCATAGCAGGACGCGCGTGGTCCCGCCGTTCCACATCCGCCAGTGCATTTTGTATTGCCTGGGGTATCGCAGCATGTCGGCGTACCCGTGGCGCCGGTCATGTTGATTTCGCGGATTAACGTGCGTGGGATGGAAGGGCAGGCCCATCTGCTCCATCCAGTATTTGGTGCACATGCGGATGGGCACGCCAGCGGCGACGGCCTTGTCGATAAGGTCGTGCGGGAAGTTCTTCGCTCGGGCATCGAAGCGGATACCGGGTCCGTGGCGGAGCATGATCTTGTAGATGTCAGGCCAGAACTCGGCCATCTCCTTGCGACTGAGCCCGGACTCCCCGTGCATGCGGAACTGGATGGCGTCGATGTTATGGACTTTTTTCAGGAACTGGGTGAGGGCGGCTTTGGTGTAGGGCACGAGGTTCTTGGCGGTGACGCCCCAGACCAGGCCCTTGGTGGGCTTCGTCGCGTCGGCGGTGGGCCCCTGCACGCCGCCGCGGTAGATGTGGTCCCAGATGCCCAGCGTGACGTTCAACCCCCGATCGTGCGCCATGACGATGAGCTTGTTCAGCGATTCGAGGTTCCGCTTCTGCTGGGCGGGAGTCAGGCCCACCACGTTTACGTCGTCGTAGCCTTCAACGTTGAAGAAGTACGGATACGGCGGTGCGAAGTAGCCCGCGTTTTCGTAGCCGAACAACAGCGCTAGCGTGTTGAAACGGTTCTGCGCGAGCATGTCGAGGTAGCGCTTCCAGTAGGCTTCGTCGTGAAAGTAGCTCTCGAAACAGCTCCGGTGCATGGTGTATTTCGACATCGCCCGTTCAGCCACCGCCGGGGCCTCATCTGCGTCGCGCACCTCGCTGAGCGGGCGTTTGGCGTCCTTGGCCCAGCCGATCCGGTCGGCGACATCCAGCAGGGCGTACATCAGCCCGCGATCGTCCCCACCGCTGACGAGCAGGATCTCCCTGCCTTTCCAAAGGGTCTTTTTGATGCGCATCGTCTCGGTGCCGCTGGGCATTTTGGCGCTGAGTGTCTTGTGCATTTCGGCGGCCGGTCCGGTCTTGCCCGCAACAGCCGCCACGATCAGGATATCGCCCGTGGCAGCCTGTTCGAGCACGATGCCCTTTGCCCGTAGCGCCGCAGTGAGCTTACTGAGCCCGTGTCGAACGGGCGGTGCGACTTTGGAGTCAGACAACACCGAGACCGTCGCCAGATCGGCTCCAGGCGACAGCGAAGAGATCAGGAGGACCAGCGATGCGATCAGCACGCCCGAGTTACGATGTGAAGTCATGTTTAGGTTCCTGTTAGTGTTACGGTAATCGGTTTTGCGCCCACTGCCCTGACTTGCAGTTCGCGGGCTCCGGCGGAGTTTATTATACGGATGCTCCGGTTTTGTCCGGGCGCCATATCGAAGAAATTGTCCTCGAATACCGCCCCGGTAACGCCCTGTGCTTCGAGGGTGACCTGGCGGGCGAAGGCCTTGGTCGATACCTTGATCTTCCCGCCGATCTGCTCGGCCGACAGGCCTGGCTTGGGCAGGTGCAGATAGCGTTCGCCCATGAGCAGGTATGTAACGCTCTGGCCGCCGAATTCGGCTTTGAGGAATTCGCCCCGCAGATTGATCGGTCCGAGATCGGTCGCGTCCAGACATCTCCGCGACTCACCCGGTTTGACGGTCACTTCGGCGGTGAGTTTCCCGCGGATCTTTCCGTCGAATCGCATGCTTTGGAGGATTAATTTTCCCGACACAGCCTTTGGCGAATCGTTGACGATCCACACCGCGATGCGGTCGTCGGTCCGCTCGAAGCAGACCAGTACGGGGCTGTACGACCGCCGCAGGAAGTAGTAGGGGATCTTCGGCTCGAGATAGTAGTCGATCGCGCTCCAGTAGATGATAGGCCAGGAGTCGTTCAATCGCCATATCGTGTTGCCCCAGCATCGCCTCGTTCCATCGGGGGCTCCGTTCGGAACGCCGCGCCGCTGGCGTTCGATTCGCTGCTGGAGATATTCACCGTGTGCCGTACCGAGCACTCGCACGAGACCTTCGGCTGACACTGGATCGCAGAACCGTTCGATGCGTCCGATCTTGTCCCACGAACCGCCCACCGAGCGGTATCCCCACATCGGCGGCCAGGCGGGCTTGCCCCCTCGGACGATGCGTGCGTCGTATCCCTCGGGCCAGAGCTCCTCGGGGCTCATGAACCGCCGCATCGACGACACTGATGGGGCGCTGACCCGCCCAATCTCCGAGGCATACAGCGGTACCGACGACATGGGCGTGAACTTCAGCGTCGAATAGTCGTGCCAATCGCCTTCGAGCGGCCAGTTAGGTACGCGTCCGCTGTGCGGCGAACTCGGATGGAACAGCCTGCCCGGGTCCAGGTCCGCACATGCCTTGGGCATGATCTCTTTGAACAATTTAGCTCCACCGCTCGGGTTTGAACCGTGTCGGAAGTTCCAGCCCATGTGGTTTTCGTTTCCGCCGCACCACATCAGCAGGCATGCGTGGTTTCGCACGCGACGGATGGTGTCTTCGATCTCGGCGCGGCAGTTTGCTATGAATGATTCGGGTCCGTCGGGATGCATTCCGTAGCCGAACATGAAGTCGTGCCACAATAGTATCCCGCGACGGTCGCACTCGTCGTAGAATTCCTGCGGCGGGATATTGCCTTCGCCCCATATCCGCATGACGTTCATCCGCCCGTGTTCCACGAGGTCCAACAGGCGTTTCGCCCGCTTTTGCGACCAGCAGTGCGTCATCCCCTCAAGCGGAGCCCAGCACGCCCCGCGAAGGAAGATCATTTTTCCGTTGATCTCGAAGGCGAACCGCTTGTCGCCGCTCTTGGGGTCGGTCAGTATCGGACGGATTCGACGCAGGCCAAACGATACGGTCCGGCTGTCGCGAACCTTGCCATCGACCGAGAGGTCAACCTTGATCTTGTACAGGGCTGGGGTTCCGTGCGTTCGGGGCCACCAGAGCGTCGGGGTGTCGATGGTCAGTTCAAACTGTGCGGCGTCTGGCGCCGCGGTCCCGCTGGCGGCGCTCTTGCCCGAGGGGTTCATGAGGGTCCATTTGATGTCCGCCTTTTCCCCTGACGTTTCGAGGAGCACCTTCACCTTGGCGGCGGACAGATCTTTGGTCAATATCGGTCGGACGCAGATATCATCAAACCACGCGCGATCGGGAACATCGAGCATGACATCCCGGAAGACGCCGACCTTCATCGAGTGCGGGCGGGCGCCCATGTAGGAGCCAAAATCGCTGTGGCATTTTCGGAGCGCCTTGTTTGGCGAGAGCCCTTTCTTTCGGGCTTCTTTACCGTGCCTCAGCGGCGAGGAGAATACCAGGATCAGCGTATTGGATTGGCCCTCGGGCTTGAGGACCTTACGCACGAGTGCAGCGTGGCGGCGGTTCATGTTCTTGAATCGTCCAACCAATTGTTCGTTTACGTACGCAGCTACGATAGTGTCCAGTCCGCCGAAGCGAAGGAACACTGGTCCGGTTCCGTCTGGCGAGGCGAACGTGCACGCATACGCCCAGTCCTTTTCGCCCACCCATGCGCTTTTTGCTGCGTTCCTGCCCACGCGCGGATCGGGGATTTTGCCCGCTGTCAGGAGTATATCGTGAATTTGGGCGGGCATGGTTGCGGGCATCCACGTCTTGTCGGGCTTGGCGACCTGTGCGGTCAGGGCGGCGATATCTGGACGATCGCTCTCAAGCTGTCTGACATGCCAACCATCGCGCAATGGTCGGTTGGACCTTGTGGCGGCCTGTCCGTAGGCGAATGGAGAGCAACTGCAAATGACGAGCGACAGTATCAAAACCGCCACACCCCGACCACATTCCAGGTCATGTCCGTTAGCCATAGCCCTATCTCCATAAGTCCGACCCATAGATGGTGTCGAAGGATGTTACTTCAAACGGAGGCGGAACGCAAAATACAGTTTCCCGGCGCGCAGGGGCAGATGACTGATTCTTACGCCGCAGATCAGGATGGCGGCTCAGAGTTTTGCAGGGGTCCAAAGGGGACTGATTTTAACGCCGGCGTCTGGTGTCACCAGGTCGTGTGCGGATGCCTGAACGCGGCGATGACGTCATCCTGCGACGAAAGGTCGAAAACTCTCCGTGGGCGATGGTGACAGTCTAGTCGCACTGACCCCAAACGTCTCTTGAAAGGCGTTTCTCCGTGGAGGCGGGCAAGAGCGAGCGATGCACGCGTCTGAGATTTAGTTTGACAAGAGCTTCGAGATCGATTGTCATTTCCGAATCAACTCGTGAAGACCGCGAGTTGTAGGCTATCAGAGAAATCCGGATTGAAGAGTGAGGCGGACATGAGTAGGCGAACAATGAAGAATCTGGCGTTGGGATTGAGCGTGGTGTTCTTGCTGGGCGGTACGTCATTGCTTGGGGCGGCGCCTAAGAGGAGTGAGGGTGATCGCAGCAATACACACCCGCCTGTCGATCGCGCCGCCTGGGCCGGCGACCGGATGGAGCTTGTAAACTTCCGGGCGATCAGGATGGCGATCAACGATCTTGCCAAAACGTTCCCCAAGAGATACGCCAAGGCCGATGAATATCTCCGGAAACTCGCCCAGTGGGAAAAACGGGCCGAGGGTATTCGCAAGGGTTTGGCCAAGGGAACGCCCGCCGACATCGGCGAGGTCGCCGAGTTGCTGGCATTCCAGAGCGAAGTGCTGCTGGCCAACCCCCTGATGCAATTTGAAAAGCTGCTGCTGACCAAACGCAAGCCGCTTGGCGATCCGCGTATGTGGCATGCGCCTAATCGCGGTGTGGGCAAGTCCCTGGGCCTTCCGCAGCAGAGTTCCTGGCCGCTGGGGAGCATTAACCCCAAGACCAAATGGCAAAACGAAATATCGGCGCTCAGTCCGGTGGGCCCCAAGGGCAAACTTTCGACGCTCTTCGCCCCGTCTCGCAAGACGCTGGTGACGCACGTGGACCTGCACTTCGGGGCTGACAAGTTCATGTTCTCGATGCGGGATAAGGCTGAGCACTGGCAGGTGTACGAGGTTGGTGTTGACGGCAAGGGTTTGCGTCAGATGACTCCGGGCAGCCACAGCAAGGTGCATAATTATGATTCGTGCTACCTGCCCAACGGCAAGATCGCCTATGTTTCGACCGCTCCGTTCCAAGGCGTGCCCTGCAATCCGGGCGTGAACGTCGGCATGATGTACCTGATGGACTCCGATGGTTCCAATATTCGTCAGGTCTGTTACGATCAGGACCACAACTTTCATCCGACGGTCATGAACGACGGGAGGGTAATGTACCTGCGATGGGAGTACACCGACCTGCCGCATGTGTGGGCGAGGATCATATTCAGCATGAATCCTGACGGTACGGGCCAGCGCGCGGTCTACGGTAGTAATTCATACTGGCCTAACGGCGTGTGGTACGCCCGCCCCATTCCGGGCAATCCCACGAAGTTCGTCGGCATCGTTACTGGGCATCACGTCGGGCGGGTCGGTGAACTGGTCCTGTTCGATCCGGCTGTCGGTCGCAATTGCGTCGAGGGGGTCGTCCAGAAAATTCCCGGTTACGGAAAGAAGATCGTTCCGCTCATCCAGGACAAGCTTAACATCGACTGCTGGCCCAAGTTCCTGTATCCGTATCCCCTTGCCGATCCGGGGACCAACCGTGGTGCGGGCAAGTACTTCCTGGTGTCCTGCAAGCCCACGCCCGAGGACCTGTGGGGCGTTTACCTGGTCGACGTATTCGACAATATCGTGCTGGTCAAGGAAATCGAAGACCATGCTCTGCTCGAGCCGATCCCGCTCCGCAAAAAAGTCACGCCGCCTGTGATTCCCGACAGGGTCGACCTGTCTCGGAAGGATGCGACGATATTCCTGGATAACGTTTACTCAGGCCCGGGTCTCGATGGCGTTCCGGTCGGCTCGGTTAAGGCGCTTCGACTGTACACGTATCATTTCGCCTATCAGAGAATCGTAGGCATCAACAATCGCGTGGGCACCAACGGACCGTGGGAGCCCAAGCGGATACTCGGCACGGTTCCGGTTGAAGCCGACGGGTCAGCTCTGTTTAGCGTGCCGGCCAACGTTCCGATCGCCATCCAGCCCCTCGACGAGCGGGGCCAGGCGCTGCAGTGGATGCGAAGTTGGACTACTGCCATGCCCGGTGAGTTTGTCTC
>JABGPF010000226.1 GCA_018645065.1 Phycisphaerales bacterium
AGAGCCCCAATAGTGAATAAGGAATTCCTTATTCACTATTGGGGCTCTGACCCCACATGTCTCGTTCAACGTTTTGGTTTGGGTGGTAGTGGTTTGTCCATCGCTGCGCCGGGGTCGTTTTGTTGGGCCATCCAGCGGGCTAGTTCGGTTTTTAGGCGTTTTTTCACTTCGGCGTATTGCGGGTCGGCTGCGAGGTTGTTCAGTTCGTAGGGGTCCTTATCGACACGGTAAAGCTCCTCGGCTGGGCGATTGTGGAACTTGTCCATCAGCATTTTCGCACGCTTGTCGCCTTCGGCGGCGGCTTGGGTTGTCGCGGCCCACCATTGCAAATCGTATCGCTTGGCCAATCGCTCATTTTGGAGATGCTTCTCGTGATACGGCTTGGTGTGGTTGAGATTCGCGATGTAATGGAACTCATCGTCGCGGAGCGATCGGATCGGATACGGCTCGCCCTCGGGCACGTTGTTGTGCAAACCGTAAACGTACTTTCGATGCGTCTTGGTTTTGCCTGTAAGGACGGGCATGAAGCTGCGTCCGTCGAGTTTGGCCTTTGCGGGCTCTCCGCCTGCAGCCTGGATGAACGTTGGTGTGATATCAGCGATCTGGATGAGTGCGTCGCAGACCGCCCCGGGCTTAACCCTGCCGGGCCAGCGGGCGATCAGCGCCGATCTCAGCCCGATATCCCAGTTAGTCCACTTTCCGAACGCGAAATCCCATCCCTGCTCCGAGGAGAACATGACCAGCGTATTATCGGCCTGCCCGGTTTCTTTTAACAGTTTTAGTATCCGCCCTACTTCATCATCCAGCGCGACCACTTCAGCCAGATACCCGACAAACGTTTTCCGCGTCGGCGGGTTGTCGTGTATCACTGGCGGGAGTTTGACCTTTGCGGCGTCGATTTTCGAAACGTCGCCCGATCGCCATGGCGGATGGGCGTTGTTCGAGCAGAAGAACAGGCAGAACGGCTGATCGGGTTTTTGGGTCATGTAGCGACGCATCGGCTCGCCGATCATATCTCGCCCGCTGACCCGATCGAACGGGAATACGCTCTTGGGGCTGGCGTGGGTTTTACCGGCAATCCCCACGCGGTAGTTCAAGTCACGCAGATAGTGACATACGCTCTTTGTCCCCGTTTTGGCTACGGTGTGGTTGCGGGCCACTCCGTTTCGCACCGGATACAATCCGGTGTAAAGCTCCGCCCGGAACGGTGCGCACATGGACATCGCCGCATACGCCCTGGTGAACCTCATGCCCTCAGCCGCGAGCGCGTCGATATTCGGCGTTTTGATGTTCTTCCCGCCGTAACAACTCAGCGTGTTATACGTAACATCGTCGGCGAGAATGAACAGGATATTCGGCCTGCTTGTTTTCTTCGCCGCGCCATTAACGAGCCCGGCGGCGACGGTGCCAACCGTCGCCGCCAGTCCGTATTTCATAAACTCTCTGCGTTCCATAGTCTATTTCTTCAGCGGGTTGGGGGTAATGCAAACGTCTTTCAGATCGCCCATTGCCCATTGCATACCGGCGAGGTAATGCTTCAGGACCAGCGGGTTCCAGAAGATTTCGTCGCGATGGCCTAGCGAGCAGTAGAACACGCGGCCTTTACCGTGGGTTTTCACCCAGCTAATCGCGTAATCGTTATCCTTACGCGAGCCGCCTTTTTTCTTGATCGTGTCCATATCGAGGCTCAGGATCACACGCTGATTTTCGCGCGAATATACGCCACGGTTGAACTGGTAGATTTCGTCGGTGATTGTGAAGCCCTTGCCCTCGAAGGCAGCGTTAATGGGGTTCTTGGGATCGTCGTTTTTGATCGGGACGGGCATGTGCCACGGATGGCCGGCGAAGAATCCGCCGATCATTTTCCCGTATTCTTTCCAACTGTACGAGCAGTCGGTGGCTGCGTGAATACCGATAACCGCGCCGCCTGCGTTTACCCAGTCCATGAAGCTCTTGCGGAGTGCTTCTGTATCGGGGCCCTTACCGGCCGTCGCCTTGACCTTTGCTTCGTACGAGGCGAGATCCTTGGTGTACTTCTCCATCGCCTTCTTGAGTTTGTCGGCGTCTTTAATGCGTTTGGCGTTCGGCTTGCGGGGCTTGCGAGGGCCCTTGGCCTTGAACAGTTCGCCTGTGGTATTGTTCAGTATAATCGCGTCAAACTGCTTGATTTTCTCAGGCGTGAAGTTGTCCAGATCGTCGCTGACTACGGCTTCGTATGCGCCGGTTTTCTTGCCCATCATGGGCAGGGCGACTTTAGCTGCTTCGATTCCCGCTCTGTGCGTGAACCCGTTGCAGTGGCTGTAGATCAGCACTTTGCGGGCCTTAGCGGGCTTGGCCGGCGCCTTGTCGGGCATCGCCTTTGTCATCTTCGCGACGTTTTCAGGCTTTACCGCAGCCGACGCAGCCCCAGCAAAAACGCCAGCAACCACTACCGCCAACAACGAAACAATAACTATCTTCTTCAGCATGTTTAAGTCTCCTCACGACTAATGTTTTTCGCCGCCAGTGCGGCAGCGATATTATTTACCTTTAACGTCGTACGCCATGAGCGCACTTCCGTGACGCACATACAGCACGCCATTTGCAACTACCGGATGGGCCCAATGCTTGCCCTCGCCCTCGTCCACCTTGAACGAACTGATAACTTTAAATCCGCTCGGGTCAGGCTTCACCAATCCGATCGTACCGCCCTTTTCTTCGTAGCAGTAAAGCATTCCGTCGGCGAACACCATCGAGCCCTTGCACTTCCAGGTGGTCTGGAACTGCACCTTGCCCTTCTTCCACTCGGAGCAAATCCAGTCGCCTTTGCTGTTGCCATTCCACGTTGTGCCGTAGACATACCCATCAACGAGAATCACCCCACCGTGGTGCGTATCGAAATCCTTGTTCTTCCATGCAACTTTAACGCTCTTACCGTCGGAGGCGAGCTTCAGCATGACCGCCCCGTCGCCGTATCCGCTGGTGATGAATATCTGCCCGTCACTGTAGGTCGGCGAGACCGCGTGGGCCTGGCATCGGCCTTTATACGGGTGCATCCACAGTACAGCACCGCTGGCGGGGTCCACGCCAATAACGTTCTCACCGGTCATCGTAACTATCAGATTCTTCTTGGCGTCCTTGATATGGATCGGCGAGCAATACGCCGAAATTTCGCTAAGCCCCTTCGTTCGCCATATCGTGGCTCCGGTGCCCTTGTTGAGTGCGACCATCGTAGCGTCAGGTCCGCCGGGCGTACAGATCGCCATGTCGCCGATAATCAGGATCGATTCGGCGATACCCCATCGAATGTTCTTCCCGCCGAACTTTTCTGCAGTGTCAACCGCCCACTTTTCCTTACCGTCTGCGGTGTTGAGGCAAGCGATTCTGCCCATCGAACTCATAACGTAAAGGTTATCGCCATCGACAGTGGGAGTAGTTCGCGTACTGGGCGGGAACTTTGCGAACCCTGGCCCGAACGTGCTTTTCCACTTCAAATCGCCTTTAAGATCCAGAGCAAACAGAGTCTCCTGCCCGTCGATGAGCCCGGTGGTGTAAATCACGCCCTTGGCGACCGAAACCGACGAGAATCCCGTCCCAACGTTCACTTTTGACGTCCAAAGCTTCTTCGGACCACCTGCAGGCCAACTCTTCAGCAGACCGGTCTCTGCGGATTTCCCGTCGCGGTTAGGTCCGCGGAACTGGGCCCAGTCGGCCGCCTGCGAGGCCAAAACACCTGACAACAGAACAGTTATAGCAATAAAAAATGTAATTCGTTTCACTGATCAATCTCCTGATTTTCTTCTCGTTAGCGCTTCAGCGCCACTCTACTAGTTGATTAACGCGTCGATACGGGTCATTATTTCCAGACACGAGCGACCATTATGATACGGGCACTTCCATGGGTCAACCTTCCAGTCATTGCGATAATACGGTGACGGATCGTCCGGCGGTTCGACAAGATACGGCTGGCCTGAACGATTGAGTTTCGTGAACCACTCGCCTCGCTGATGGTCGACAAGATGCGTATCGATAAAATTCCAGATCAACTTGACGTTTTTCCAGTATTTCTCGTCACCGGTGAGTTGATATGCGTTCATAAACCCAACCAGATTCTCAGCCTGCGGCCACCAGTGCTTGTTCGTGCGAACGTGAGAACCGAACCGTCGCGATTCGAGGAACAGACCACCGTCCTTATCTACGGCGACCCGCTCGATTGAATCGACCATTTTAATCGCGATCGGCTTGAGTCGCGTGCGGATATCTTCGTCGCCGAGGATCTCAGCGGCCTCCCAGAGCAACCACGACCCTTCGATATCGTGCCCGAACGAACAGATCCCTTTGGAAGCCTCCACCTCATTAAAATTCTCGTCAAAGAATATGCCAAAATGCCCATTCTCGCGAATAATGTGGTCCAGGAAAATGTTCAGCAGCTCAGCCAGGCGAGTTTTCACCTTCGGGTCCTTCCAGACCTTATATAGGGCTGCGTAGCTTTCCAGCACGTGCAGATGAGTGTTCATCGACTTGGGCTCGTTATTGTCAGCCATTCGATTCTCTTCGATCGGCTTCCAATCGCGAGTGAACGCCTCCAGGTACCCAGCAGCGCCGGAGTCCTTGGTTTTGGCCTCGATGAGGCTGAAGCATTCCCGGATCAGGTCCATAACGCGGGGCTGGGGTCGAAATTCGTAGTATTTGCACAGGGCGTAAATCGCGAACGCCTGGGCGTATGTGTGCTTGATTGTGTCGGACATTTCGTTATCGGCGGTCACCGTCATGAAGAACCCGCCGTGTTCGCTGTCCAGGAAGTGCTCTGTGAAAACGCGATACGCCAGATCGGCGATTCGCCCGTATTCGTCGCTATCGTAGAACTTTGCGGCCGCTGCATACGTCCAGAGAATTCGGGCGTTCAGCACGCAGGTTTTGTCGACGCCGGGCACTGGATTGTTGTCCATATCGACAGCCCCGTAGAACCCTCGCCCGTCGGGTTGAACTGCGTATTTCATCCAATAGCTGAGAATATTACCTCGCAGTTCATTGTCCATTTTCGCACGAAGATCTTTAAGCTCTGCAATCGGTTTAGTCATTTTGCACCGGCATTTCCTTTATGCACATAGTTCCAGCATCATGAATAGAGCAGGCGAGATGAAATATTTTACGGACGACACAATCACCAGTCAACAGCGTCAAGAGCATCGGACAAGGCTTACGCATCTAAATATCGTACGTGGTGATCCATCACCGCAGAGCCCTGCCTGACCACCACGCCGCAGCCATTACCCCTTACGCAAAAGAAATTCACAGCCGCAGCATATTTACAAAACGTTCTTCACAAAAGCCACCAAACCGCAAACTTGGGAACACTGTGAACTGCGGGTGAAAATCGAGCCGTACGACTTGCGGCCAGGCACGTGTTGGGATATCCTGAAGCGGCCGGTTAGCGGATTTACACATGTTCACACTACCGTGCAGTGTGAACCTCCAATTCGAACCATTGACGAGCCTTCAGTCAACGGAATAGCCCGAAAACCCGCAACAGCATCAGCCTAACCAACGCTACCACAGCATGTTACATAACACGCCCCCTCGTGCCGCCATAACCAGGAAAAGAAGTACCACTTTTCCGGGCCATAGGTACACACGTCATATCTGTAAACCTATTGTGAACATGGCGGACGACTGAATGCAGGCCAGGCGGCAGGGCTGGGTTTAATATGGGACACCTACACTACTGCAAAGCCATGGGCTAAGTTTAGATGCCCAATCCCCGAGGATCAACGGGTTTCCATAGACGCACTTGTGTCAGGCGATGAAACTGCAATAAATGCGTGTCTGGCGCGTTTTAACAGGTTGTCTGTGCGCGTAATCGTAAGGCGTGACTCAGGCGTTGCTGGTAAGATAGCAGAAGCAAACACCGGGGGGGACTTAACGGACTACCGCATTACTGAAAAGGAACTGAGTTCAATGGTATTTACTAATCGCTTTCGTTACACGCTGGTTCTGATCTTAACTGCTGCGATCCTTGGCGCCCTGGCCCTGCCTGTAGCTTCGGCGGCCGGGAAGGCTAAACCGAAACCCAAAGTGATCCCGGACATCCCAGCCACTGCGACCCGTTTGGCGTGGATACGTCACGAAGCTCAAAAGCCCAAAGAAAAATCACCTCGCGCCAAATCCAAGCAGACCAACCCGTTCCGCAACAATTTTGACTCGCTGCGGCTTGCGATTAACGATCTGGACAAAACGTTCGGGCCCAAATACCCCAACGCCGGGAAATATCTGTCGCAATTGGCGAAACTCGAAAAAGCGGTGAAAGAGACAAACGCCCCGCTGGCGCCGCTGGCTGCTGAGTTCGATAAACTTTTCGCAGAAGCGTTGCTGGCCAATCCGCTTATAGACTTCGACAAGCTCCTGTTCGTCGATTCGTCCAACGCACTGACTCCGCGAAACTGGTTGAGCCTGGACTCGGTCAATGGTTCGGCGGGCAAGGGAGGCGTAGCCCTGAAAATGCTCTCGCCGGTGGCTCCGGGCGGAAAGATCACTACAGTTTTCACCCCGCCGGAAAGGCGTAATCTCGTCGCGATCGACCTGCACTGGGACGGAGGAAAGCTGCTCTACACCGCCACCGGTCTGACCAGCCGAAGCAAGCAGCTTTTTGAAGTTGACCTGCCGGCAAAAATAGACCCGAAAACCAAACTGCCCATAGTTCGCGAAATCGAAACTATCAAGCACCAGGACGTCAGCAACTACGACGCATGCTACGCGCCCGACGACTCGATTATCTTTGTGAGCAGCGCCACGATGAACGGCGTGCCCTGCATCCGCGGCGGTTCGCCAATCGGCAACCTCTATCGCCGCAAGCCCGATGGCACGATCGAACGCCTGACAAACGACCAGGACCACGATTGGCACCCCACAATGCTCGCCAACGGACGGGTAATGTACCTCCGCTGGGATTACACCGACACGCCCCACGCGTTCAACCGAATCATGTTCTCGATGAACCCCGACGGGACCGGACAGGCCGCAATGTACGGAAGTAATTCATACTGGCCCAACTGCATGTTTTACCCGAAGGCGGTCCCGGGCAGTTCGACGAAGTTTGTCGCCTCGGTCGTGGGACATCACTCAGGAACGATCGGCGGGATGTTCCTGTTCGACACAGCCAGGGGCACGTTCGAAACCGACGGCGTTGTCCAGCAAGTGCCCGGATACAAGAAACCGGTGGTGGCGAGAATCGCCGACGGGCTCGGATATCGCGATCCGAAAGTAACCACGACCCACCCGCTTTCAGACAAGTATTTCCTGGGCGCCTGCTGGCCTGGGTCGAGCTGGAACGGAACAACTCAGGGCATCTATCTGATGGATGCGTTCGATAACGGCCTGGAGCTTTGCAGCATCGAAGGGCGAGTTCTGCTGGAGCCCACACCCTGGAAAAAACGCACCCGCCCGCCGGTTATCCCCGACAAGACCGACCCGAAAGCAACCACCGGAACCGTTGTGTTGAACAATGTTTACATCGGCAGAGGAACCGCCGGGGTGCCCAAAGGCACGATCAAGAGCCTGCGTGTTTACTCGTACAACTACGCGATGCGCCGCATGGGCGGGCAGAGCGATCGGGTCGGAATGGACGGCCCGTGGGACGTGCGTGCGATTATCGGAACCGTACCGGTTGAAGACGACGGGAGCGCGAATTTCACCGTTCCGGCGATGACGCCGATTGCGATCCAACCGCTCGACTCCGAAGGCAAAGCTGTCCAACTCATGCGAAGCTGGTTCACCTGCCGACCGGGCGAGGTGCTCTCGTGCATCGGATGCCATGAAGACCCCAACACCGTGCCCGAAGCGAAAATAGTCAAAGCCGCCAAACGCAAACCCTCGGACATCACTCCGTGGTACGGACCGATGCGCGGATTCAGCTTCAATCGCGAAGTTCAACCCGTGCTCGACAAGTACTGCGTGGACTGTCACAACCCCAAGACCAACCGCAAGACAACCGAAGGACGGAAGATCGCCAACTTAACGCTGCGGCCTGACATTGTCGTCTATGGACAGGGCGAGTTAAAGAAGTTCAAAATCGGGCCGAGAACGCTCACCGAGCAGATCGACACGAACATGACCTACGCAGCCAAGATGATCGAATCCAAGGGCAAGAGCTATGGCGGGATGCACTTCCCGCCGGCATATCTTGAACTGTTCCGATTCGCCCGCAGCGCGACGCTCGAAAGCGACCTGCACCTCCTGACCCCATACGACTACCACGCCGACCAGACCAAGCTCGTCCAGATGCTCAAGAAGGGTCATCACGGCGTCCGGCTGAACCGCGAAGCCTGGGACAGGATCGTAACGTGGATCGACCTGAACACGCCCGCGCACGGAAGCTGGAAGGAGATCACCAACCCCGACTTCCCGAAAAACTACAGTAAACAACGCGCCGAACTTATGAAGAAGTACGGCGGGATAGACTTCGACGCAGAACTGGCGACCGTACTGCCCGAACCGGGCGCACCACGCGTAAAAATACCGCCGGTCAAGCCGATGAAGATAGTCCGCCCCGCTTCCATTCGAGCCAAATTCCCCGCAAAGCCCGACGCAAAATCACTGGCCGAAGCAAAGGACCCCTCGGGCGAACTTCGCGAATTCACGATCGACCTGGCCGAAGAAGCCCCCACGCTCGAAGCTAAATACGCCAAGACAAAAGACCCCCGAAAACGCCACCGCGTTAACCCCAAGACACTGAACATGACGTTCGTGCGGATCCCGGCGGGCTCCTACGTAACTGGCAACGCAGCCGGTAGGGAAGACGAAATGCACGAACAAAAAACCAGCGTCGACAAGGCGTTCTGGATCGCAGCGAAAGAGACGACCAACGAACTGTTCAGCCTGTTCGATCCGTCACACGATTCCCGCCTGGAAAGCAACGAAC
>JABGPF010000227.1 GCA_018645065.1 Phycisphaerales bacterium
AATCCGCTGGAGACACGCGATGAATAAATGGAAACTCGCCCTGGCCTCGATTTCTCTGGTCGTCATAGCGTTCAGTTCCGCCCGCGCCGCCCCGACAGCGGCTGAGCTGCTAGGCCCGAGTAGTTCAGGCGGCGCCGGTATATCAGGCGGAGTGGTTGTTCATGTCGGTTGTGGTGACGGGAAGTTCACCGCCGCCCTCCATACCAGCGACCGCCTGTTAGTTTGCGGGCTGGACACCGACGGAGCCTCCGTAGCCAAGGCGCAGATGCACATTGACTCGTTGGGCCTTTACGGAAAGGTCACTGCCGAGCGATACGATGGTAAGAACCTCCCCTATGGTGACAATGTCGTCAATCTGCTCATCATCGAGTCCGCCGATGCCTTGGGCGCCGGGGAAATCACCCGCGTGCTGACACCTCGCGGCGTAGCGTTAATAAGGTCGAATAACGCTTTGCTCAAATCGTCGTCTCTTAAGCATACCGCCCAGCTTGGCCCGTGGTCCAAATATGTAAAGCCCTGGCCTAAAGAGATCGATCAATGGACGCACTTCCTCTACGACGCCTCGGGCAACGCGGTCAGCAAGGACACCAAAGTAGGCCATCCGCGCCGCCTCCAATGGTGGGCCGGGCCCAAACACGCCCGCCATCACGACGCACTGGCCAGCTTGTCTGCAATGACCACCAGCAACGGGCGCATCTTCTACATTTACGATGAAGGCTCGATCTCCGTAGTCCACCGCCCGCCGGACTGGAAGCTCATCGCCCGCGACGCCTTCAACGGAAAGCTGCTCTGGAAGCGGAGCATCCCAACCTGGATGACGCACCTGTACAACTTCCGAGCCGGTCCTCAGCAGCTACCCCGACGCCTCGTCTCCGTCGGCGACAGCGTATACGTGACCCTCGGTTTTGACGCTCCGGTCATCAAAATCGACGCCGCCACTGGCAAGACCCTCGCCGCCTACAAAGGCTCCGACAAAGCAGAAGAACTCATTTATCACAATGGAACCCTCCTGGTGGTCACCGGCGATCCGAACCTACTGCTCGACAAGTCCGACAAATGCTTCGGTTACTGGCAGCTGGCCGTCAAGGACAAAGCGACGACGCCCAAATCGATAGTCGCCTACAACGCAGAGTCCGGAAAGAAGCTCTGGACCGCAACCGACGAGAATTTAAAGAGCATAACTCCGCTGTCGCTGTGCGCCCGTGGCGATAACGTGTTCTATCTCGATAACGCCCAACTCCACTGCCTCAGCGCCAAAACAGGCAAGCAACGCTGGGCATCCGAGTTTAAGACCGAGGGGCAGTTCATCCGCAGTTACGCACCAACGGTGGTAGTCCGCGACGAGGTGATCATGATCCTGACCTGGGACCGCCTCTACGGTTACGCCGTCAAGGACGGTGAGAACATCTGGAAGAACAAGGGCTCGATCGGTTTCGCCTCGCCCGGCGATCTGTTCGTTATTGGCGACAAGGCCTGGACCCCTCCGATGAAGAAGTCCATCTGGCGCGGAAGCCGCACCAACAAGCAGGGGATGGTCACCACAGGCGTCAATATTCCAGCCGGCAGCTTCCTCAACCAGGCCAAGACCGGCGTCGGCGTCGATATCAACACAGGCAAGATCGCAGACGAACTGCCCTTCGTTCGCAATCAGCATCACCACCGTTGCTACCGCAACAAGGCCACCGAGAAGTACATCCTCATCGGACACAGCGGTATCCAACTCGTCGATCCGGTGACCAAGAAGGGCTTCACCAACCAGTGGCTCCGCGGTATCTGCCAATACGGAATCATGCCCGCAAATGGATATCTCTATGTCCCGCCGGACCCGTGCCAGTGCTACAATTCCATGCGGATCAACGGATTCTTCGCGATCAGGGAGGGCGGCGCCTCCGACGAATACGAGATAATGCCCGCACTCGAGAAGGGACCGGCGTATGCGAAGATTAACGGGCGAACTGACTCCTGGTCACCGGATGTTCTCGATGCGACCAGCGGCTGGCCGACCTATCGCGGCGACATCGCCCGCAGTGGGTCAGCCAAGTGCAAACTTGGTGAGAAGCTCACCGAGAAATGGTCGGTCAAACTTGGCGACAACCTCACCTCGCCGGTAATCTCGAACGATAAAGTTTTCATCGCCCAAAAGGACGCCTATACCGTGCATTGTCTGGCAAGGGACGATGGTAAGGGGCTGTGGAAGTTCCACCTGGGCGGGCCTATCGATTCGCCGCCTACGATCTACAAGGACCTGTGCGTGGTGGGCTGTCGTGACGGTTCGGTTTACTGTCTCGACGCTTCTGACGGACGACTCGCCTGGCGATTCAAAGTTTCGGCGATTGAGCGCAGGGTGGGCTCGGACGATCGTCTGGAATCCCCGCTTGCCGTTAGCGGAAGCGTGTTGGTTATGGACGGTATCGCTTATTTTGCAGCCGGTCGATCATCATTCCTAGACGGCGGGATCCGCGTCTACGGGCTTGACGTCTGGACTGGTCAGCAGAAATATAGTCGCATCGTAGCCTCTGGTTATTGGGGCAAGGAGCAGAAGTCCAAGGGCGCCCTGGTCGATATCCTGATCTCCGACGGAAGCACAATCGCGATGCGGGAGATCCGCATGAGCAAGACGCTCCATACCGCCAGCAAGAGCAAGACGCTGGTCTCCGCCACCGGTCTGCTCGACAGCACCTGGTTCCACCGCAAGGGCTGGAAGTACCAGAAAGTCGCCGGGCAGTTGGTGGCGTATAACGACGGCGTGACCGTCGGCGTGGGCAATCCGTATACGCGGCTGAAGCACGCCCGCAAGAACCAAGCCGCCAAGTACAAGCAGGAAGGGCACCTCCACCAGAAGTTCACTCGATACGAAAAGGACTTCTTCGTATTCGGTTCGAAGATATCCGCCGTCGGCGCCAAAAAGAAATCTCCCGGCCCGTCACCTACGTCATGGTCAATCGAAGAGATGATCCAACCCCGCGCAATGGTCCTGGCAGGCAAGCAGTTGTTCCTCGCAGGTTGGATTGATGGAATGGAAATAGAACTAAAAACCGGCCGACCCAAGAACCAGTCAAACCCGGATCCGCACAGATCAGTCTTGCAGGTATATTCAGTGGACGACGGAAAGCGAACCAACGAATACAAACTAGAAAGCGACCCAGTATTCGACGGCGCAGCCGCAGCCTACGGTCAACTCTTCATCGCCCTGAAAAACGGTAAGCTGGTTTGCATGGATTAACGACAGGTTCCAGGTTTGAGTTTTATGGTGAACTTGCGACAAACTTGCGACAAAACTTGCGACATGGGATTCTAGGTTCGTACTTTCGGGTGATCTTTGAATCGGGAGAGTTGGAGTTCGAGTCAACTATTAGGAAATTCCTAATAGTTCGCGTCGAGGGTACCGAACTCTTGTTCCAGAGGGATCGCAAAAAGTCGTTCGCCGTATGTCGTTGAACCCGGTGAACTGGGCTCAACGACATACGGCGAACGGTACTCGGTGCTTCCAAAACGAGATGCTATGGCTGACGCAGTGCTGATGGCCGAGTTGTATCAGACGATTAGGCAGGGTATAAGTATGTATCTGGCGATGCTTTACAGCGAAGGCGAGTTGGAGCAAAATCGAGTTGTAAAGGAATACTTTACAACTGTCGCTGAAGTAACCGTCGCTCGGGCGGACGATCTGCGGGCCAATATGAGGCAACTGTCCGGAAATTCCGGATAGTTCGACAAGAGGTACAGCCTGTCGTTCAACGAACGCGATGTCCTGACCAGGGTCCAATGTCGTTTCGATGATGAGACCATAAAGCGTACAAAAGGAGAGTTGTAAATGGCGTCGGATTTGGAATTTGTTGAGTTTGTGATTGATCAAATAGGAGACGCCGGTGTTGTTTCTTACAGAAAGATGTTCGGCGAATACGCGATCTACTGCGAAGGCAAGGTTGTGGCGCTGATATGCGACAACCAGTTGTTCGTAAAACAGACCCAGGCGGGAAGATCATTCATCGGCGATGCCGTTGAGGCGCCAGCATATCCCGGAGCCAAGCCTTCCTTTCTTATTGAAGATCACCTCGATGATAAAGATTGGATAAGCAACTTAATCAGGCTGACCGAAGAAGAACTCCCGGCGCCCAAACCGAAGAAGAAACCGAAGAGGAAAAGCGGGAAAAAAACATGACCGCCGTTCATAATGGAGGCAGGGCGTGGGAATTGCTACAATGCTGCATCAGCATGGAGAGTGGTATGAAGAGAATTGCGTTATCGATGTTTTGCCTGGGGCTCTGGTCTGCTTTTGCGATGGCTGAGCGTCCGCCGTATACCGATTACTGCGCCATGCTCAGTCAGGAAATCCAGGGGCGGAAGCATGCGTTTCTTGCTGGTAATCTAACTTACTACGTCGGCGGGCGGTTTGACGTTTGGACGCATCGCGGCGATGAAACTATCGGGCTGACCCAACCGTTTTTTCACGATCTTCGCGGGCGCGGGTTTGGTCTGGTCAAGCATGACAAGAGCGGATACGGGCACGACTTCCGCGGATGGGAGTTTTACAACCAGACGAAAGTTATGTTCGGTACGGTTATCGTTGGCGGGAAGGAATATAAGTACCCCGCTCCGATTTCGATGAAGTGGCGCCCTGACAAGGTTGTCTGCACGTATGAGGTTGGCGGGGTGAACGTTCGCGAGGAAAAGTTCATCGCCGCCAATGACACCGCCTGCACGATAATCACGTCTGACAAACCGGTGACGCTGCGATTCGACGGCCAGAGTTTGGTGATCGCCGGGAAGAGTATCGATCGTACGTCGAAAGTTCGCCTGGACGCGGCGGGCAACAGTGTTCACATAACCGAGGGCGGGACCGTGCAGACTCATCCGTTCCGCGACAAGGCCAAAACGCTGAAGGCCTATCCGGGCAAATTGATCTACGACGGGATGAGCACTGTGTTGTCGTCGTCGGCGAAGTTGTCGGCGTACACCGCCGCTCGCGACAAAGAAGGGCGACAGGTCTATTCGTTCGAGGTTCCGTGTGATTCAAAAGGCGTTGCGATGACCTGGGCGATGCACGATGATTACGCGAAAGCTTTGAAGGCGACGAAAACCGTGCTGGGCGACTACCGCGGCGCCCTGGCTGCGAAGACCAAAGCGTCCAACGATATGCTGAACTATCAGGTCCCGTACTTTCGCTGTTCTGACCGGGATATTGTCAGCGTGTATTACTATCTCTGGGCGATCCACCTGATGTATTACATTGACGTGCAGAAGGGCTGGGAGATGTATCCGCACACGCAGTCGGCGGTGAATAATTTCCTGGGCATGCACCGTTACGACGCGAATTTCCAGATCAAAGTGGGCTCCTGGGCGGCGGACAAAAAACGCTACGCTTACGGTAATGTACTGAACTGGAAGGCGATTTTGCCCTACGCCCGCCGGGGCGGATTGCTTCCGGACAACAAGGGCATCGCCTGGATTTCGCCTGTATGGGGCACTACCACCGAACACGTGATTGGCGCCTGGGAGATATACCAGCGAACCGGTGATTTGCAGTTTATTCGTGACTGCTACACCGGATATTTTGATGAGCTGTTCAAGAACGGAATGGCTGGGCATTGGGGTTGCAATTACGATGCGGCGAGGTATTTGCGTGAAATGGCGATTCTCACCGGCGATAAAAAGGACCCTGATCGCTGGTTGAAAATGGTGCGTCACGATCGGCGTGAAATATGGCGGAAGCAGATGTGGGAGGCTCATTATCCCAAGTTCTTCGGCGGAGCCAGGGGTCGATTGGACTGGTCGGGTTTCGCGTATCTGCGCAACAGCGGGTTCCCCGAGAAGTGGGCCTATGATATGACAAAAGCCTGGGCGATGGATTCGAAGAAGGGGTTCTTCTGGAAAACGCCCTTGTCGACTATGGCGTTTCAGCATTTTGACCAGGTCTGCAAGGACTTCACCTCGACGCCGGATACAAATTATTACGCGATTTACGGGATGTATAAGTGCAATGTCGGTCGCAACGCAAACATTTGCGCCTTGGCGCACCTGAAGGGTTACAACATGCATTGGGGAATCCCGATCGCGCCTGAAGCCTGGTCGCTGAAGGCCTTGCCCTGGGGCGATCAGTATTCTAACTTTAATGCTGGCAAGATACTCTTAATTATTGAAGGGATCGCCGGATTGGACTACTCAATTCCGAACGGTACGCTGACGATTCGCGACTCGATGCCCGAGGAGTGGAGTTCAATGGAGCTGCGCGTGCCGATGACGGTCAAGGGCAAGATGCACTGGCCGATAGTGAAATACGCTCGCAAGAAGACCGGGGACACAGTTGCCAAGACGATCTCCGTAACGGGCAATCCGCTGGCGAATTTGAAAGTCAAACCATGGCTTGAGGAAGGGGCGGTTCTCAGTGCGCCGCAAGGCTATAGCGCCAAGGGGCAGGGGCGCAACCGAATCGGCTATAGTTTCAAAGATGCGGTGAACAAATCAGTGACGATAAAAATCAAACCCGGCGAGAAGGAGTAACTGCGGATATGAATATGAAAATTGTGAAAATAGTAGTGGGCGTCGCGGCTGGGGTTTATACGGTCTTTGGAATTGTGCAGCTCATCGGCGTGTTGACGTCAGCCGATAGCAATGGCCTGCCGAACATCACCGCCGCCATTGCGGTTCCGTGTCTGGGGGCGGCGATTTCTCTAGGTTGCCTGTAAAGCGCATTCGCCAAGCCTAAACCCAAGGATCAATCCGACGATTCGGATCCCGAGCAGGAGGCGTAGTGTTCAGCCCTTCCGCTTCGCCCGGCAGTACAAACGCCTGGATAATGTCTGTCCAGCTCACTGTTTCGATTCACCCTATCGCGGTGTAATCTGAGCTATCCACATCAGGCCCTTGTGCTTGTAATAGGTGAACGTTGCTTCTTGCTTCCCGAGCGATTTCAGCGTCGATGTTAATGTCGCCGCGTCGGCGCCGCCGGTCCTGTTGGTCTGGGGGACGACCAGCATAATCTTGATCTTCCCTGTCCGAAGGTATGCGGTGGTGTGTGCGGTTCTTCTGATGATCTTCTCTGTTGTGTGCGTCAGCGTTCCGGTGGCGGTCATCAGGTAGGGGTTTATGTCCGAGAGTACAAACTGGAAGCCGCGGTTGTTGTACTTCAACGCCACGATGTCTCCGGCCGAGAACTGCGCGATCTTGTCCGACAGCGACTCCGAAGCGTTGTATGTTCCGTCGCTTCGCGATCCGGAGTTCTTGGATGAGTCGATTGGCTCCAGAGGCGTCTGGAATGATACGAGGTTCGAGCCCTTCCTGGCCAGGACGGTTATCCTGATCCCTGCGGACGTACGGGTCTTTCTGGCGCCGACGAAGGTGAATCTGTCGGCGGCGGACTGTCCGGATATCGTCGATTTCGATGGCGCTGGAATCCTGGTAAGCCCCGTCATCCAGGTCTTTCCGCCCAGACTCGAATAATTAATTCTGACGCCGTCGCCGAGTTTCATTGCCTTTGCGGCTTTGGTGACAAAAGACGGCGGAGTGGCGACTTTGCTCTTGGAGTTGGTGTTGAGTGCCTGGATCGAGACCTTTGCGGACCTGCCTTTGGGGACGAAACTCATGGCTACTGTTGATGTTCGACCGGATCTTCCTGATTTCCATCCTGTGAAGATGCCCGTGATTGTTCCCTTAATTGGTTTCGGCGGCGCCTTGCGCCGAACAGTGCCTGGAGGGCACTTGGGGCCTGATCAGCCGCCCTCGAGTTTTTCCACTTGTATGAAAATCGGGACCGCGATCATTGCGATCAGTAAGGCCGTAACGACCAGCCCGAACCACGAAGCTCTGTCTCGCATCCTGTTGTTCATAAAGAGTTTCTCCGTTGACACACGCACCCCTTGGGTTAAGGGATCCCCGCGTCACCGATGATTATATCGGCGTAAACCGACTAAGTCTATGTGAATTGTTTGTTTTTTTTGCTAACTTGTCTTGTCAATCTTGCGATTTGCGCAGGGTGTATATCGTCAGCCCGTCGATATCTTTCTTGTTACCGAGAATCAGACTGGCGAGATATCCGGTGATGAAGCAAACCGCCAAACCGGTCACGCTGAACAAATATCCGTTAATGCAGTTCAGCTCACGTAGCCAGGCTTGGGCTCCAACGCTGCATATCAGCCCGACCAGCGCGCCGTATCCGGACGTTCGTCTGGTGAAAACCGCCAGCAGGAACAGGCCCGTTAACCCCGCTCCGAACAGGCCTACGAAGCGATTGAACTGGTCCCATAACGATTGTATGTCCCAGGTGTCCATCGCCAGGGCAAGGCCCATTCCGCCCAGACCGATCGCCACCGTTACGATCTTCGCGACGTTAAGGCAACTGCGGTCGCTGACTTGCGGTTTCAATCGCCTGTAGAAGTCGGTGGTCAGTGCGGCCGCGACGCTGTTCATTGAGCTGTCGAGGCTGGACATAGCGGCGGCGAACACGCCTGCGATCAGCAATCCCGAAACACCGGGGGGCAATTGCGTGACGATATACCACGGGAAGATTCCGTCGGTTTTTTGGATTACCGCGTTCAGTGCGGTCGGTTGAGTTTTGTAAAACGCGTACAGCGCCGTCCCGATCCCGAAGAATATCAGCGTTGCGGGAATCGCCAGCAGCGCGCCGGTCCATATTCCGCGTGCGGCGTCTTTTTCGGTTTTGGTGGTCAGGTATCGCTGGATTACCGTTTGGTCGCAGGCGTAGCCGTAAAGGCTTGCGCCGAGTCCGCCGAAAATCAGCACCCAGAACGTTGGGCTGGTCCAACTGAAATGGAAGTCGAGCAGGCGGAGTTTGTCGGCGGTCTCTGCGGTGTCGACCATCGTGTTCCAACCGCCGGGCATCGAAAGCGGGATCATAAACAGCACCAGTATCGCTCCGCCCAGCAGTACG
>JABGPF010000228.1 GCA_018645065.1 Phycisphaerales bacterium
AAGTTCGCTACGCCGACGGGCCTGTCCGGCCTGGGCTCGCGACTGCTTCTGACCGGGCGTCAGTGCAACCTTTCCGTTCTCCAGACCGTGCGAAGCGTCATCAGAATGGAACTCGTGATCGCCGATCAGCGGGATCTTGCGATTGATAAGTTTTTGAATCTCACGCAGGTAGGCCATTTCATCGCCCGCGCAGAACGAGATGGCGTGCCCGGCCTTTCCGGCCCGTGCGGTGCGTCCGATGCGGTGGACATAGCTCTCAGCCTCGTTGGGCAGATCGAAGTTTATAACGTGCGTCACGCCGTCGACGTCGATCCCGCGGGCGGCGATATCAGTGGCGACCAGCACGCGGTATTTGCCCTTCTTAAACGCATCCAACGCTCGGGTGCGTGCGTTCTGGCTTTTGTTACCGTGAATGGCGCCGGCTGCAACATTCGCCTTCACCAAATCCTTGCAGATGCGATCGGCGCCGTGCTTGGTGCGCGAGAAAACCAACGCTCGCTCGATTGCCGGGTCCTTCAGCAGCGATTCGAGAAGATGCTTCTTGTCGCCCTTATCGACGAACATGAGCTTCTGATCGATACGGTCGGCAGTCATAGTCTTCGGGGCGATATCAACACGCACCGGGTCGGTTAGCATGCGGTCAGACAGTTTCGCAACGGCTGGGGGCATGGTGGCTGAGAAGAACAAACTCTGACGCTCGGTCGGGATCATATCGATCACGCGCCGCACATCATGGATAAAGCCCATGTCGAGCATGCGGTCAGCCTCGTCGAGAACAAAGTATTCCACGTGTGTGAGTTTGAGGATCTTTTGGTTTATCAGATCGAGCAGGCGACCGGGCGTGGCGACCAGGATATCCGGGCCGCGTCGCAAGGCTCGCTCCTGGGCTCTCTGGCTGACACCGCCGAAGATAACGGTGCTGGTGAGGCTTAGTCCGCGTCCGTAGACTTGGAAGCTATCCTGGATTTGTGCAGCCAGTTCGCGGGTTGGCGTCATTACCAGTGCGCGAATTTTTCGTTTGCGGGCGCCCGACTTCTGCAAGTTCTGGAGAATAGGCAGCGCAAAGGCCGCCGTTTTTCCCGTACCGGTCTGGGCGCAACCCAGCAGATCGCGTCCTTTCAGCAGTTCGGGTATACATTGTGCCTGGATCGGCGTGGGTACTTTATACCCTTGTTTTGCTACGGCAGCGGCGATGGGTTTGATCAAATGGAGATCGCTAAACATTTTAACATTAGACATTTACAACATTCCTTACAACGGGAGTGCCACCGCATAATAACAGCGATAGCGTAAAGCGAATCGGTGGAGTGAGAGACATAGCGAAAGAGGCCAGGGCTCGTTCAACCGGCGGCGCATCACATAGCGCCAACGCGTTGACTGGGGCCCGATCCCGGGGAAAACCAGTGGGATATAACCGTCGCGAGCCAATCTCCGATGAAGGAAGTAGGATCCAGCTACCGCGACGAGCAGGTATATTAGCAAAAGATTCGGAGAATTGCAAGAGAAGTTTTTTGCAAAAAACGAACAAACAACTGGTCAAGGCGCCATTGCACTGTTATAAATAAGTGAGCACTCACTCACATACGCTAGTTGATCACAGGAGTTCCAATGGCTAGACCAGTGCAAAAGAAAGCGTTAATCGAGAAGGCGGCGATCAAACTTTTCGCATCAAAGGGCATCGTAAAAACGACCACTCGCGACATCGCCCAAGCCGCCTCAGTATCAGAAGGCGCCCTCTACCGCCACTGGCCCAGCAAAGACAAAATGGCCTGGGACCTGTACTGCCAAAGGCTCGAAAAGTTCATAACCAAGCTCAGGCCTGCGATGTTCGAAGCCGCGACACCGCTGGCCGATCGCCTGGGCTTTATGGTCGAGGCAATTTACAAATTCTACAAAACCCACAACCATGAGTTCGCGTTCATTCTGCTTACCGCACGCAACTTCCCCCAAAACCGCTACCCGCAAGAGCATCCTTATGTATTGTTGAGCGAACTGCTCGATGCGGAAATCGCGGGCGGAAGACTGCCCCCCTGCAATACCGCGACGCTGGCGGCGATGGTGCTGGGGGCGATACTCGAGCCGGTGATACATCATCGACTGGGATACTCACAGGCCCATCCGATAGACAGCGGGCCGGCGATTGGGCGGGCATGCATGGCATTGATAGTCGCATTCGGACAAGAGGACACACCACAATGAAGATCCTTCTGATCATGCCGAATTCGCACATGCACGTTTTGCGGCTCGGGTCGTTCGTGCGGTCGATGCGTGAGGCGCCGCTAACGCTTACGACGCTGGCGGCGCTGGCGCCCGATGAGTTGGATATCGAATTCACGCTGATCGACGAAACGGTTTCTCCCGTACCGCTCGACGGTAAATTCGACCTGGTTGGCGTCAGCATAATGACCGGAACCGCCGATCGCGGATACCACTGGGCCGAGCATTTTCGCAAACTCGGCGCCGCGGTAGTCATCGGAGGGGTGCACGCAACCATCATGCCCCAGGAAGCCTCACTCCACGCAGACGCCGTTATAGCGGGCGTCGCTGAACGCACCTGGCCGCAACTTCTTCGCGACTTCGCCGCTGGTGAAATGAAGCAAATGTACAGCGATCTCGACCAGGCGACATGCATCGACCTGGTGCCAACGCCCCGCAGCGATCTGCTGAAACGCAGCCGATACAACGTTCCCAACACAGTGATGGCCACTCGGGGCTGTCGTCATTCGTGTGAGTTTTGCTCGGTCCCGGCGATGTGGAAGGGTTACCACACCCGCCCTATCGCCCACGTGGTCGACGCGATCAAGGCGATGCCCGGCAGCCTGCTGGGGTTCAATGACGTCAGCCTCTTCGACGACCGCCAATACGCACGCGAGTTGATGGAGGCGATAACTCCCCTCAAACGAAAATGGGGCGCCCTGGCGACCGCCGACGTTGCCGACGACGACGATCTGGTCGATCGCCTTGCCGCCAGCGGATGCAAGTTTCTTTTAATCGGTTTCGAATCGCTGAACGGCCAGGCGTTGCGCGGAATCGGAAAAGCCTTCAATAGCGAACAACGCTACCGTCGCCAGATCGCCGCCCTGCAAAGTCGCGGAATAACCGTCCAGGGCTGCTTTATCTTCGGGTTCGACAGCGATGACAAAACGGTATTCGACCAGACGGTCCAGCGAGTGGCGGAACTGAAAGTCGACATCCCGCGCTACTCGCTTTTCACACCGTATCCCGGAACGCGCCTGTTCGACCGCATGGAAGCCGAAAACCGCATTATCTCCCGCAACTGGAACGATTACGACACGATGCACGTGGTGTTCCGCCCGGCGAAAATGAGCCCGCAAGAGCTCTACGACGGGTTCCGCCGAGCCTACCGATTAACCTTCCGCATGGGCCACATAATCAAACGCATGCCCGGGTTTAAACTGCGGAGCGTCATCAATCTCGTGGGCAATCTGACATACAAACAGTTTGTAAAACGCCTCTACAACGAGCAACGTTTCGCTGCGCCAAACAGCGTCGCGGGGGAGGATATAACATGCCAAAAGTAATTTACGTTTGCCCGGCAATCGGGCGATTCAAGGGCGAGAGAGGTTATATTCGTTCGTGGCAGATGAAACCGCTTGCCTTCGGCGTGCTGTCGGCCCTCACGCCCGATCACTGGGACCAGGTGCTGATCGACGATCGCCTGGAGGAGATCGATTACGATCAGGATGCCGACCTGGTCGCGATCTCGATTGAGACCTACTCCGCTCGCCGCGGTTTCCAGATCGCAGAGGAGTTTCGCAAGCGCGGGCGGAAGATCGTAATGGGCGGTTACCACGCAACATTATGCACCGACGAGACGCTGGAGCACGCCGATGCGGTGTGCGTCAGCAGGGCTGAGGGACTTTGGACGGGCATTCTCGCCGATGTTGAATCCGGGTGTCTCAAGCGGGTGTACCACTGCCCCGCCGATACGCCCATCCCGTGGATAAGCCCGGACCATTCGCTGTTTGAGGGCAAAGATTACGTGAAGCTCGACATGGTCGAGACCTCGCGCGGTTGTCCTGGTAGATGCAAATTTTGTTCGATCGCTGCGTTCTATAAATCGAGCTTTGAGCGTCGCGACCCGCAAAGCGTGGTCGACGAAATCCAGCGGCTCGGTATGAAAACGGTGTTCTTCGTCGACGACAATTTCGCTGGCGATCGCGACGGAGCAATGGCGTTGCTGAAGGCGATAACCCCGCTGAAATTGCGATGGATCACGCAGATATCCGTTCGCGCCGGCGACGATACGGAGATGCTCGACGCGATGGCGAAATCGGGATGCATCGGGGCGTTGATCGGTTTCGAGTCGACCGACGCCGGCGCGATAGACGCGATGGACAAGGGCGTGAATCGCAAGTCCGACTACGCCGAAGTAGTCCGCCAATTCACCAGCCGCAAGATGGGCGTCTACGGTACGTTCCTGTTCGGATACGACGGTGACAACGACGCGCGACGCCAACGCGAGATCGATTTCGCGATCGAAAACGGCCTGTGCCTGGCTGCGTTTAATCACATAGTTCCATTCCCGGGCACATCGCTTTACGGTGAACTGCAAGCCGCAGGAAGGCTGCTTTCTGACCGATGGTGGATGGAGCCGGAATACCGATTCGGAATGCTTTCCTACCAACCCCAGAGCGGAACACCGCGATCAGTCGAACGCGCGTGCAGGTCGGCGAGAAAGAAGTTCTACCGCCTTTCCAGCATTCGCAAACGCGCCAAGCACGTTCCCATTTTCGCCAACCGCGTAGCCAACCAGGCTACGTACTGGGGCACAAATTTAATGATGCGTCGCGAGCAGGAACGCTTCGGTTGGCCTATCGGCATGGTCGACCGAAACGCCAAAACGCCCCGCACGCGGTTCGTCGCAAAGCTGGGCGAAATGAACGACCAACTCGACGCCGAACTGCGCGAGCTGATGAGCGAGTGCAGCATGACCGGAGCGATCGAAAAGACCGCACTGGCTGAACCGTCGCTAAACTCAGCCATGGCGGTGCTGGGTCGCAATCGGCGGATATGGACCCTTCGCGATCGGGGAAAGCTCAACCGGTTAATCGGTATGGGCGTGCTGGCTGAAAAGCCGATGTGGATCAACGGGCGAATCGAACAGACCGGCTATCTGACGCTTCTGCGGATCGCTCCGGAATATCGAGCGATGGGCCTGACGGCGCTTGGATATCGCGAGTTCCGCAATGAAATAGGCCCGGTCGCACCGGCGATATGCACAACCGCTATTTTCGACGATAACGCCAAAGCACTGCGAGCCCTGACACGCGATCGAAGCGGCGTGCCGCAGTATTCACCGCTGACGAAGCTGCTGTCGCTGGTCACCGGTCCGAGTCAGCATAGACGCCTTGGCGCCTGCCCGAGCGATCTGGATTTGCAGCGTTGCTCCGCCGCCGATATCGATGAATTACTGGCGTTCTGGGAATCTCGCGGCCGTTCTTGCCAGATGACCCCTGCGTATCAGCGTAGCGACTTCTCGCCCAACGGGCTGCTCAGCGGCATGGCGCCGGAGGACATAATGCTCGCCCGGCGCGACGGTCAAATAGTCGCATGTTGCGGGCTCTGGGACCAGCGCCCGCTGCGTCAGCTCCGCGTCGACAGCTACAACGGAACCCTGCGATGGACCAAACCGCTTGCCAGCACCGCCCTACGACTCGCAGGCCTGCCTGCGCTGCCGCCTGCGGGAACTACGCTCAACATGCGATACGTCGCACTACAGGCCTTCTGCGACATCCCGGCATTCCAAGCCGTTTTAAAAATACTGCTCAGCGAACTGAAGAACCCCTCAACGATGATCGCGATAATCGCGCCGCCCGATAATCCGGCGTGGGAAGTTTACAACCGCCTGCGAGGTTTCCGCCAGGGTTCAACGCTCTACACAGTAGCCCTGTCAGACAAACCCAGCGATTCAATACCAACAGAAAACTTATACATCGAAGGCGGATCGCTCTAACAAAATGAAAATCCTGCTGATCAACCCGCCCATGACCTCAGGCCGTTCGCACGATGCGATGGAGCCGCTGGCCTTCGCGATCCTCGCGGGGCTTACGGGCGATGAACACCAGATCGAATTTATCGATAATCGTATCGAACCGCTGCCGTCGCCCGAAGCTGTGGATATCGTCGCCATCAGCGTGCAGACGTTCACCGCACGTAGGGCGTATGAAATCGCCGGCGTTTATCGCACGTTGGGCGCGAAGGTCGTAATGGGCGGCTTCCACGCCACGCTCTGCAGCGACGAAGTCCAGCAACACGCCGACGCTGTGGTTGTCGGCCCGGCTGAGACGATCTGGGCGCAACTGCTCGACGACGCCAAACAAGGACGCCTGAAACACCGCTACATCGGCTCGGGCGGCATGGAGCAAATACAAGTTGACCGCAGCATATTCGCGGGCAAACGCTACAAACCGATCTCGCTGGTGGAGACCGCACGCGGATGCCGCTTCGCCTGCGACTTCTGCTCGATACACGCATTCCACGGCGACCACGTGGAGCTCAGGCCCATCCAAAACGTTACGCAAGAATTGAAATCGCTGAAGAGGCGCAGAGTATGTTTCACCGACGACAACATGCTCACCAGCCCGGAGCGGCTTGGCGAGATGCTCGATCAGCTCGAAAAACTTAACATAAAATGGATGTGCCAAGCCAGCGTCGATCTGTCAGCCGACACCGATCTCCTGGCGCGAATGGCCCGTAGCGGATGTCGCGTAGTCACCGTCGGCTTCGAGTCGCTGAACCCGGCGAGTTTGAAGCAGATGCACAAGCCCTGGAACCGCAACTACGGCGACTATATCGAGGCGGTGAATCGCTTTCGCGCCCACGGGATCATGGTCTACGGGACGTTCGCCTGCGGGTACGACAGCGAGACGCCCCAAGACGTGCAAAACTGCCTCGACTTCGCCATGGACGCCAGATTGATGCTCGCCAACTTCAACCCGCTGACGCCCATGCCGGGCACCGCCCTGTACGAAAGGCTCCGCAGCCAGGGGCGATTACTTAACGAAGCGTGGTGGCTGGACCCGAACTATCGCTACGGCCAGGTCGTTTTCCAACCAGGCGCCATGTCGCCCCAAGATCTCGAACAAGCCTGCTGGGACGCTCGGAAACAGTTCAACAACTACCGCAACATTCTACGCCGAGCCTGGGACGCGAAAGCCAACTTCGCCTCGCTGTCCAACGCTGCGGTGTTCATGCTGGCCAATATCGTAAACAGACGCGAAATATACCGCAAACAAGGCAGCCGCCTGGGGAGCACGCATGAAACTGCTGCTAATTAAACCGAATATCGGCCGGCGTGAGCATTCGCTCTACGTCGACCAGGGGCGTATGGAACCGCTGATGCTCGGACTTCTAGGAGCCATGGCTGGCCCGAACGTCGAGGTGAAACTCGCCGACGACCGCTGCGAAGCCATGCCGTACGACGAGCAGTTCGACCTGGTGGCGATCACCGTCGAAACGTTCTCGGCCCGGCGAGCCTACGAGATCAGCGCCGAGTTCCGGCGCCGCGGATGCAAAGTCGTACTGGGCGGGATGCACCCCACGCTGCTCCCCGAAGAGGCGTCGCAACACGCGGACTCTATTGTCCTCAGCGACGCCGAATCGATCTGGGGCGAACTTATCGAAGACGCCCGTCGCGGACAGCTCAAACCGCAATATCAAGGCCGATGCCAAACCCGCCCCCAGGGCGAGACCCTCCCCCGCCGCGACCTGTACCGCAAGAAAGGCTACCTGCCGGTAACGCTCAGCCAGTTCGGACGAGGCTGCCGCTTCGCCTGCGACTACTGCGCGATAAACTCCTATTTCCACCGCCAACATTACACCCGCCCGGTCGCCGATGTCGTGCGGGAGATCGAGGCCCAGCAGCGGAAACTGGTATTCTTCGTGGACGATAATATCGTCGCCACGCCCGAGCGGGCCAAGGAACTTTTCAGGGCGCTTATCCCGCTGCGTATCCGCTGGATGAGCCAGGGCTCAGTCGACATGACCCGAGACCCCGAGCTGATGGCCCTGATGACAGAAAGCGGATGCCTGGGAAACGTGATCGGCTTCGAATCGATCGCGCCGAAGTCGCTGGGCGAGGTCGGTAAGGCAGTGAACATGCAGAATTTCGATCAGTACGAGCAGGCGATAAAAACGCTGAAGGACCACGGGCTGATGACCTGGGCGGCGTTCACCGTGGGATACGATCACGATACGCCCGAATCGCTGGGCGAACTGCTCAACTTCGCGATGGGGCACAAGTTCACGTTTGCGGCGTTCAACCTGTTGACGCCATACCCGTCGACGGGGTTCTACGATCGCCTGGCCGCTGCCGACCGACTGCTTTACGGTGGCAAGTGGTGGTTGCATCCTGACTACCGATTCAACCACGCGGCGTTCCGCCCAGCGAGGATGTCGGCCGACGAATTAACCGAAATCTCCTTCAGGATGCGAGCGAAATTCAATTCGCCCGGATCAATTTTTAAGCGATTCTTCGATCGCAAAACGCACCTTCGTTCGCTGTACAACATGATCGGTTACTGGACTTACAACCCGCTGTTCCGCAAAGAGGTCTTCCGCAAACAAGGCCTCAGGCTCGGCTTGGCGGACTAACGAAAAGGGATATTAAAATGCCAATCAATCATAACGACGTAGACATGCGGATCGCCCCACCGGACGAGTTGGACCAGCACACTCGCCGCCAGATGTACGACCTTATGGTGCTGAACTATCACGGCGTGGACTTCGGCGAGTTCAATCGCGATCTCGACAAGAAGGATTTCGTGATGATCGGAATTGCAAATAGCCAGGTGCGAGGCTTCACCACCGGGCGATGCTTCACCCAGAGATTCGGCGACGGCAAGCAAGCCG
>JABGPF010000229.1 GCA_018645065.1 Phycisphaerales bacterium
CAGATACGACCAGGAGTCGCCAAAGCTGATAAACTCCTCAACCTCACCGGGCTCAACATCCGTTCCATCACCAACAACCGCCCCGTTACCGCCCCACTGACCGGCCGCATCAATATCAACAAACACGCCCGGATCAATCTCGTAACTGAAACCGAACTCCAGCGGATCAGTAATATCGTCAGCCAGATAACCCCAAGCCGCAAAGTCAACTACATCACCGTTCTGGTCAATTATCATCGCCCAACCGTCACCACCGAGCGACCAATCGATATCGCCGCCCCAATAGTTGCCCGTATCACCGGCATCATCGCTGCGGTAGAGCACCTCGCCCGGCGCCACAGAGGCCGGAAGGCTCCAGTCCAACACATCAACGCCATTGATCCCGCCCGATGCATCGTTAACCAACACCGCCCAACCGGTAGTATTGATCGCAGAGGCCGAAACGTTCTGGATCTCCACGAAGTTCGGAGCGTCCGAATCGATCTCGGTGATAACCATACCCGCCGGATCGAGCACCGTGGTGTCAGACCATCCCGAATCGTCAAACGTAAGCCCCGTCCAGCCCGGATCGCCACCAGGCGCGGTATCGGGCATGAGGTTCGCATCACCGGCCGTGGGCACAAGATAGCTCACCAGGGCGCCACCGGAGACCAACTCATCGTAAATGGGAGTATCCGAACCGATGCCATACGATATGTCGGTGACCTGTTCGGGGTAATATTCGTATCCGTGCTCGACTGTGATCCCATCTTCGTGGACCAGCAGAACACTCTCGCCTTCCTTGCTCAGCGTGAAGTTTGTGTGGTAATACTGCCCGTCCCAGTAGGGGTACGCCGAGTTGTCGGCCCCGGATGCGAATACGACCAGATAGTCATTGCCTGACGCATCGCCATTGGCGGCCAGAGTTATGTCGGGGATCTCCCACTTGTCCAGATTGTCGGCTTTGTCGGTCAGGAACCAACCTTCCAGATTCACTGGCGACGATGTGGGGTTGTGCAGTTCGATCCAGTCGGAGTCGCCTCCGTCGCCATCTAGGATGGTGGTGTCATTGGACGCCATGAACTCAGAGACTACAACCGACCCGCTCAACAGTAATCGCGGTTCAAGCGCCTCTAGCAGCGGCGTGTCATTAGTGCGACGTGTTTCGGCGTCCATGTGCTTCCTCTGCCTTATGGGACAACAAATGCTCTCTATCCGGCCTGACCAAGGAACACCACAGCCCCCCACGCCTACAATTCCTCACGACCTCAGTATACCACATTTACCCATAGCGCAAAGGGCGTTCCTCAAATTTTCGAGGCGTTTCTCAAAAAATAGCTGTCCGTTGGATATAACAAACAGCAACCCCAAAGCCCGCTGTAGATCAAATGCGACATCTCCATAACTCCTGCTTTTCCAAAGGATAATGCACAACCTCTTTGCAAGTCATGCTCGATATCGCAAGTTGGAGCTATGACACTGGCGTCGTGAGCATTCGCAACCGAAAACAATTGACACGCCCCATCGCTTTCCGCTTGCGTTTACTTTGGCTGACTCGTTAATCTGCGGGTTATGAATCGTTTGCATATCATCGTCGGGTTACTTCTGGCTGCATCTTCGCTGGCGATCGCAGCCAATCAGGCCGCTCCGCCTGAACTGGCGCCCCTCAAACCGCGCCTCACGCACAATAACGCCGGCCAGATCAGCAGCATCAATTTGACCAACGCCAAAAACGTGTCGGACAAACAACTGGCCGCCCTGACAAAACTCCCCTCGCTCAGGCGACTTTGGCTCGGATGGACCGTGATAAACGACGCGGGTATGGAGCATATAAAAACGCTGACGAAACTCCAGACGCTCCAACTTATAACTGGCGACGCTTCAACGCCGCATCTGGCGAAAATGAGCGATTTGAGGGTGCTTAATCTCGGCCGGTCGCCGATCACCGACAAGGGGCTCGCGCAACTTTCCAGCCTGGGGAAACTGCAAACGCTCGTGCTGAGCAGTACGAAAATCACGGGCAAGGGTCTGGCGTCGCTGGCGGGCATGGGCGATCTGGAAATTCTGCGTCTGGAATTCCTCGACATCGGCGACGACGACCTGCGAAACCTGGCTGGGCTGAAAAAGCTGACGCATCTGCACCTGCTCGGGAGCAACGTAACAACCGGCGGCGCAGCAAAGTTAAAAACCGCTCTGCCGCAAACGATAATCTACCCCGACCCGATCCAGATCACCTCGTTACAGTTGGGCCAGTGGCGAATTGATGATGACGACCTGAAACGCCTCGGAAGCCTCAAACGCCTGCGTTTCCTGGCAATTAACGCAACACAGATCACCGACGCAGGTCTAGCCGCCCTAAAAATCCACACGTCGCTTGAATCGCTGAACCTGGCCAACACCAGAATCACCGATGCAGGTATCGAGCATTTATCAGCCCTGACGAAGCTGCGGTGGTTGAGCCTTTACGGAACTCCGATCGGCGACAAGGGACTGGCGACTATCGCAAAGTTGGGCGATATCGAATCGCTGTTCCTGTTCCGCACGAAGATCACCGACGCCGGGCTGCTGGTTTTGAAAGGCCTGCCAAAGCTCAAAACGCTCGACATCGCGGGCACGAAAATCACCGACACCGGGCTGGCGAACATCGCAGGCTTCGCGAACTTAACATCGCTTAACATCACAGGCACACCGGTAACCGACGCATGCCTCGCAAGCATCGCCCGCCACACAAACCTCAAATCGCTGAGCCTTTACGATACGAAAATTTCCGACAAGGGACTGTCCCATCTAGCCGCCCTGAAAAAAATTGAATATCTCTATCTGTACAACACGCAAGTGACCGACGCCGGACTCAAGCACCTGTCCGGGCTGAAGCGACTCAGGCGCTTGGAGCTTTCTCGCACGGGCATAACCGACGCTGGCCTGACGCAACTCAAGCAACTCACGTCTCTCAAAGCACTTAGATTGAACGGCACGCAAGTAACCGCGACTGGCGTAACCGAACTGAGGAAGTCGTTGCGCAGAACGAAAATCACCTACTAGCAATCGCCCGCCGATAGCCCCCTTCCCTTGTTCAAAACTTTTTGCACCGCTAGTGGAAACCGCTCCGAGCGCATGTATACAATTCCCACTGAAGAAGATAGGTTGCACACATCTCGAACGGCAGGCCGCATTCGGGCGCGGTTTGTCGGTTATGCGTAAGGGCAGGAACGTTCTCGCTCACACGTTTCTTCCTGTCCGGGCCATCTCGGCCAAGCTCCCGTCGGTCAGTTTGGATGCTGCACATTTAGGCAGCAATAACCGTTCCTTGTTAGCAGAGCGGGCGCCGCGGCGTGGCCCCCGCGCAGAGCAAGAGGAGCTGGGCACATGAAACGAGCGTATCGTCACCCCGCCGAATACGGCTGAGCAGTCGCAATAAAATCGCATTCTCTGAACATAGATGCAATTCGGGCAGTTAGACATGCCCACCAGAAAGAAAAGGAGTAAAGCTATGAGAAACACAACGTTAATATTGCTGACAATAGTACTCGCATGCTGCCTGATCGTCACACAAGGCGCCCTGGCTGGCTCGCCTCCACCGGCGGGCGCCTATCCCACTGGCGTTCCGGCGCCAAGGGTGGTGCCCGGTAAGGAATATTCACACCACATGGACATCGACGCACAAGCTGTACCCGACCCGATGCAGAATCTGGCGTGGGACGGTACGGGCAACGCTTGGGACACATTCGATTACTCAACTGCTAATCAGTGGGAACAAGGCACTAACGTAGACGCCATCGCAAACATACAGGATCGCTTTTTCCACGAGGTCGTCAACGATCAAGTCGCACTGCTGGTGACGATTGATGACGGAGCGGCAACCGCGGCCGTGGTTCCCAGCGATTACGAGAACATTCATTACCAAACCGCCGGCCCCGGCTCGGTGGCGGGAATCTGGGCCCAAGGCGTGATCCCGGGCGTTCCGGCGACTTCCGACATTCACACCCAAGCTGTACAAGCCGCACAACTCGCTGACCCGAACCACCAACAGCGGTGGCTCAGCCCGACGGGAATCGAAGTCTGGGGACCAGAAGTCTTCCCAAATCCCACCGGAGGCGGACCCGGAATCGGCGACGACGCGATCATGTTCTCAACGAACGACGAGTGGGCTCCAGGCGGGGTGGCGAAACCTGCGGTCTGGAAATTCGACCCGACGAACAACATTGTATTCCCCTACATAATGGCCGATCAGATTCGCTTGGCCATAGATAACGCCGGTCAAAATCTCGTCCAAAATAACATCGAAATTGATCTCGACGGAATGATGACCTACGACATGGAGAAGGATGATCGATTCGGTCCTGGCGACAGCATCATGTTCACCGTTCACTCCGTACCAACTCCAACCGGCGGAGGGTTCCTGCTGGACGGTGGAGAGATATGGGTCTGGCACTTCGATCAAGGGCCAAACAGCGCCCAGTTCCTGAACCACGGCGGGGTTCCCTGGAACACTGCTAACAGCGTGATAGGCGTATTCCCGAACGTCATGGGCCAGGAGAACGTAGGCGGCCTGGAGGCAGTGCCCGAACCGGCTACTATGAGCATGTTGATACTGGGAGGATTAGCGCTGCTGAGACGCAAACGCCGCAAAATGTAGACTAATATCGGTGTGGGCGGGCCCAATGGGAGAAGGGGTCCGCCCGCTATTATGAACAAGTGCAACAACGCAGGAGGATCAACATCCCCGTTAATCCGTCATGAACCTAAAAAATACCGCTAATGCTCAGACTTGCCGCCCGGCGGCCCGCAGGTTAACATACACCTAACTTGCGAGCAGAGAAACATGGATGTTGACAGCTTTTTAGATGAGATTCGCAGCGGGCGCGGCTATGCCGACCAGATCGTCTACACCCACCAGGTAGAGCGACGCGAGGCCCGCTATGCACAAACCGCACAACCGCTCAGCGAGGCGATTAAGCAGATGCTCGCGACGGCTGGGATCGACCAACTCTACGCGCACCAAGCCGCGGCGATAGATATCCTGCGAGCCCAGCGGAACGTGGTTATCGCAACAGGCACCGCGTCGGGGAAAAGCCTCTGCTACCAGATACCGCTGATCGAAACGCTGCTGGGGGACCCTGCCGCCCGGGCGATATTAATGTTCCCCACCAAGGCGTTGTGTCAGGATCAGTTCAAATCGTTCCGCATCGCACTTGACGCTGCCGGTTGCAAGGGCGTTATGGCGGGCGTTTACGACGGCGACACACCGGCTGCGCTTCGGCGAAAGCTCCGCAGCGGAGCCTCGGTAATTTTCACCAACCCCGACATGCTGCACGCGGGGATAATGTCGCAGCACGGGCGATGGGCCGAATTCCTTGCCGGCCTGAAGTTCATCGTGCTGGACGAACTGCACACATACTCGGGCGTATTCGGAGCCAATCTAGCCAACATGCTCAGGCGCTTCGAGCGACTCTGGACGCATTACGATACAAACCCCCTGCTGGCTGCATGCTCCGCCACCATCGCCAATCCGCGCGAACTTGCGTCCGAACTTACCGGGCGGGAGTTTGAACTCGTCGACGCCGACGGTAGCTCGCGAGGGCGCCGAACGTACGTTTTCTGGAACCCGCCCAAACGCCGAAACACCAACTGGCGATCGCGTAAAAGCTCGAACGTGGAGGCCCACGAACTCATGGCCCAGCTCGTGCGGCGCGGGATTTCCACCATCACGTTCGCCAAGTCGCGAATGACCGCCGAGATGATCCACCGCTACGTTACCGAACGCTTGCAGCAAACCGCGCCGCACCTGGCGGGCAAGGTCAGCCCGTATCGCGGAGGATACCTGCCCGCCGACCGTCGCGAGATCGAACGCAAGCTTTTCAGCGGTGAATTACTGGGCGTTTCGACGACCAACGCGTTGGAACTGGGTATCGATGTCGGCTCGCTTGATGCGTGCATTGTTGTCGGATACCCCGGAACGTTGGCGAGTTTCATGCAGCAGTCGGGGCGTGCCGGACGAGGCGACCGCGACACGCTGATCATCCTGATAGGCATGGACACCACCGTAAACCAATACATAATGACGCACCCTGAATACCTCTTCGACCGCCCTATCGAACAGGCGGTAATCGAACCGGACAACCCGTTCGTCACTCTAGGCCACCTGCGATGCGCCGCCCACGAACTGCCCCTCGAACCGTCAGAAACCGCCAGCTTCGGACCTGACGCGGACCTGGTCCTGGACGTGCTTGCCGGTAATCACAAGCTGAAAAAGGCTGGAGGCAAGTGGTATCACGCATCAAACGAAACGCCCCAGCACGAAGTCCAACTGCGCGGCGGAATCGACGCTAACGTAATGCTCACCGACGCCGAGACCGGTGAGATATTCGGCGAGATCGACCGCTACGACGCCGAGCCGATAGTCCACCCCGGCGCGGTGTACATGCACCGAGGCGAGACATATCTCGTGCTCGACCTCGACATGGACAAGAACGTCGCGACCCTCAAACGCCAGGACGTCGCCTACTACACCGACCCGCAGGGCGGCACGGATATCCATCATGTAGACCGCATAATGAGGCAAAAACCGTTCGGAACCGGCCAGGCGTTCTGGGGCGAGGTCACCGCGTATTTCAACACGTATTCGTTCGAGAAAATTCAGTTCTACGAACTCGACGCCATAAGTCGTCACAAACTGAACCTTCCGACGCTCACGCTGGAAACTATGGGCATATGGCTTGTCCCGCCCGAGGATTTGATGGCCCGCGTGCTCGAAGCGGGGCTCGAACACTCCGGCCTGCCGGGTATCGGGTACGCGATACGAATGCTCCTCCCGCTGCTGATGACGTGCGACACGATGAACTTTTCACACTCGGTGGGTTCGGTAAATTCTCCATGGCAGTCGATCTTCATTTACGAGCGATATCCACACGGCTTGGGCTTCACCGCCAAGGCGTACGAGAACCTGCACATCCTCATGCCGATGGTGCTTGAGCATATAAAAAACTGCCCGTGCGACGACGGTTGCCCGTGTTGCGTGGGCAAATCGCTCTGTCCGTCGAACACATGGTACGTCGATCGCCATGAGGCCTGGGTGCCCTCCAAAGCGTCGTCAATAATGATACTCGAAGGAATGCTGGGCGATTGCGACAACCTGAACAACGCGGATATCGACTCACTCAGCGACGGTGACCAGCCGCGCACTGTTCGCCTGCGTCAAGACCTCCGCCGCCGCCTCGAGCAAATGCGTCAACCGCAGCTTTTCCACCAGATAGACCCCCAGGCGCCGCAGGGTTACCCCGAGCCAAGCGAGTCGATCGACACGCCCGACACCACCGCACGCCGCACCACGCAGAAGGAATTCGGCAAGCAGTTCCGACGTCGCCTCGCCAAGAAAATGCGCACCACGCAACTCGACGCCATGGAACCCAAAGCCCCGCACATGACCGAAAAAATCACCGGGCCAACCATGCCCCCAACTGCCTTTTCGGGCAAGCCCCCGCGCCCGCAAAAAAACGTCACCGCCGCACAGCAACAAGAAGCACACTCAAAACCGCAACCCAAGCCCGTCGAACCGATTAAGCTCGGCGACTCACTGGCCGCCCGGGCGCAAAAACTAAAGAAGAAACGCAAAAACACTGACGACTAACTGCTACAGGACCTCCGCATGGATGCACAAACATTTATTAACCGTCTCAACGGAAAAGACTTCTTCCGCGGACAGGTCGCACACATAGAAGACCTCCCCGCTCGCCCGGCGAAGTTCGCACACGTCGCAAACGGGCTGGACCCGGTGATCGAATCAGCCCTGAAAAACCAGGGCATCGACGAGCTCTACTCCCACCAGGCCCAATCGATAGACCTGATAAACGCCGGCTGGTCAACCGTGATAGTCACCGGAACCGCCAGCGGAAAAACGCTCTGCTACAACATCCCGATCGTCCAGAAACTATTGAACGATCCGCTGGCGACGGCGTTAATGCTCTACCCGACAAAAGCACTGGCCCAGGACCAACTAAAAGCTGTCGGGCGCCTGGGCGATGCGGTCCAGGGGGTGGACTTCCTGGCTGGCACGTACGACGGCGACACACCGACCCCGCTGAGGCGGAAGCTTCGCAACGGGGGTAATATCGTGCTAACAAACCCCGACATGCTCCACCAGGGCGTGCTGCCCCACCACGCGCGATGGAACCGCTTCTTCGCGAACCTTAAATACATTGTGATCGACGAGTTGCACGCGTATCGCGGCGTGTTCGGTTCGCATCTGGCCAACGTGATGCGGCGACTCAAGCGGATTTGCGCACACTACGGGTCCGACCCGCAATTCGTCTGCTGCTCTGCCACAATCGACAACCCGCAGAAACACGCCGAACGCATTTGCGGCCGCGAACTGAAACTCGTGAACAACGACGGCGCCCCGCGCGGCCCGCGCCGGTTCGTACTCTGGAATCCGCCCCCGCTGGAAACCGCCGCACGCGGGCAAGACGCCAACTGGCGAGCAGGCGGCGACCGCCGAAGCCCGCTTTGGGAGGCGATTCACCTGCTGACATCGCTGGTGAAAGAAGGCGTGCAGACCATCGCATTCACCCGCACGAGACTCGCCGCTGAGCTGATATTCAAAAACTCACGAGATCGCCTGCGAATGGTTTCGCGGAAGTTGGGCGAGTCGGTCGCAGCGTATCGAGGCGGGTATCTGCCTACCGAGCGACGCGAGATCGAACGCAAACTCAGCGATCGCGAACTGCTTGGTCTGGCCAGCACCAACGCCCTTGAACTCGGCATCGATATCGGCTCGCTCGACGCGTGCATATTGGTCGGTTATCCGGGCAC
>JABGPF010000230.1 GCA_018645065.1 Phycisphaerales bacterium
GGCATCGAGTAACTGGAAGTAGAGCACCCGCCCGGCCGGCGCCAGGAAGTTGGCTGACCCGTCGGCGGAGACCTCGGCGAGCCCCAGCGAGGCCTTGGCGACATATGTCGGCCAACCGTTCGGCCCGCTAACCTTGTGAACCGGCGTGGCGTAGTAGTCCTGAAATGGAGGATGATCGTTCTTGTACGCTCCGTCGGGCAAGCGCACCAGGTCCGACCGCACTTCCTGACAGACGCGAATGTATTTGATGCTCCCGGGCTTCACGCCGGTCCCAAGCCCTTGATGGACGTCGACAACCACGAACTGACCTCTCTGCTGACGATTACCCATATACTCCGGCGTGCTCAGCGTAGTCGCCCGGCGGACCGGGCGGAAAAGTTCGGGGCACATGCTCGCGATTGACGGGTCCATGTAAAGCAGTTCGCGATTCCCGTAGCGATCTATCACATACAGGCCGAACCGGTCGTCAGGAGCGTGGCTGCACAGGAAGTAGTCTCGCGACACGGGCGTCGGATCGCGGAAGCATTCCTTTTTGATCCAGCTCATGTGATATTGCGCCGGCGTGTCGGGCGTTATGCTGCGCACGGCAGCGGGGTTCGACCGCCCTTTCGTCGGGTCGATCAGCGCGATCGGACCGTTCAGATCACCGCCATGGCTAACCAGCGTGCACGACAGTTCCGAGCTGCCGGGCACCTGACGCCCCGAGGCGTAACAGTTCGGCGTGTTATTGCCGAATATCAGTTCAGGGTGCGTACCGTCAGGGCGAATCGACCACAACGTATGGCCGAAGTTGGCGCCCTTGTCAACATACTCCGACCGCATCCAGATAATCCGCCCGTCGTTCATCAGCGACGGGGTCCATTCACTCACATTGGCGTACGACAACGGGCGAATGTTGTACCCGTCGCCGTCCATGCGGAACAGCACAAACGCCTGAGGCCGCCAGCAGAGGAACCGGGCCTTGCATCGCGTCGAGGTGAACGCCAACCCGCCATCGGGCAGCGGGCAGGGATAGTAATCATGGAAAGGCCCGTCGGTTAGCTTTCGCGGTGTGGCTGCGGTGGCGGCGCCGGGGATTTCATAAATGCTCCAGTAGTCCTTCGGCGACGCTCGCCATGCGAAGTAGACTTTTGACGTGTCGAAGTTGGCCTGGGCGTCACGGGCGATGCCGTCTTTGGCGTCGAACAGGACGGTTAGTTTGCTTTTGGAGGGCCTGAGCCGCCCATTGCTGCGGGGAATGTTCAATACGCAGACGCCCCCTCCGCCGCGGAACCGAGCGTCCAGAATAACGCTGTAGTTGTGCGATGGCAGATACGGATGCCGCTTGGTGAACAATATTTTCCCGAGCGGTTTCAGGTCCGGGTCGCGCAGCATGAGGCGGCGTTTGGCCAGGCGTGCTGTATGGAACAAGGCGACGGCGGCGTCTTTTTCGGGGGCGGCGTCGTGTTGGGCGATGAATCTCGCCAGGCTGGCTCGCTCGGATGACACGTCCAGCCCCTTGCGGACCGAGCGGTTGATCATATCGGCCAGTTGCTTCAGCACTCGCCCGGTAGGGTCAGAGCGGTCGATCCGGGCCATCGTGCGGGCCTCGCAAAGAAACGCATAACGCAGCATATCGCCTTGGGCCAGCGCTGCGGATACCGCCGCGTCAGAGGTGTCCAACGGGCCGACCGTTTGGGGCGTGGAAGAGCCTGTTCGGCGCGGCGGGCGGGGTTTTACGTTGCTCGCTTTGATTGTGCTGACGGTTTTCCAGCGTTTGGCGTCCAGCGAGACTTGCACTTCGAAATCGATCGGCAGGCGGTCACGAAAACGCCCTGTGCGATCGCGTGAGAATATAACTTTCGATACTTTAGCTCGGCCGGTCAGTTCAATCTGCGCCCATTCGGTTCCTGCACCGGCGGCGATCCAGCTATGGGCGTTACCGTACAGACCATCATTAAGATGCGGGATTTTGTGAATCGCATATCCGCCCAGGCACGAGGAGGCCGACGCTTTGGCTCCGCTGGCGGCCAGTGCAAGGTTCGCCCCACCGCTGGGTGCGTAGATTTCCAACTCGTCGATACACGCCTGCGAACTGGACGCCGCCCGTATTACAAAACGCACAAATTTGGCTTCGACGGCAGGGAAGTTGACCACGTTTGGTTTATCAGGATGGATATCCGCCCCGGGCGTGGTCGCTGCGGGCAGCAGAACACAAATTATCGCCACAGACAATATGTATTTCATAGAGACCTCAAGGGCTACTCTATCGCCACATACGCCGAAATCAAAGCAGTTTTCAAAGTGCCAGACCCGAAAACCACGTAATTTTTCGTATCTTTGTCAGATGGGCTTGCCTCTGGGCGCTTTCGAGGTTACTATCGGAAAAATTGGGCCGCGACTCGCGACACAAAGCAACGCATTTCTGCAACGTGCCGCACTGCGGTCGTTCGTTAATTCCCAGGGAAAGGAACACTTTAATGCCGAAGCATCCAGACATTAACAAGGTTATGATTATCGGGTCGGGACCCATCGTTATCGGACAGGCATGCGAGTTCGATTACTCAGGAACACAAGCATGCAAAGCACTTCGCGGACTCGGATATGAAATCGTGCTGGTCAACTCGAACCCAGCCACCATCATGACCGATCCGGGAATGGCGGACACCACCTACATCGAACCGCTGACGCTCGAAGCGATGACGGAAATCATCGCCAAGGAACGGCCCGACGCACTGCTTCCGAACCTCGGCGGGCAATCGGCGTTGAACCTGTCGTCAGAACTTGACAAAGCCGGAGTACTGGAAAAGTACAACGTAAAGGTCGTCGGAGTACAACTGGCCGCAATCGAACGCGGTGAAGACCGCATCGCGTTCAAGAACATGATGGCTAAGCTGAACATCGAAATGCCCACCTCAGAAGCCGTCCTGAACGTGGAGGACGCCGAAGTAGTCGCAGCCAAGCTCGGATACCCAGTGGTTATTCGCCCAGCGTACACAATGGGCGGAACCGGCGGCGGGTTGGTGTATAACGTGGAAGAACTGCGAGTAGTCGCGAGTCGCGGAATCGCGGCAAGCCTCATCGGACAAATCCTCGTCGAAGAGTCGGTGCTCGGTTGGGAGGAACTGGAACTGGAAGTCGTTCGCGACGAGAAGGACCAGATGATCACCGTCTGCTTCATCGAAAACGTAGACCCGATGGGCGTTCACACCGGCGACTCGTACTGCACGGCGCCGATGCTCACTATAAGCCCAGAACTGCAACAAAAACTGCAGGAATATTCATACCGCATCGTCAAGGCGATCGGCGTTATCGGCGGAACGAACACCCAGTTCGCACACGACCCGAAAACCGGACGAGTGGTGATTATCGAGATCAACCCGCGAACATCACGCAGTTCGGCGCTGGCGTCGAAGGCTACCGGATTCCCCATCGCACTGGTCTCAGCCAAGCTCGCCGGCGGGCTGACAATGGACGAAATCCCCTACTGGCGAGATGGAACACTCGAAAAATATACGCCCTCGGGCGACTACGTGGTGGTCAAGTTCGCGCGATGGGGCTTCGAGAAGTTCAGCGACGCGGTCGATAAACTCGGCACGCAGATGCGAGCGGTCGGTGAAGTAATGAGCATCGGCAAGAACTACAAGGAAGCGTTCCAGAAGGCGATTCGCTCGCTGGAGTCGAAACGATACGGCTTGGGATTCGCCAAGAACTTCAACGAACTGCCCCTGGACGAACTGCTGTCCAAGCTGGCGTTTCCGACCAGCGAGCGACAGTTCATCATGTACGAAGCCATTCGCAAAGGCGCCACCGTTGAGCAACTGCACGAAATTACCTACATCAAGGCGTGGTTCATCGAACAGATGCAGGAACTCGTCGCGGTTGATGAGGAAATCCTGGCGTGCAAGGGCGGCGCGTTGCCCAACGAACTGCTCGAAAAGGCCAAGAAAGACGGATTCTCCGACAAGTACATCGCCCAACTCCTGGACGTGCCGGAAGTCGACATTCGCACTCAGCGGATCGGCATGGGCATGACAGAGGGCTGGCATCCGGTGCCCGTAAGCGGCGTTGAGGATGCGGCGTATTACTATTCAACGTACAACGCGCCGGACGTCACAACCGCCACCGACGGTAAGAAGATCATGATCCTCGGCGGCGGGCCGAACCGTATCGGCCAGGGAATCGAGTTCGATTACTGCTGCGTGCATGCGGCGTTTACGCTGCGTGACGAGGGGCTCGAGACCATTATGGTCAACTGCAATCCCGAGACAGTCTCGACCGACTACGACACGTCCGACAAGCTCTACTTCGAACCGCTGACTGTCGAAGACGTGCTCAGCATCCACGAAAAAGAGAAGCCCGACGGCGTTATAGTTCAGTTCGGCGGACAGACTCCGCTGAACATCGCCCAGGAACTCGCAGCGGCTGGCGTGAACATTCTCGGCACGAGCCCGGACACCATCGACCTGGCGGAAGACCGCGACCGGTTCGGGAAAATGATGGACAAACTCGAAATTCCCATGCCCGAATCGGGAATGGCCAGCACCGTCGAACAGGCCATCGAAATCGCAAACCGCATCGGATATCCGGTGATGGTCCGCCCGTCGTTCGTACTCGGCGGACGCGGGATGCAGGTTGTCTACGATGAAGAGATGCTGCGTCAATACGTCGCCCAGGCGGTGGACGTAACGCCGGAGAGGCCTATTCTGGTTGACAGGTTCCTCCAGGACGCCATGGAAGCCGAAGCCGACGCCATCGCCGATGGAACCGACACGTTCGTACCGGCCGTCATGGAGCATATCGAACTTGCGGGTATTCACTCCGGCGACTCGGCGTGCATAATCCCGTCGGTCAACATCTCGCAAAAGCACATCGATACGATCAGGGATTACACCAGCAAAATCGCCCACGAGCTAGGCGTAGTCGGTGTGATGAACATGCAGTACGCCATCGCCGACGACGTGGTCTACGTGCTCGAAGCCAACCCGCGCGCCTCGCGCACCGTACCGCTGGTCTCGAAAGTTTGCGGGATACCAATGGCCCGGATCGCCACGCAGTTAATGCTCGGCGCCAAACTGGCTGACATGAACCTGACGCACAAAACCTTCCCGCATTACGGTGTGAAAGAGTCGGTGTTCCCGTTCTCGATGTTCCCGGAGGTCGACCCGCTCCTCGGACCGGAAATGCGATCGACTGGCGAAGTGCTCGGACTGGCCGACTCGCCCGGACTGGCGTTCTACAAGGCCCAGGAAGGCGCCAAACAGCACCTGCCCAGCGAGGGAAGCGTGCTGATCTCCGTGTCGAGTCGCGAACGGCCTGAAGTGCTGACCACAGCCAAAAAGTTCGCCGAGCTTGGCTTCACCATCGTATCCACTGAGGGCACCCACGCCTTCCTGACAGAAAACGGCGTTGACGCTGAGCTAATCCAGAAACTGCACGAAGGACGCCCCAATATCACCGACGCGGTGACAAACGGCGATATACAACTCGTGATTAACACACCAGTCGGAAAGCTCAGCCAGCACGACGATTCGTACATTCGCAAATCGGCGATCAAGTACAAGATCCCATACATCACAACCCTAAGCGCCGCAAACGCCGCAGCCGATGGAATCAAAGCCTACCGCCAAAGCGGAAGCCAGATCAAATCGCTGCAAGAGTACCACGCGGACATAAGCTGAAAAAGTTGATCGCAAGATAATCGAAGAGCCCGCAACCCCAAGTTGCGGGCTCTTCTAATATGTGTGACTAAAGCCCAGAGATAGCAATCTGTGGGTTGCCCGGGTTTCAGTTACGCCATCTTCCGTCGCACGCCGATGAATGCTTTTTGCTTGTCGCCCATGCGAGTCCAAAGCACCACCAGCCGGCGGGAGCCCTTTCCGCGCAGGCGGCGTTGAAGTGCGTCGGTGTTAATGCTCACACCGCGTGATTTTATCTCGACCACACCTGCGTCATATTTCTTCAACGCCAGGCGAATTTCACGCTCTCTGCCCGCCACCGTTTCGAGTATCTCGTAGGAACGGGCCAGACGAGAGTCAACCGGTTCGGCGCCGAACAACCATAACATTCCCGGGTGTGCGCACCACAGTTTGTGCTTGTCGGCCAGAGCGGAAACCGCGTGTGCTGCTATCACTTCGGGGCCAGGTTCTATCAACCACGGGCCAATTTCACCGTACGGTACGGGCGTATTGTCTATCGCGGCGATAGATTCGCACTGCGGGTCGTTCATATCGCCCCAGACAGCCGTCGCACTGCGCGCCGGGAAGCCCTGGGCGGAAATCTCAGGCGACCACCAGACAACAAGCTGCTTGCAGACCCCGTCTTCCGATACGTATTCCAGACGCACGTTTGACCAGTCGTCCAGTTCGGAAAAATCCATCGCCGCCGAGAGTTTCATCGCGCCAATCGCGCTGTTCCGGGTAAGCTGGCGGAGGAATTCTTCGCTCGGCTGAAGTTCGCTCAATGCAACTACTCGCCGCCCGCCGGACCGCCTGTCCGGATCGATATGCACTATCGCGTCAGACGGGATGTCCAGTTGCGTAACGTCGGCGGTGGCGAATTTCGTGCGATCGCTCAGACTGGCGGCAGCAGCGTTGTGCGCCGAATAGATCGTCGCCTCGGGCGAGATATCGTATCCCAGCACGTTCAGACCGGCGGAGGCGAGCCCTATCGCATCACCACCGAGCCCACAGCACAGATCCATCACTTCTGACCGCCCCGCGGCCTGGGCCAGCACCGCCATCTGCTTGCCCACATAGTTCGCCAAACGCAGCGACGAGCATTGTTGCAGCAGTTCATCGCTCAGCAGCATCTGCTCGGCCAGTTCGCGCGAGAATTTCGCAAACGCCACCGGACGCGTGCGCAATTCGCGCATGTGTCCTATCGCACAAGCCTCATCATAAGTATATAATTTACGGAGCTTCTTCTGGGCCGACAGCGGATTGTCCGGAATGTCCATCGCCAGCGCCTCGGCGCCGCGCGGGCCCGCGAGAAACTCCAATTGTTCTAACTTCAAAGCCATTATTAATATTTCCTAACCCGCACTGGCGATCCAGAGCGGTGAATAATCGCATATGATAGACCACAAGACCGATCGTTGCAACTTGCAGACAGTAAAGTGGGAGCAATAACCACGATATGAGAAAACGCCTATGACAATTTTTGTCCTGATAGCAGCAGTATCCCACGTCCTTGGCGTCCTGTCGTCGATCTCGGCGCTAATGTCCACACGAACCCCGCAAGGCACAATCGCCTGGATCGTATCGCTTAACACGCTACCGTACTTCGCCGTTCCGGCGTACTGGATATTCGGACGGTCAAAATTCCAGGGCTACGTATTCGCCCGAAAGGGGCAGGACTCGGCGCTGCGGACCGCACTAATGGGCCTGCGGGAGAAAACCGCGTCGGCAGTATCATCGCACGGGCAGGAATACGGTAGAGTTAGGGCAGTCGAAATGCTCGCGCAAATGCCGTTTTCCACCGGTAATCACACCGAACTGCTCGTCGACGGAGAAGCAACTTTCAACAGTATCTTCGAAGGGATCGCCCAAGCCCGCCACTATCTGCTGGTGCAATATTACATCGTTCGCGACGATGAAATCGGACGAGAACTGAAAGACAAACTCATCGCGAAAGCCAAAGAAGGCCTGCGGGTATATTTCCTGTACGACGAGATCGGAAGCCACAAACTACCCCGAGCCTACATAAGCCAGCTCGCCAACGCGGGCGTATCGATCCACCCGTTCCACTCAACTCGCGGGCGACAAAATCGCTTCCAACTGAATTTTCGCAACCATCGCAAAATCGTAATCGCTGACGGGCGGGTCGGATGGGTCGGCGGGCTGAACGTCGGCGACGAATACATGGGACGGAGCGACAAATTCGGACCGTGGCGCGACACTCACATGCGTTTGGAAGGACCGGCCGTTATGGGCCTGCAATTAGCGTTCGTTGAGGATTGGCACTGGGCCACGGACGATGTTCTGGACCTTACATGGAACCCAGACCCTGCACCCGACGGTGATCGCCACGTGCTGATCGTCCCGTCCGGACCGGCCGACGCTGTGGAAACCGCGAGCCTGATGTTCCAACACGCGATACACTCAGCCGACGAGAAAATATGGATCGCCAGCCCGTATTTCGTGCCTGACGAGGGGGTAATCGGAGCCCTTCAGCTTGCAGTGTTGCGCGGCGTGGACGTGCGAATTCTGATCCCCAAAAAACCCGACTCGGTGTTGGTTTATTTATCGGGATTCGCGTTCCTGGGAGAGATGATAGAATCCGGCGTGAAGATATATCGCTACGCGCCCGGATTTTTGCACCAGAAAGTGTTCCTCGTAGATCACTACGTAGCCGCGGTGGGAACTGCAAATCTGGACAATCGTTCATTCCGCTTGAATTTCGAGATCACCGCGGTGGTAATCGACGACGAATTCGCCTCGGAGATCGAAGAAATGTTCGCCTCGGATTTCGCCAACTCCTCGCCGATGACGATCGAGCAGATAGAGTCCAAAAGCTTCTGGTTCAAGCTGGCGTCCAGAGCGGCGCACCTGCTGGCCCCGCTGCAGTAAAACCGGCGGCCAGCAGCCAGCGATTATAAATCACTGGCTGCTGACAACTGGTATTTTTTACAGCTTACAGTTTGCCCAGGACCGGTAGTTCGCCGATCAGGGGTGTCGCGTAGGTGATAAACTCATCTGTGATTCCGTTTCCGGCTTCGTTGACGAATTCGCGGGGCAGGTGTTTTGTTACGCGTGCTACGTCC
>JABGPF010000231.1:0-906 GCA_018645065.1 Phycisphaerales bacterium
CGTGGCCGGGACCGCCGCGGTGGTCTCCAAGGCCGGGCTGGTGGGCTGGGTGGGGCTCATCATCCCCCACCTCGCCGATGAACATACCGTGCCGGACCGCTTCCCGCCACCACGTCTCATCATCCTGGCGGTAGTCGCTCGTTCTGCCTGTCTGAATGACGTTGACGCCGTAACGGTTGGTGACAAACACCTCGCCGAAGACTTTACAGCCCCTTACATCGGAGATTACGGCGATCTGGCGATTCAGCACATGGGATTGCGGATGGTCGAGAATCGCATCCATAAAAGGCGTGGTTTGTCCCGCCGGCTGGGACCGCCACTTGAAGTCCTGCTCATTGATATACGCCTGGGCGTTAGTCATGGCGCTGAATTCGGCGTTCGAGTCAACCAACACCTGTTTGAAATCCGAGTTGGCGACGTACGTTTGCCACTCGAGCGCCGTCTCAGAAACCGCTCTGTCTACTGACCTTATCATCTCTGATGCCAAAAGTGACGTGTCGCGGACGATGGCTGCTCGCAGATGGTCTTCGCCTACATGCACGGCGTAGAGGCCGACCGTCCAAATCATGGTAATCAGAACTAAGACGCCTATGATCAGTTTGTGCGTAATTCTCACAACGGACTCCTTCCAGGATAACGCACTGTTACATATCTACAGCACATCCCTGAGATCCTCGATTCGCTATATCACGACAACAAGGCAACAGCATTTGGCGTATTCGCCCTTTGTCTGCGCCTGTTGAAGTATTTGCTCAGCACTCTGCTGGAGCTGTCCAGCTGACAAAGTATTGATCGGCGGTTCGATTGCCCCTCTTTCGTAGAAACTTGGAGTCATATTGGTTATATGCATTTTTTTCCTAGTAAAATGCTTGGTTTTGTGATTAGAGGTGGGCATGGTTATGGACT
>JABGPF010000231.1:916-8658 GCA_018645065.1 Phycisphaerales bacterium
GAATACTCAAAGTTTTACCCTATACCCAGTTTAGATGCGCACGCACTGCATGCAGGCGTTTTTGGCGTTTCAAAAAACTTCGGGACAGTGTAAAATACGTCGTTCAGAATTTCGCTGGCTTGCACGCTGTGGCCAGGCGTCTCAGAGTGGTTCTGGGGCCTGTGACAGTTGGGAATCTCTAGAAGAAGGAGTTTGCGGAGAATGAAAAAAACATTTCTATTGGGCTTATTGATCTCGCTGACGATCCTAACCGCATCAGATCGCGCCGAAGCGAAGGAAGCAACGAAAGCCAGTGCAAACGGTAAGCTCAAAGTGTTCATTCTTGCTGGCCAATCGAATATGCAAGGCTTTGGTTTCATCTCGGAAGGTAAGGATGGCGATCTGGATTATGCCGCGAAGACCGATTTTAAATACCTCAAGGACGCCTCCGGCAAATGGGCCGCACGCAAGGACGTTTTCTATTATCACAAGGGTAAAGAAAAGACGACCACATGCACCCTGAGCGTTGACAACGTTAAAAAAGTGTATCGCAAACATCCCTCGATTGGACCGGAACTTACTTTTGGGCACGTTCTTGGCCAGCACTTTGAAGATGAAGTTCTGTTGATCAAATGCGCCTGGGGCGGTCAGGCTATTGCCGCCACTTTCCGTCCCCCGTCATCCGGCCCGATGGCCGATGGCTCTTCACCAGAACATATGGGCGTAAAATACAAAGCCGTCTTGACGGAAACCAAAGATGTCCTGAGCAATCTCAAGAAGTACTTCCCGGCAATGAAAAGCAAAGAATATGAAATCGCCGGTTTCTTCTGGCATCAAGGTTGGAACGACGGATGCAATAAGGAATTCGTCAAGGAATACGAAACCAATATGGTGAATTTCGTAAAGGATATGCGCAAAGACCTCAAACTTCCCAAGCTCCCGTTCATCATCGCCACGAGCGGGATGGGAGGAAAGGGCGGAGGCGTGGTGACCGCCCAACTCAAAGCCGCCAGGAAACTGGACAACTGCTATGCGGTTGACACCATTCGTTTCCGAGGTAACCGTGTGGGGCGACAGATTTCACACTGGTTCAACTGCGCCAATAGTTACGCCAAAATCGGACATTTTTCAGCCAAGGCTATGATCGCCGCAATAGCTGGTAAAAAGCCTTCAGCAGATATCGCAGGGCACGTTGATCCCGACCGCCCCAACCCTGCTGACAAGAAAATATCGAAGAAATAGGCTCTTTCCGGTAGTTGCGACCGTTTCAGGCTTAACCAAGTTGAATAATTCCGGATCAATATTTCTGTTGATCACCGGCCGAGTTCAAGGAGCATCGTATGCGAGCGTCGAGAGTTGTCACAGTTATTCTGTTGCTTATCGCCATGTCTTCGACCTTGTCGGCCCAAGTGATGACCGCAAGGCGGATCGACGCTCGCCCGACTGGTCATCCTCTGGACACCGGTTCGGACAACGATCCCATATTGAACGGGGCTCTGCTCGAGTCCTTTGGTTCCGGTGGGACCAGCAACACCGGAGCCTGCGTGATCCGCGTTCCGAAGTGGATTCCCGACAGCGAAAAGGCCCACCCTGGCGCGAAGTATTACATGTACTTCTCAGGTCACCACGGTTCGCAAATTCGCATGGCTTGGTCGGCGTCGATCACGGGCCAGTGGAGCCTGTTTAACGATGGCAAGACGCCGGACAGAGCATGGGGCGAGAAAGGCGATTACTCCGGCCCGCAGACCCCGGGCCGTGGCGTGCTCGACCGCCTGCACCATGGAGGGGAAATACGCCTGGATGACAACACGATGCTTGAGGACAAGTTCCACTTTGTCGACGTATATGTCGATGATGTCAACAAGCGCATCATCATGTACTTTCACAGCATGGCCCCTGGCGACGGCGTTGCGACTTCGAAGAACGGATTGAACTTCAACATGCCGGGCGCAGGCGGCCAGAAAGGCCACGGTATCAGGAACGTGCGAGTGACCGAGTGGTACCTGCGGGGCTTTGAAGTGGCCGGAGAAGCAAACGGAAAGAAGGTTTCAGCGAGATTCGGCGCCGGCCGCGGTGATTTATGGCGGGCGCCGTTGTTCAACAAATCCGGTGAGCCGAACTCACACGCCAACGCCGATATGCCGGGCGGATGGTTCTGTCCGGACTGGGATGGCGACCCCACGCCTGAGGGTCAGCAAAAATGGCGTACGAAATATTGGTGGACCAAGTATGAGAAGGCGGACAATCCGTTGACTCGGTCAGTCGGCGCACCGGAATTGCAGAATCCCAACCGGAGCCTCGGTGCAAAAAAAGGGCGACAGAAAGGCCCGACCCAACGCGCCAGGCATTGGGCGTTCCACCACAACCCACAGAAAGACCCCAACAGGATCTATGCAATTAAAACGATTACGCGAGAGTTGCCCGAATCGATTTGCCTGATAGTTCTCGATCTGTCTGGACTGAGCCCGACCGAACGGCTTGATCCGACCAAATGGAAAATAGTCAACAAAGTCGAGCAAGTCTTGCTCAAGCCGAAAGCGTACTGGGAAGGTGTCGACCGGGCGTACAAGCCTTCAAATAACGGGGTCGGCAACGGACACCACTTTCGCGACCCTTACGTGTTCGAGGATATCGACGGTAAGCTCTACTTGTTCTACAGCGGAAAGGGCGAGGCCAATATCGGGGTCGCCGAATTGATCATTAAGCCCGAACCAAAAGAAAAGTCACTTCGTGTGACTGCCCCGCATGCCGCTCATCCGATTGTTACTGGCAATGTCTATCCGATCGGATGGTCTAGCCATGGCCGCATCGCCAAGGTCGATCTCGAATATAGCGTCAACGCTAAGGATTGGATTTTCATCGAGAAAAACGTCGCGAATAGTCATCGCTATCTTTGGACCGTGCCCAACAGTGTAACAAACTCCGCCGTTGTTCGAGTGCGCGAAACGGGCGGAAAGATCCGAGCTGAAAGCGAACGTTTCACCATCACCACTGATAAGGCCATTGGTGTTGTCCTTCCGCGTAAAGGCGACGTGTATAAAGCCGACGCCACGCATTACCCGGCTTACTGTAGCGTCGGCGAGATGGAGTTCATCACGTTTGAATACTCCGTTGACGGAGGCAAGTGGATCAGGATCACCGACAAGCATCCCAACAAGAGCGCCCGCCGCGCCGAGTGGAATGCTCCGGCGTTCGCATGGAAAACCCCGAAGATCAACAGCGACAATGTGCGGTTGCGCGTGAGCGAAACGGGCGGCAAGGCCACCGTAATCAGCGAGCCATTCTCGATTGTGCTCAAGGGCAAAGCGCCCCGGTCGAACTGAGATTGGCGTCGTCTGGATATCCTTCATTCCAGCTAATTATCCGTTCAGAGGCTCAATGTACTTGTCATGGAGTTGCTCTGCGCTTACAATGCTCCGCAGATTGATGGTGTTCGTGAAAGCCAGACGCAAGAATGGCGGCGAATAGTCGAGTCGTAAGCGATGATTTTAAAAGTGGTTATGTATATAGTTGCACCCAAGCGCCCGTAGCTCAGCCGGATAGAGCGCCGGTTTCCTAAACCGGGGAATTACCGAACGTAAGCATCTACAGCATAAGCGTTTACGCAAGCCGCATCTGGAAAATTTGCTACAAATTGCCTTTTAGGGTATCAAATTCTTGCCTTTCTGTGGTAAAATACCTTCACAAATTGACTGCTAATGCGACTAGGAACATGGAATGAGTAAAGCCAATGTCAAAACCCCATCTCGAAACATCAAGCTCTCGTATTTCAAGCCGAAGGGACTGTACCGGAAGTACGTTGGCGGACGAATGTTCTATCTTGGTTCGGACAAATTCACGGCACGGAAGATTGCGACGGCAATACTTACGCTACGAGGCGTCCGAATGGAACAAAACCAGGAATGGCAGGAAGATGACCTGGAATTCATACGCATGGTCAAGACACAGCTGTATGAGGGACACGGCAGTAGCCAGATAATCTTCAAAGGGAGCGATGATCGTTTTCAATTCGAGAACGGAAGCAAAAGCACATCCACTCCCGGATCACAATCGAAAGGTCGTGCCAAGAACAGCAGCTATGGCGAAGCAACAGTCGGAGGAGCTCTGGAGGCGTTCAAGACTCAACTGAGCGACAATCCGCTGATCTCCGACTCCCACAAGTCAACTATGACCAACAAACTCGACGCATTAAAAGCCGTGCTTATGTTAGATAGGCCTCTTGCGTCCGTTGGGTACGATCAGCTGACCGCCCTTGTAAACAAGCTCACCTCCCGCCCGAAAAGTCCGAATACCGGAAAGAAGATAGCCGCCCAGACCGCAATCAACCTGATCGCGGCCGCTCGCCAGTTTTTTAACTGGTTGCGCGACTCCGGAAAATGGGAAGACCCCCGCGGATTCGAGCGGATATTCCGCGTCAATCGCAGGGCCCTGCTGACCAACCAGGAACGGAGGCAAGCGGCCCATGGAGTCGAGGTGTTCACGGTAGAGGAACTCACAAAGCTCTGGCAGGCGGCGAACGAACAGAACCGCCTCTTCATTTCTCTCGCCCTGAACTGTGGGTTTGCACAGATGGAGATCTCCACCCTGCGAACGTGGGAAATAGAACTCGAAGCTGTCCCCAAACGTATTGCGCGACATCGACGAAAAACTGAAGTGTACGGCAGTTGGGTGCTTTGGGGCGTGACAGCGGACTTATTGGAGCGACGTCTTGGATGGACTCCGAAAAACGCGGAAGACTATGCGTTGCTTACACGCAATGGCCGGCCCTATGTGAGCTATGGCAATGGTAATCGGACCGATGTGATAGGCCAGGCGTGGGCAAAACTGGTCAAGAAGGCCGGCGTGACCAAGCTGGGGTTCAGGTATCTACGCAAAACCGGTGCAGACATGATCCGAAAGATCGGCGGCCTGGAGGTGTCTGAGGCCTACCTTGCACACTCCGAAAAGACGCTGGCCCGAGTCTACAGTAACCGTGATTTCGACAAGCTCGCTGATGCGTTGGGGACCATGGAAACTAAACTCGCCGCAGTATTCGCTTAAGAGTTTCGGGTGCTGTGCGATTAGTTCGTAATTGTATGGTTCTGTTGGCATAAGTTTCCCGTGTGATAGCTTTGAGTGAAGATCATACGGCAGCGACCGGTCAAGCTCAAGATGTCACAAACTGCTTCGTAGCATCTTCGACAGATATCCCCACACGCCAGTCACGACCAATCACGATTTATGGAAAAGTTCTTTGATATCTAGGAATCCGTGGTATACTTTGTTCTTGTCAATTGAAACCGTAGGTGGTTAACGTGGACTATTTTCTGAAACAACTCGGAGCCAACCCCACCATCGAAGGCAAGCCGCTGGATCTCAAGGACAGCCACGGCGGCGACTGGGATGAATGGGGCGAGTGGGCGAAAGATTTGCGGGTTCGCGATGTTCCAGCCGGCGTGGCGTCAGAGGACGACCACAGCCCTCCCGCCCCCAACGCTACGGAGCCCGCTGTATTGTCGCTTGGAGAACAAGGCGGAGAGACGCTGCAAGCCACAAAGCTCTTTACAATCGGCTATGGCAACACGAAGCCCAAGGAGTTCCCAAACTTGCTCAAACGACACGGCATCAAAACGATCATCGATGTTCGCCTGCGACCCAATCGAGCGTGTATGGGGTCCTATGTCAAAGCCAAGGCCGCTGACAAAGGCATAGTGGCATTGCTATCAGGTGCAGGGATCGACTATCGGCACGAACCAGATCTGGCGCCGACCGATGGGATCTTCACCACCTGGATGGCGTCGAAAAAGTCGGATACCGACTGGGCGTTGTACGAAGATCAGTTTATTCCCTTGCTGGAAGAGCGGAAGATCGGAAAATTGATCAAGGTTGGTGACTTTAACCATGCGTGCTTGTTGTGCTCCGAATCCAAGCCCGAAAAATGTCACCGCCGGCTTATTGCCGAATATCTGAGTGACAAGTTGGCTGGCAAGTTGACGCTGGAGATCGTCCACCTTTAGAGATAGCTGCGATAACTTAAAAACAAGCCGGTTGGCGGGTGCGGCGGAAACGTCGAAAGCACACCCGCCGGCCGACTTGTTGTGTACGGAGCATGCCTTTTTTTAAACCACTCATATAAGGACTGGATCTTATGAGTAATAACAATGACGATAACAAAGATGTTCAGTTATCAGAGAGTTTATTGTCTCCAGGTAATTCGAAGACTGGAGCACCGATTGCGTTGTTCAACATGCCCCGGGTGCTTACGTGCCCGGGCGCTAGGGCGCAGCCTATTGCAGGAACCGGTAGGAACCGGATAATGGAACGCAATGGTGTTCAGGGAAATATCTGTTGGCAGATAAGGCTTAAGACAGGAAGAAGAATATGGCTCGGAAGGATCGATGGCTACAGAAGGCTGAGGACTGGCTCGCCAAACGTGCGAACGCAGTGGACTGCTGGAGTAATGGAGAAGCCGTCGTCTACTTCTTGAGTCGCGAAAGACGCTTGACCGACCAGCACCAGTCACAGACAGCCGACATACGTGAACGCTGGCATTCGGAAAGAGCGGAGGTCGAAAGGCTTGTCGCGAAGGGGAGAATTGTCGGGACACATTCCGTGACCGGTGACGAGTGCTCGGTCTCACCAAGATTCTGGGGGATATTCACCGACGTACATGCGCAAGCAACGCTCGACGCGACGGTGATGCGAGTTGACGAGTGGTTGGGTATCGGCGGTTTTGACGAAACGTGGAAGCGGCTTGCTTCCCACGTGTGCTGGGAAGCAGGTATGGTGCAGACCTCAGATGAGTCGCCAGCATATCATTTGTTCTCGTTGTGCCGCGCGAGTGTGGCTCTGAACAATAAGCCCGAGATGGTGAAGGCACTTCTCTGGGCACTGCTCCGTGGGAAGCCCAATCCGGCTCGGCCTTGGGAGATCATACAACACCGTCCGAAAAGGGCATACGAGGACGAGGACGAGATCGTTCAGAGTGCGGCGATCGCCGCAAGCGTGGCCTTCGCTGCTGTCCGCGGTGTAACTGACGACATCACCATGGGGCAGCAAGCCCATAAGTTTCTCATAAAACAACAGAGAGAGTCTGGCGCCTGGACAAGCATAGGACTGTATTTGGAAGACCGTGACAGCGTCGTCAACACAGCCATGGCCATCCATGCCCTGTCCATGGCCAACCCCCGAATTCGCAACACCAATAAAGCTCTGGAAAGGGCTCATGCCTGGCTTTGTAAAGAACAGGCAAACGACGGATGCTGGGTGGAAGACGGAGTTGATTCCGTGTATCTGACTGTGCTTGCACTGGACGCCATTGAACTGGCAACTGGCGGGAACATGGTGACCATGATGCTCACGGAGCCGACTCCCACCGTCACCAAACGACCGCGAAAGAAGGCAGGGCGAAAACCTACGGTACCTATATCGGCAAGGCCCGAGATCCGAAGGGTCTGCCGCCAGGCAAGGACCAAGTCCCAGAAGGGTGAAGCATACAGAAACTTCGCCAAGCATTATAAAGTGAGCAAGTCTACGATAAGCAAAATCGCCCGAAAGAAGAAGCCGTACGACAAATAGCTCGATGGGATAATGTCCCCGCATTATCCCGCCCAAGCAAAAAACAAATAAATTCACATTTTTTATCTCTCCGCCACGATTGAATACCCCTTCACGTCTGCTGCAATCCAATCCCCATCTACCGCACACTGCAAAAAAATCCCCTGTACCGGCATTATCCCATTTTCCCACCTTTAATATAGTTCGTGACGCGAGGCGATGCGGTT
>JABGPF010000232.1 GCA_018645065.1 Phycisphaerales bacterium
CTTACCGTTGTCGACCTTCAGCTTGACTCGTATGACCTTTTCGCTGTCGGTGCGGTTATGCACGCGTGCGAAGAGGCGAACCTCGTCGCCTTCGGTGAACACGCGAGGAATCATCGGCCAGACCATGATCGGTTTGAACGTGCGGAAACGGTCGGTCTTTTGCCCAACGTGCATATCGTCAGTAACGGCGGTAACCACCACTCGCCAGTTCGTCAGGGAATCGGGCAGTTTGAAGTTAACCGTCGCCTCACCGCGTTCATTGGTTCGCACAGATGCGTTCCAAAACGCCGAGTCCGAGAAGTCGCGCCGCACCGAAACGCCGCCAACGGCGGTATCGGGCATGAGCTGCGCCACAGGCGCCCCCGACGAGGGCATATGCGAGATAAACGATTGCGCCGAAACCATACTGTTAGCCGACATGGATCGCATCGAGTCGCCGCGAGTCATACCACCGCTTTGGTCCCAGCCGCCACCGCCCCCAAAACCGTAACCCCGACCACGATAACTCGGGTGCGTTTCGGCCAGCACAAGCAGGTTGTTGTAGTAGCGGTAAGAGAGAGTCCAATTATTGACCCTATGGTGGGCCAGTATGTCCACCAGGCGAGTCTTGAAGCCCTTGTAATGGCTCAGATAGCAGTACCAGCCACTTCTGTAGTTCATGGCGCGGCACGGGATGCCGGCGAACTGTAGAAACTGGGCAAGCTGGTGGGCATAAACGTACTTGCGACTCCAAGAGGCAACCAATTGTTTGGCCAGGGCGGCGCGGGGGCTCTTGGGATTGTCTTTGAGGATCTTCCTGGCTTGAATGACAAGTTCCTCGGCCGTAATGTCGCCCAGAGTGCGACGGACAATATCACGCGTGGCGCTGGAGAAGGCGCGTTCGTCGGCGAGGTAGAAATTGCGAATATTGACGGATTTGTCCGCTGCGATGCCCAGCAGCGACTCATCGTACACCGAAACCACCAGATCGACGGGCCGATTGCGGTTCACCTTGATCTTAACTGCAACGTCCTTGCCCGGTTCAATCGTTTTGGGCACGATGGTGTCAATATCCAGCATACGATCGGAAGGCACGACGCGGACATTGCGGTGAGCGGTGAAGATTTGCCCGTCCTTACCGACGTGCTGAACCACCAGGCTGCATCCGTAGTTCAGATCCCGCGGCAGGTGAATACTGAACCGCCGGGCAGTGGTCGGCATGTCAATAACTCGCCACATACGAATACCCCGGCTGTCTCGCAGGGTCAGCAGAACCTTGGCTCCGGTGAAGCGGGAGTGCAGTTGGCCTTGGAGGGTTTGTCCGGCCTGGTATTCGCCTTTGCTCGTCTTCAGCACGAGCGTGCGATCCTCATTCGCCAGCACGACGCACGAGGTTTTACTGCGAAGTCTCGTCCCGTCTGACAGTTGCGTCACCGCCACCAAATCGTACGTACCAGCGGCGTCAAGCGTAACATTGGCCTTACCGTCCTCGACAATCGTAGCGGTAATCATTTCGCCCCTGCTTGCCGATGGACGGCTGTGGGTTATCCATCCAGGATGCGCCGCGTTCAAGCTGTTGATCTGCGACCCGCGCCAGCCCCGCTGATTCTGCCAGCGGATCTGATTAATATTATTAGCGTACAGTCCGTTGCGTAAGTACGGTGAGTAACCCACCGCCCCCTGGACACCGACAGTTCGCATTACAACCAGTGAAATTTTCGTCGGTCGAATCGCCGCCGAGCGTTTATCGAAGGCGGGTATCTTCGAGACATCAACGCTGATTGGAATCGACTCGCCCACAACGAAGACACTTTTGGGGACGGTGACGTCCAGCCTCTGCCCGTCCTTGCTCGCGGCGTCCAGTGCAATTGTTTTGGTCGCACGCTGCTCGCGATCGTTTTCATCTATCAGTACGCCCTCGATCTGCACCATGCACTTTCCGGCGAGCCATGCGTTCTTGAGTTCCAGATCATGCGATGCGCTGGTATTTCCGTTCATCGGCACTTTCCCGGAAACCTGCGCCAATAGCGTCATCCCGGTCTGGGGCCAGATGCCTTCGTACGTCCAGCGGTAGAGTTGTTCTTCAGTGAGGTTCTGTCCGTCGGGCAAACCGCCGACGGGTGTTTCAGGATGGTAAGCAAACTCAGAGGCTTCCAGCGTGTGGGACGTCGGCTCCTGCAGGCGGTGAAACACCTTGGCTGAGAACTGCACGCGTTTGGCGGGCACGGGCTTGTTTAGGAAATCCCGCGCCTCGAACTTCAGGCGAAGAACACCGTCGACACGTTTAGCGGTAACGTTCAAGCTGACCTTGGCTTTGCGGAACTCGGCGAGTTTAACCTCCGCCCGGCCGCTATAATCTGCAATCGTCAGCGCGTAGTCGCCCAGAGCGTCTTCAGCCATGAAACGATAATCGCCTGCAATGCGTCCTCGCTCGTCGGATGTCAGAGTCAGTTTACCCGCGACGGTTTTCTTCAGCTTCGAGCGAATAACGACCTCGACAGACTTGTTCGCTATCGGCGTGAACATTCCGCCAGCGTCGAGTGTTCGCAGGAAGGCGGCGAACTGCAGCTTGTGCCCAGGGCGGTAAACCGTGCGATCGACCACGAAGAACACTGAGGGTTTGTGCTTTACAGGCGGGCTGACTCGCACCTTACCGCTCAGCTTGCCAAGCTCAAACGCCGCTTGGGTATCCTTGTCCACCGCGTAGTACCAAGTGAACGTGTTGTCCCGTTTTACCAGAACCGTCTGGTGGGTCTGGCCTGCGTGAACGGTGACTTGCCGACCGGCGTAGGAATCCGAACCGCTAATCCATCCCAGGACCTTTTTATCGTCAACCACCAGCATCATCGACGTGGTGTTAACCGCCGGAGTTGTCTTGATAAACAGCGGTACCAGAGCGGCTTGAGCAACCTTCGGGGGCGTGGTTTTGCTCGCCCGTCCGGAAACCACACTGCTAAGCACTACCGTCACGATCAGCATCCCGCCAAGCATCAATACCGCGGCATATCTGTTATGTTTGAACCATTGCCCTAAACGTGCCATCGTAAAGCTCCTTGTACTGACATACATGCTCTAATCGCAGGCGCGGATCGCCCCCGCAGCCTTGTTTGGTTAAGCGCCACCCCCCTGAAAACTCGCCAGTTTATTCGATCTGGTAGGCCTGTCCGCGGAGAACTATGAGCATCTCCTCGTCGGCCTGTTGAGAGGCCATCACCTGATTCTCGTATGTCGTATTCGCGCGGATCAGCTTGAAGTAATCGTCTGAGAATCGTTTGACGCGTTTGATCTTGTCGGCGTCCTTTTTCGGATCAAGTTTCGAAGCCGACGATGCGATCCACACCCGCCCGCGACGGTACAGTGAAGTATTACCAATCTGCCGCAGACCAGCTACATATTCAGCGGTCTCGGCTTCATATTTATCCTTACCGGCATTACCGTACATCTTTCTCTTAGACGCTTTTGCGTAAGTTCCCTTGCCGTCTGAATCCATAGTGGCCCCCGGAACCGACGCCGGTGCGACCTGATCTGCGGTATTGAGAGCGCCTCGCGTTCTGGCGCCGCTCTGTTCGGCCCAACCACCGGTGCCAGTGGAAGAAAGTTTTCCCAAGTTGCGCACCGCTGCGCGGCGCACGTCGGCTGGTCGGTTCAGGCGTGTGGTCTCATCGGCCAGGAAGCTGGTGTACGGGGTCATTATCCCGTATTTCTTCGAGAGGCGAATCAGTTCGTCGACCACTTCCTTGGACTTTCCGCTAAGCTGGACCTGGTCCATGAGATACCCCACACGACGGGTGGCCCAGAGTTTCTCGACGAATACGTAACGCATATCCTTGCCCGGAGGATGGATCGTAACGTTGTACTCAAACCCGCGCTGTTTGCCCTGGTAAACACCGTTGACCACGAGCGTGGTGTTGCGGCTTGAGCCTTTGCAGTCGTATCGACCGACTACTACAATCTGGTCGCCATCGAACAGATCGCCCAATTTGCGGGGATACATATCCTTGATCTTAACGCCCTGGAGTTTAATTTTCAGGTCGGTCATCACGGGGTTTTTGATCTTGTTGTACAGCGAGGCGACTTTCGTTTCGATCGGTTCGGTGGGTTTTACGTAATCGCTGCGCCCGTTGTTTTCCAGCGACAGTTTGTCCAGCAGGCGTACGTTCGGCTGATAGCCCACTCCGAACGTGAATATTCGAGCTCCGCATTTGTTGGCGGTTTTGGTTTCGAGGAGGATATCCTTTTCTTCGGTCTTTCCGACCGTCGGTTGTCCGTCTGTCATAAAGATGATATATGACGGACGCTTGGACCCGCCGGCCTGCTTCAGAGCTACCTGCAACGCCTCGTGTATGTTCGTCCCGCCGGTGGCTTCGAGACGGTCGACCATATCGAGTGCTACGGTGATTTTTTCCTTTTTGGCGTCGACCATTTTCCCAAAGAACGTCTCTACGCTATCGTTATACGAAACCACATTGAACCTATCTTCGGGGTTCAGGTTTCGCAGCACGTATCGCAGCGCCTCCTTGGCCTGGGTGATTTTTTTATCGCTCATCGAACCGCTGTGATCAAAGACAGCGATAACGTTTTTCGCGACAACCGCTGTGCGTGAATTTCGGGGATTCGGGCTCACGAGCATCATGAAGTGCCCGTCGGTTTTCGCGTCGCTCTGGTGTGTAAGCAGCGAGGCTCCGACCTTGTCGTTCGAGGCTTTGTAGAACAGTTGGAAGTCGGTTGTGGGCAGCGCTTTTTTAACTTGGTACGTCGCTATAACGTGGTTCGGCGCGTTGCGTTTCACGTCGAGCGAGTGCGTGGGCGAGTATATGGCGCCGATATCGGTTTTGGATTTCACATCGACCTTAACCCGGACTGATTCGATCGCCCGAGCTGAATATTTTTCGGTATTCAGCGGGTAAAAGACCTCCACAAGATCCTGGTCCTTCTTACAGACCGTTTTGTAGGTGACGATAATTTTGCACGGTTTCCCCGGTTCCAGCGGGAATGCTCTGGTCTTGTACATTCCGAACCCTGCGTATTCGAGGAGTGCGGGGTCCTTTTTCTGCCTGACGATATTTTCGTATATTTTCCGGGCCTCGTCGGCTTTGAGGAGTTTGGCGGTGAATTCTTTTCCGTCTACGACGAGCGTCATTGAGTCGATGGCGGCTTTGGGGGGCACGGGGAAAAGGTATTCGACCTCGATCATTCCCCTGCCGGTGTTTACAAACGCCTGATCGACAGACACCGACGCCACCTGGTCTCGCACCAACACGTTTACATGATGGTACTTAACCGCCCAGGACCCGCGAACTCGAATGTCACGTCGGATCGGAACAATCATCCCGTCTCCACGAGCGAAACCCGCGGGCAAGAGTACTATCGCCAACATCGTCGCGATCAGAATTGCATGCACCTTTTTCATGATAAATCTCCAATCAGCCGTATTTGATATCAATAAGTCGCTAAAATGAAACATGTCAACCCAGTATTTGACGCGTAACCGGGTCTGCGGTTCCAGTAAATTAAATATAGGTGAGCAGATTTCTTTTTCGGCTTCCTCACAGCGCCGCGGTATGGTCAAATATCTACTCGCCGAGTGGAGCGAATTATGGCAAAAACACAACTTGTAACATTATTAACGGACTTCGGGACTAACGGCCCTTTCGCAGCAGCTATGAAAGGCGTGATCCTGCAGGTCTGCCCTCGCGCAAATATAATCGACATAAGCCACGACATACCAGCCTACGATCTGCTGGCCGGAGCGATGGTCCTGGCCCGCTCGGCTCCGCACTTCCCGCCCGGGACGGTGCATCTGGTGGTGGTCGACCCGGGCGTGGGCACCGACCGCGCAATCCTCGCCGGACGCTACGGCGGACATACGGTGATATTCCCCGACAACGGTATAATCTCGCTGCTGGAACTCGTCATGCCGCTACAGGACATCCGAATCTGCCGCAACCTCCCAGCCAACCCGAAATTCATTTCAAACACCTTCCACGGGCGAGACATAATGGCTCCGCTTGCAGGACATGTGCTCAACGGCCTGGACATCGAAACCCTTGGCCCGCGGCCGGCGACTTACAAACTGTTCGAACTGCCCGCGCCAATCGTCCACAACAACACCATAACAGGGCAAATAATATACGTAGATCGATTCGGGAACCTGACAACGAACATCTCAGGCGAAATAGCCCGGCAGGTCGGCGGGAGGCTCCTTCACGTGAAAACCACATGCAACGAAAAAGACGCCGGTGCGATGATGGTCTCATACGCTTTTGCAGAACCAGGCGCCCCGCTGGTGGTTTTCAATTCGACAGACATGATAGAAATAGCAATTAACCAAGGCCGAGCCGCAGACTACTTCGACGCAAAAGTGGGCTCACCGGTAACAATGGTTATGGGATAAACTCAATGAACAGCCCAGACGACATGACACCACAACAACTAGCCGCCATGGACGCCAAATACCTTTGGCATCCGTTTACTCCCATGCAACAGTGGATCGCAGAAGGCGATCAGCCCGGGCGGTTCATCGAACGCGCCGAAGGCTTTGAACTTATCGACACCCACGGGCGGCGGTTCATCGACGGATTCTCCAGCCTGTGGTGCAACCTGCACGGACACCAGGTCGAACAGATCGACCAGGCGATTCGCGATCAGTTGGAAAAAGCAGCACACACCACGCTGCTAGGGCACGGTTCGCCTCCGAGCATAGAGCTCGCCAGGCGGCTTGCCGAAATCACGCCCACCGGACTGGAAAAAACGTTCTACAGCGACAGCGGCGCCACTGCGGTGGAAATCGCACTGAAAATGGCGTTCCAATACTTCCGCAACATCGGTCAAACCAAACGCCAGAAGTTCATCGCACTGGGCGAAAGCTATCATGGCGATACTATCGGGTCGGTAAGTTTGGGCGGGATCGGACTGTTCCACGGGATTTTCGGACCGCTGCTGTTCGACGTAACGTTCATCGACAGCCCCAACCCCTACCACCACCGGTCCGGTGAAAACGGAGCGGCGGAAATACTGGCGCGTCTTGAGGAGATCCTCTCAACCGGCGGAGATGAATACTGCGCGATCATAGCCGAACCGCTGGTCCAGGGCGCAGGCGGCCTGCTGACGCACCCGGCGGGTTTCTTGAAGTCCGTTCGCAAACTCGCAAGCCAGCACGGCGTGCTGCTAATCGTCGACGAAGTGGCCACCGGGTTCTGCCGCACCGGAAAAATGTTCGCCTGCGATGTGGAAGGCGTATCACCGGACCTGATGTGCCTGGGCAAGTGCCTGACCGGCGGTTACCTTCCGCTGGCTGCGACGATGGCCACGCAGGAAATATTCGACGCATTCCTGGCCCGGCCTCAAGATGGAAAAACTTTCTACCACGGACACACATTCACGGGAAACGCCCTGGCGTGTGCGGCCGCCAATGCGAGCATCGATCTGATATTCGAGAGCAATCTGCTGGACTCGCTCGACGAAAAGATCGAGATAATCACCGCCGCCCTGGCGCCGCTTGGCGAACACCCGAACATTGGCGATATCCGCCAGTGCGGTATGATGCTGGGGATCGAACTCGTCGCCGATCGCACCGGCCCGGAGTTTTTCAATCCAGACGACCGGGTGGGAGTCGCCGTCTGCCGGGCAGCACTCAAACATGATATAATCATCCGCCCGCTGGGCGACGTAATCACGCTAATGCCCGCCCCGGCGATGGATATCGCGACGCTGCGGCGACTACTTGACGGAGTTGTAAAAACGATCAATGAATACTTCAAGTAACCCCGACCTGCCCGCAATGCGAGGCGTTTTCGTAACCGCAACGGACACCGAGGTCGGCAAGACCGTTATCGCCGGCGCCATCGCAAAATCGCTTAACGCAGAAGGCGTGCGGACCGAAGTCTTCAAACCGGCCGCCTCGGGCTGCCATCACGCCGGGGGCGACCTGGTCAGCGAGGACGCCGAATTCCTCGCAGCCTGCGCCGACTCAGCCCGCCCGCTGAACGAAATCGCCCCGCTGCGATACCGTGCAGCCCTGGCTCCGAACGTAGCTGCACAACGCGCCGGGCGGGAGGTGGATATCGAAGCGATGCTCGCCTCGTACCGGCGCCTGGAAGGCAAATGCGACGCGGTGGTCGTAGAAGGCGTCGGTGGGCTGCTCTGCCCAATCTCCGACGATTTGTGGGTGATCCACCTGGCGCTAATGATGCAACTGCCCGTCGTGATTGTCGCCCGCCCGGACCTGGGCACGATAAACCACACGCTCCTCACCATCCACGCAGCACGCTCAGCCGGACTGCACGTCGCCGGGGTGATAATCAATCGCTACCAGATCGACCCGAACCAAACAGACGGCCCTGACGACGTAATCGCAATGATGACCAACCCCGCACAAATCGCCGAAAAAGGCCAAGTGCCAATCCTCGCCCTGGCTCCCGACGACCCACAAACATCAGTAAGCAAATCGATCCTCGGCCCAGACGTAAGCTACGCGATAGACCAAGTAGACTGGAAATCAATCATCGCCGGGGCGTAGTCCGCGACAGTAGGTTTGATTTTCGACACAACTTGTCCTGATCTTGTAGAAGGGAGACTCAGAGGCGGAGAGAACTGATAACATCCCGGCGACCCATCCCAACGCAGCGATCGGTCCGGCGAAG
>JABGPF010000233.1 GCA_018645065.1 Phycisphaerales bacterium
GACGAGATTACAATTATAGGTTCGCGATGCGGTCGGTTTGAACCGGCGATTGAAGCGATGGCCACCGGCCAGGTCGAAGTAATCGACCTGATCTCGCGCCGATTTGATCTGTCCCGAGGCGTCGAAGCGCTTACCGCAGCCGCCGACGCCGCTAACATTAAAGTACTCATAGACGTTCAACATGGAGCCGCCGCCCAATGATGCTGTTTAACGATAGTTCGGAGTTCTATTTTCACAAACTGCTCGACGGGTCGACAATCGGGCGTTTCGGCGTGCTTGATTCGCTGGGTCTGACCCACGGCGTGACCACTCTGCAGGGGTTTGACACCGCTTTGGCCCTTAGTGCTCCGGGCGATGCTGCGATGAGTTTCGCCAGTGTTTTGGGGTTGGAATCTGCGGCATGGCTCAAGCAGACCCATGGCGCCGAGAGTATTGTTGTCGATTCGCCCGGTTTGGCTGGCGATGCAGATGGACTGATTACCGACACGCCCGGTTTGGCGCTCGTCGGGAGGAGCGCCGATTGCCCGCTGGTGCTGGTAGCCGATTCGAGCGGTGGCGCCGTTGGTATGTTTCACGCCGGTTGGCGGGGCGTTACAGGCGGGATGGCTAAGGAATTTGTACGAGAATTTGTCGCCCGGTTCGACGTTGCCCCGGCCAGGCTCGTGGCGTGCATTTGTCCGTCGGTTGGGATGTGCTGCTACGAGGTGGGGAAAGATGTGCAGGATTCGGCGGTCGCGGAGATGGGCAAGCGGGCGCTAAAGTTCTTCGCGTATCGGCAGGGGAAGCTGCATTTTGACATGCAGGGGTGTATTGGCGATCAGTTGTTGCGCGTCGGGCTGGTTAAACAGAATGTGCACCAGGCTGGGGTTTGCACGATTTGTCACGAAGACTTATTCTGCAGTTATCGACGCCAGGGCGAAGTGGCGGGGCGGTTTCAGGCTGCGATTGCCAAGGGGTGATGCGGCTGGCAGGTCAGCTTGTGCCCAGGACGCAGTCGGGGATGGCGATTATTTGTCCGCTGGTGTTTATGCAGGCAAGTGTGGTCTCGGCGGTGGCGATCAGTATCCCGTCAGACTTGCGATTCAATTCGTAGGCGTGATCGATACGGGCACGTCCGGTGCGCGTTATTCTGGTCGAAAGGGTTAGAATGTCGTCATATCGGGCCGGAGCGCGGTATTTGGCTGAACATTTCGCCACCACGAACAGCACGCCCTGATCTTCGAGATCGCGGTAATCAACGCCCTGGGCGCGGAGTAGTTCGGTGCGTCCCATTTCGAAGTAGACCCAGTATCGGCTGTGATGCACCGCGCCGCTTCGGTCGGCTTCGGGGTATCGGACTCTGATTTCCGTTTGGCATGACTCGATCATAGCAGACATTCCTAATAGTGTAACGCCAACAGGTTATCACGAACTAGCCCGCCAAACAAATGTAACCTTCGGGCATCTTGGCGCTTCTTGGATCGTCTGGAATATGAAAACGACAAGGAGCGATGAAAAACAACGAAAAAAAGGCTTGCGATAAGCGCAAAAATCCCTATCATTAGCCGGTTCTAAATGAACCGCTGTGCCATTACCGGTGCAGGTAAACTGATAAGGGATACTTTTAAACGATGATAATTAAGGCAAGAGGCAACGAGTCGGTAGAGCAGATGATCAGGCGCTTCAAGAAGATGTGCGAAAAAGAAGGTCTGGTTCGGGATATTAAACGTAGAAGCTACTACGAAAAGCCCTCTGAAATCCGCCGTCGTCGTCGTCGCAAAAGCATTAAACGCGGCGTCTGATTGATGTTGTAGAGCTGAATCTCTGCTGGACACACCACATTCGGCGGGCTTTCCCCGCCTGTTAATATTCACGTAAAATCTTTAACCCCCTGAGGATATAGACCATGAAGGGACTGTACAAAACTTGTACTCGACACCGAAACATGCTTATGGTTATGGCTGGCTTTGCAATGCTCGCCCTTACTAACAGCTTTGCGATGGCCGCCGAAAACGAAGGCCTTGTTCCGAAGCTTAGCGATATTCCTATGTTCTGGTATATCGCCCCGATTGGCGCGATCGTCGCACTGTGCTTCGCCGTGAAGTTCTACAAGGAAGTAAAAGGCGCAGATCCCGGTGACGAACGCATGATCGAAATCGCCGGGCACGTAACCGCCGGAGCGATGGCGTATCTGAAACGTCAGTACAAGGTCGTCGCGGTATTCTTTGTAATCGTTTCTGCGATTCTCGCTGTGATGGCGTTTGTTTTCAAAGTTCAGCACGAAATCGTCTGGGTCGCATTCCTCACAGGCGGCTTCTTTAGCGGTTTGTGCGGTTGGATTGGTATGAAGACCGCCACCTTGGCGTCAAACCGAACCACCCAGGGAGCCAAAGAAGGCCTCAACCGCGGTCTTACAGTCGCTTTCCGTGCAGGCGCCGTTATGGGCCTGGTAGTTGTCGGATTCGGACTGTTGGACATCTGCGGATGGTTTGTTGCACTTACATACTTCACTGACATGGGTCTCGTCGAGATCACCGTTGTCATGCTTACCTTCGGAATGGGCGCCAGTTCGCAGGCGTTGTTCGCTCGTGTTGGCGGCGGTATCTTCACCAAAGCCGCCGACGTCGGAGCCGACCTGGTCGGTAAAGTCGAAGCCGGTATCCCCGAAGACGACCCCCGCAACCCGGCCACCATCGCTGATAACGTTGGCGATAACGTTGGCGACGTCGCTGGTATGGGCGCCGACCTGTACGAAAGTTACTGTGGCTCGATTCTCGCCACCGCCGCACTCGGTGTCGCAGCCGTTGTAGGAATGAAACTTGAAGGCCCCGCCGCGATGGATGCGGCGATGCGACTCCTGGCCGCACCGATGATCCTCGCTGGTGTTGGCATCTTCCTGAGCCTCGTAGGCATCTACATGGTTCGCACCAAAGACGATGCGAGCATGAAAGAACTGATGGCCGCCCTGATGCGCGGTGTTATGGGTTCGAGTATCTTTATCCTGGCCGCCTCGGCAGGTATATGCTATGCACTATTCAACGGTCTCGATGGCGTTAGTTGGTTAGGAATATTCGGTTCGATATGTGCAGGTATGATTTCCGGTCTGATTATCGGTAAAGCTACCGAGTACTACACCAGTTATGACTTCAAGCCCACCCAAGAAGTTGCCGCAAATGCTGAAACCGGCGCCGCTACGGTAATTATCTCCGGTCTGGCTGAAGGCATGAAGTCCACCTGGATGAGCCTGCTGACCGTTATTGTCGGTATTCTGGCTGCGTACATGCTGGCCGGTGGAAACGACAACATGTTGCTGGGCCTCTACGGTGTTGGTATCGCAGCGGTATCGATGTTGGCGACACTGGGCATCACGCTGGCGACAGACGCTTACGGTCCGATCGCTGACAACGCTGGCGGAAACGCCGAAATGACCGGACAGGAAGCAAAAGTCCGCGAACGAACAGACGCACTTGACTCACTGGGCAACACAACTGCTGCGATGGGCAAGGGTTTTGCGATCGGTTCGGCGGCTCTGACGGCTCTGGCACTGATGGCTGCATACGTTGAAGAAGTACGAATCGGTATGGTTCGCGAAGGTCACACGACGATCGTCGCTGTGAGCAAAGATGCTCCGGTAGGCACGATGGACAACGTCGGGCACAAGAAAATCGCTATCCGAACAGGCAAAGATGACGCTGATCACAGCTTCGATATGGCGATGGTCCTGACAGGCGACTACGCAAAACTGCCCAAGGGCGCCATGAAGTCGGCGAAGTGCGGTCCGGTAGATGACGAAACCAATGTCTTCCAGATTGCCGCTACGACAGATGATGGAACTATCGTTACGCTGAATGCGGTGCATGCTTCAAAGGCTTCGCTGCGTCAGTATATGGACTTCTACAATGTCAATCTGATGAACCCACGCGTGCTGTGCGGTATCTTCGCTGGTGTGCTGCTGGTGTTCCTGTTCAGTGCTATGACGATGAAGGCTGTCGGACGGGCGGCGATGGCGATGGTTCGAGAAGTAAGACGACAGTTCAAGGAAATCCCCGGTATCCTCGAAGGAACCGGCGATCCGGATTACGCCAAGTGTGTGGATATCTCCACCTCTGGCGCCCAGAAGGAAATGGTTATCCCCTCGCTGTTGGCGTTGACTGTGCCGATCGTAGTCGGTCTGCTGCTTGACGTCGGTGGTGTGATGGGTCTGTTGGTTGGTGGTCTTACCGCCGGTTTCGCGATGGCTATCTTCATGGCCAATGCGGGCGGCGCCTGGGACAACGCCAAGAAATATATCGAAGCTGGAAACCACGGTGGTAAGGGCTCTGAAGGCCACAAGGCCGCTGTAGTCGGCGACACCGTCGGCGATCCTTTCAAGGATACTTCCGGCCCGAGTCTTAACATCCTGATCAAGCTCATGGGTATGGTCAGTGTTGTATTCGCAGGTCTGATCGTGAAATATGCCCCGCAGATCAGCGATTTACTGGGCATGTAAGCGAGAGAGCAGATGGCTAAAAAAAGCGATAATGATGCGGCGAAGATGCTGGCGATAGGAGCTGCAAGGATCGCTTCGGACAGCCATTGCGATGATGTTGTTGTCCTCGACTTGCGAGGCATCAGCCCGGTTACCGATTACTTTGTGATCGCGACCGGAACGTCAGGAAGGCAAATGCGGAGCGTCGCCGACGATGTGTCGACGTTCGGCAGGAGCATAGAACAGCCTCCCTGGCATAAGGCTGGCATAGACTCGGCGCAATGGGTCCTGCTGGACTTTGTGGACGTGGTCGTGCACCTGTTCGACGAGCAGGCGCGAGGCTACTACGATCTGGAACTGATGTGGGGCGAGTCCCCACGGGTGGAATGGGCTCGTGAATCTTAAAGCCCAACTTGAAATTCGAATAAGCGATGCGCTCGCTGCCGCCGGGGCTCCCGACGGCAGCGGCGCGCTTATCGCTCGCTCGAACAAACCGCAGTTCGGACACTATCAGGCCAACGGATGCATGGCCGCCGCCAAAGCTCTCAAAATCAACCCGCGCGATCTGGCGCAAAAGGTTTTAGACAACCTCGATTTGTCAGATATCGCAGAACCCCTCGAAATCGCCGGACCGGGCTTCCTTAATATCCGCATCAAGCCTGAGTGGCTGGCGAGAAGGCTCACCGAAGCCGAACGCGACCCGAAACTCGGCGTGCCGACCCCCGAAAAACCGCAAACCGTTGTGGTTGACTATTCGGCGCCCAACCTCGCCAAGGAAATGCACGTAGGACACCTGCGGAGCACGATCATCGGCGACGCTATGGCCCGAGTGCTCGACTTCATCGGGCACAAAGTCGTGCGACAGAACCACGTGGGCGACTGGGGCACCCAGTTCGGTATGCTGATCGCGTACCTGAACGATCTTGCCGCCGACGACCCCCAAGGCACACAAGCCGACGCCGAACTTTCAGACCTGGAAGATTTCTACCGAAAGTCCAAGCAGAGGTTCGACTCAGACGAAGAGTTCGCAAACACCGCTCGCCAGCAGGTAGTCAGCCTCCAAGCCGGAGACGCCGCCACCCTGGAAGCGTGGCGGAAATTCCGAAAGATTTCACTGAGCCACTGCTCAGACGTCTACCGCCGCCTGGGCGTACTGCTCACCGACGACGATGTCTACGGTGAGAGCGAATACAATGACGACTTGGTAAATGTGATAGACGACTTGAGATCAGCCGGGCTGCTGGAAGAGTCCCAGGGCGCACAGTGCGTATTCCTCGACGAATTCCGCGGCAAGGGCGAAGACGACGCCGATGTCCCGCTGATAGTTCAGAAGTCCGACGGCGGATACCTTTACGCCACGACCGATCTGGCGGGCATTCGATATCGCCAAACCCAACTCAACGCCGACCGGGCTCTATACGTAACCGACTCGCGACAGGGAATGCACTTCACGCAAGTATTCGGCGTCGCGCGAAAAGCCGGTTTCGCCAAACCGGAATTCATGCTCGAACACGTTCCGTTCGGGATGATGTTGGGCTCCGACCGCCGCCCATTCAAAACGCGAACCGGCGGGACGATCAAACTAACCGACCTGCTGACCGAAGCCGAGCAGCGGGCGTTTGATCTCGTCTCGGAAAAGACACCGGACCTCGACGAGGCACGCAGAAAAGAAATCGCGGCGATAGTCGGAATCGGGGCGGTTAAATACGCCGACCTCTCCCAGAACCGGGCCAGCGATTACGTGTTCAGTTGGGACAAAATGCTGAGCATGGACGGTAACACCGCTCCGTATATGCAGTACGCTTACGCGAGAGTCAAAGCCATCTTCCGCAAGGCGGGCATAGATGAATCCCAAGCTGTAGGCCAGATCGTTCTGACTGAAGCGGCTGAGATTAATCTGGCGGTAAAGATCGCCCAATTGCCCGAAACCATTCATAGCGTGTCGGTCGAATGCATGCCGAACCTGTTATGTTCGTACCTGTACGAGTTGGCTGGCGCTTACATGACATTCTACGAAGCCTGCCCGGTCCTCAAAGCCGACGACCCCGCCGCCCGCACCTCTCGCCTGATGCTGTGCCTGCTCACCGCCCGCACCATCAAAAAGGCCCTGGGGCTGCTAGGCATCGACATACTCGAACAGATGTAGCATTTGTATTCCCCCGCGTTTCCTAGTTCCCGCTGATCAGGCGGAATACTATGTCGCCGGTTCTCTGGGCGTTGTTCAGCATTCTGGCGCCGTCGTCTTTTCGGTTTGGGCCCAGGCTGTAGAGCTTTGCTTGTCCGTCTTTGGTGCGGATCATTCGCAGCGGTTCACCGGTGAACGGATCGGTTGGGATCATTTCTATGAACTCTGGTGTGAGTTGTTCGAGATTTTCGGGCAGGGCGCCGGTTTTGAGTCGATATTTTGTGGCTGCTACTGCGAGTATCGCCAATCGATGTTTGGCGTCGCCTTCTGCTGCTCGGCTGGGGTATCTGCTAGTGGCTGACAGCATCCTGGAGATGATAAATCCTGTTTGTTTTCCTGTTAATCGCTCAGTCAAAGTTTCCCACTGTTCTGCGGATTTGTGGTAGGGCATTATCGCCAGTCGCTGCCATTCACGGGTTGCGGTGTTGTGGCTTTGGATTTCGTCGTTCATGAGGAACACTCGGTACATCGGTATCAGAATTTCGGGCAGATACCGGCGCGGCAGCGGTTGATATCCCGGGTCGCCCAGCGATGCGAGCGTTGTCAATCCGAACGCCTCTTGCCCCAGGAACGCCGACCGTACGGTTCGCCCGTGGGAGAATAGCGGGTTTATGTTCAGTGACGCCAGGCCGGACGATGTGACGTGATTCTCCGCCAGAATTATCTCCAGAGTTCGGACCGCTCTGCCCTCGAGAGCTATCGCGTTAAGCGCGGTGATCATGGTTGGTTCTCTTGTGATATGCTCTGACATGGTGAACAGCGCGTTGAGATCGGTGACGGATCCTGTGATATCTCCGTCTATAGCTCGCATGCGTGCGTCGGCGGCCAGTATTTCCCCTGCCGTTCTAACGTTTGTGATCTGGCCCAGTAGGGCGTTGAGCAGATCCACCCTGTCACAGTATCCCACGAAATTGCACTGTTCCATTTGTGCTGCTTTTCGGAGTTGGTTCAGGCCTCTGGAATAGCGTTTCAATATTTTGCGTATATGTTCATCGCTGGGTCGGCTTGTCGCGCCGGTGTCGTGGAGCGGGTCGAGCCAGTCGCCGATAGCTTTGGACCAGGGGATTATTTGCTTTTCGCTCGTGATTTCTAGTGAGGCAAACGCCTGTTCGTAAACGTGTGCGGCGTTTCGGGCGTCTGGGATACTGGGCGGGAAAATGGCGTTGATTATTGAACTGGCTCGGGCTCGTAGGTGTCCGAGCTGGTTTCTGGCGTTCAGGTCGAGATTCCAGAACGTCATGAAACTCAGTACGCAAACCGCGGCGAAAACGAAGTTCAGCTTCCATGCAGGCCAACTCGCCGCTCGGCGCCTGGGAAGACCCCGGCGCAGGACAATACTCGTGACGATAACGAACACTCCCGCGAGTACCGCGATGAACCATGGTTTGGCTGGCGGACCGACTCTTGCGACCATTCGCAACCAGAACGCCAGATACGTTACCGTAGCCCAGCAGGCCAGCGGGATCAGCACGCCTGAGGACATGATAAGCCAACGGAACCACACCCGCTTGGTTCGGGCTCCGTCGACAAGGGCGACTGCGACCATCAGGCAACTGGCCGCCAATAGTTCAATCCATAAAAGCGACTGTTCCATAAATAATTCCCGATCGCAACGTTGTTATGTCCCGAAGATATCATAACAACGCCAGCGGGGCAACGGGCTGGGGAGCATAAACAAGCCGTGGGTGCCTGACCACGCGGAATCAAATTCCAGGGCAAACGCATTCTAACACCAAACGGCAACGGCTTTTTGCCACAGAGGGCACAGAGAACGGCAACGGCAAACGGCCTTGCCACAGAGATCACAGAGAACGGCAACGGCGAAGAAGATGTTAACGGCAACGGCTTACGGCTTACGGCGAGATCACAGAGAACGACAAAAAGTAAGT
>JABGPF010000234.1 GCA_018645065.1 Phycisphaerales bacterium
GCCCTCGCGCATGGCTACAATCTCGCAGAGCACCGAAACCGTACTGATGTCCGAGAAGTTTATCGGAACGCCCAGCCACGGGGTGGTTGTTCCCCATCGGCCCGGGCCCAGCAGCATTACGTTTTCGGGCTTGGTCTCTTCCTTGGCGTGTACGATCTTTCCGATCAGGCTGGCGACCAGGTGGCGGTCGCTTACCGATAATTCGCTGTAGAACGCGGGCGTCACGTAAATGAATCGGTCGATATCGTGCATTCGGGCGTGGCCGATAACCGCGCCTGCAGCTGAGGCCACCAGGTCGTCGTCGGCGATATTTTCCGGAGGGTCGGAGATCGCCATTCCGCTTTGGCATTGGAAGGGGCGACACTGCAGGAGGTTGATCGTGTGTGTTCCGTCGGGCTGGAAGTTCGCGGCGAACTCCATTTCGACGGGGTAGTCGTATGCGCTTTGCAGGACTTGCAGCATTTCTCGCATGTTGGCTACGAATTCGGTGTCGTTCAGGAGGCTCTTGAACGTCAGCATTTGAGCGAACGGTTGTTCGGCGCCCGCCTCTCTGGCTCGACGTATGAGGTCTTCGTCTCGCGACGTGAAAAGCTCCAGGGGCATGTCTTTGCTGCGGGCTGCGAGATCGCAGAAATACTCAGCCTGTAATTGATTGGCTTCGAGGTTCAAAACTTCGACGCGTTTTTGCGTGTTTTGCTTTGCCTCTTCGGTGCTTCCTTCGGGGCGGCGTTCCGGGGCGTTCAGCGCTACGACTCTGGTGTAGTCGTCGTCGTGCCTGTCGACGGCGCGTGTTCCCAGCCCGTAGACCAGCCTGAGCACACCGGCTTCGGGATCGATATCTTGTGACCAGACGTATGGGTTGAACGAGAGGCCCACGCCGGCGACCTGCGGATGGAATACGTTACCGTACGCCGCGCCCGATACTCTCTGGACCAGCAGGCCCATCTGTTCGTCGCGATCGAGCATGCCCCTTCGCGCCCGGTAAGACAGGGCGTCTTCGCTCATCGTGCTGGCGTAAACTGTTCGCACGGCGGCTAGGAAGTCTTCCAGGCGTTTGTGTCTCGGGCCTTGGTTCACGCAGAAAACGCTATCGTATTTACCGGCGAACGCGTTGCCGAAGTTGTCTTCCAGCAGGCTGCTGGATCGAACGATAATCGGCGACTGCCCGAAGTAATCGAGCATGCTGGAGAACTGATTTTCAATATGTTCGGGGAAGCTTCCGACGAGGATTCCGCGCCGTGCGGCTTCGGCTTCAGCCATAAAGTGATCTTCATGTTGCTGGTGCTGTCGAACCCACCAGAGCCCGTTTGTCACCAGGAACGTGTAGAAAACGTCCGCTCCGATGAAGAACGAATCGTGCGGTTCGAGCACGTCGGCCCATCGCGGGCGCACCTGTTCCATAATCGCTCGCGCCAGCAGCATGCCGACGGATTTACCGCCGATAAGCCCGGTGCCCACGATCCGCCTGCCGATATCGAGTACGTCTGATAGCGTGAAATATTTCTCCGCCAGCGCGAGCATTCGGTCATGTCTTGAGATTGCCATTCTCAGGAGGTGTTTGCATTCTTCGTCGATTTTTTCTGTTGGCGCCTCACCTCGTTGAACGGATGCGAGTGTTTCTTCTGCGTCCATGAACGCGCGATTCCACACGTCCATTCGCCTGTCGGACGAGTCGAGCCCTCGCCACGGACCGGCCCGTCTGATCTTCGAGATCATTGCGCTCTGGGTTACCGGTATAAACTCGTCGCCTCGCCACTCGTGCAACATGTGCAAAGTTGATGAATACCGTTGCTGCACCTTCATCGGATGCAGATAGAGGTTGCCTTCGTGCCTCAGCACGTCCAGCAGCAGTTGGGTGGTCTCGCTGATCGGCGAGATCGCGTAAAACGAGTGATAGTTCCGCAGCAGCGGGAAGTATGCGATGGTCTCCATGTCGTATAGGTAGGGGCATGTGAGCATGAAGAAGTTGCCCAGCATCTGGTCGCTGTACCAGTCGACCGCCAGTTCCGACAGGCAGTCGAACAGGTAGAACCCGCCCTTGCCGACTTCCTTGATAACGCTGTGGATCCCGCCGATAAACTGCTCGAACCCGTCTTCGGGCGACAGTTCGTGGATCTCGACGCCCTCGTCAGGTCCGACCAGCGGGGCGTGGCGGGCGAATCGGAAGTAGACAACTCGCCGCCCGGTCTTGACCGCATGTTTGTAGTACGGCCCGGCGAACGCCATGAAGTCGTCGGTCGAATCGACCTGCCACACGACATTGTCTCCAGTAATCAGACCACCAAGGGCCTTGTCCAAACCGGGCAATCCCGTGCTGGGCTTCGAGTTTGTCTGTGACATATTATTACCTTTATTTTGGTAGCTTCACGTCGAATCGTTCAGCCAGTTCAGTGTAGGTTTCCAGTTTGGCGAAGTCGTATAGTTCCGCCATTGCGCTGTTGCCGGCGGCCACTCCGGATCGTTCGACGGCGGCTAGGGGGTTGAGCCCGCCAGCGAGGATTAGTCCGGTGCGTCCTTCGGAGACCGGGAATCCGAGTACCGGTCTGTTGGGCTGTCCTATCGTCAGGACGCATCCCAGTCCGACGGCCTCCAACTGATTGAGCGTTTCTTTCACCAGCGGGAGCATGCAGGTTGGGATCTCTCTGAAACTCGCTCCGATTCGCCCTCGTCCTGTTTTCCAAATATTGTCCAGCGAGGTCAGCCCGCCTTTAATGAACACCGTCAGCGGGTCCAGCGAGGTGCTTTCGTAATATATCACGTCGGTGAAGCGGAGCGGTTTGTGGTCGAAGATTTCCAGTATCCCGCCGAATTTTGAAACAGTCGGAATACCGCGCGACAGCAGCACGCCGTTTACCGTTACGCTGCAGACCGTCCCGATCGCGACCTTACCGGGCGGTACGGCGAAGTTGCCTACTCTTGTGCCCGGTTCGAACACGCAGGCGTATTTGCCCATGCTGAAGCTGGTGGTGAAAACCGGGAGCATCGACCGCAGGATAGGGCGTATCAGGCTTGCATGCGCCGTCGAGAGGTTCAGTACGATATCGCCTGCACCGCTGGCTGGGTCGAAAGTGGTTCCGCAGGCCAGGGAGTCGATCTTCGCCGAAGCGAACCCGACGCGATCCTGGACGAGTGCGTTGCCTATCTCGGCGACTCCTTTCTCGGTGATCGTTCGCCCACCGCCTCTGCCTCGTCGCGAGGCGGCTACTAGTCCGTCGCCTGCGAGGTCCTTCAGGTGGAGGCGAACAGATCTCGGGCCAAGATTGAATCCGTAGAGCTGGATGTCTTCTGCGATCTGTGCGCTGCCGATAGGCCCGTCGGCGTCCCGCAGGACTCGCAGCATCGCTACTTTCAATTGTTGCTTCATGGTCACGTCCTCTGTCAGATTATGCCAATATTATATTCGGATTTCAAGAGCGTACAAGTGTTAATGGTAAAATTGCCATTAAAATTAATAAGATGGGGAATCGTTGTTTTGCTCTATACAGTCCTGCTTTGTGTTATCGCGGCTGAAAATGGCTGTTAGAATAAAAAATATTTATCTTGACCAAAAGTAAAAATAAGATATATTTCGGACACTCGTTACCGTTAAAAAAATAACAGGCGGTGATTAGTGCGAATCGATTTCCGTTAAAAGCGGATAAGCAGAACGCGATAGCTTACGCGTTTTATTTCAGGATTAGTTACTTTTAGTTAGTAAGGAGTTCCAACATGTCGTACACCAGCGAAGTAATGGAATTAGTAATCAGACGCAACCCCTCAGAGCCCGAGTTCCACCAGGCGGTAAAAGAAGTACTGGATTCTCTGGAAGTTGTCGTGCAGCGTAACCCGGTTTACCAGGAAAACCGCATCCTCGAGCGTATCACTGAGCCCGAGCGCGTCCTGATGTTCCGCGTACCTTGGAAAGACGATAATGGTATCGCACAGGTTAACCGTGGATTCCGAATCGAATTCAACAGCGCCATTGGCCCGTACAAAGGCGGACTGCGATTCCACCCGAGCGTTTACCTTGGTATCCTTAAGTTCCTGGCGTTCGAGCAGGTCTTCAAGAACTCCCTGACGACGTTGCCCATGGGCGGCGGTAAGGGCGGTTCGGACTTCGACCCCAAGGGCAAGAGCGATACGGAAGTTATGAGTTTCTGCCAATCGTTCATGACTGAGCTGTCACGTCACATCGGGCAGGACACAGACGTACCGGCTGGCGATATCGGTGTAGGCGGACGCGAAATCGGCTTCATGTTCGGACAGTACAAGCGTATCCGCAATGAGTTCACCGGCGTTCTGACCGGTAAGGGCCTCGACTGGGGCGGTTCGCTGATTCGTCCCGAAGCCACCGGATACGGCGCAGTTTACTTCGCCCAGGAAATGCTGAAGACTCGCGACGAAACATTCGAAGGTAAGGTCTGCACCGTTTCCGGTTCGGGCAACGTCGCACAGTACACCATCGAAAAACTCACCCAGCTCGGTGCCAAGGCCGTAACCGTCTCCGACTCAAACGGTACGGTTCACGATCCCGACGGAATCGACGCTGAGAAGCTCGCATTCATCATGGATCTGAAGAACGTTCGTCGCGGACGTATCAAAGAATACGTCACGAAGTATCCCGGCGCCACATACCTTGACGGACAGCGCCCCTGGGGCATCAAGTGCGATTGTGCTTTCCCCTCGGCAACGCAGAACGAAATCTCCGGCGACGACGCCAAAACGCTCGTAGCCAACGGTTGCTACGTGGTCTCCGAAGGCGCCAACATGCCCACCGAGCCCGATGGCGTTGACGTGTTCCTCGAGAACAAAATCCTGTACGGTCCCGGTAAAGCAGCAAACGCCGGCGGCGTTGCAGTATCCGGTCTGGAAATGTGCCAGAACTCGATGCGTCTGGCATGGACCCGCGAAGAAGTTGACGCTCGCCTCCAGGGCATCATGCAGGCGATCCACAGCAGTGCATACGCAGCCTCATGCGAATACGGCGACAAGGGCAACTACGTCCTGGGCGCCAACATCGCCGGCTTCGTGAAGGTCGCAAATTCGATGCTGGCCCAGGGTCTGGTATAGTCCCCGGTAAAGTTGAAAATAACGCACGTTAAGTGCGGATAATAATTGAGGCGCATGTCACGCGACATGCGCCTCTTTTTTCATTTTCAGTCTTGTCGGTCCGGGCATGATTGACAACGCCCCGTCGCTTGTCTTATGCTGCACGCCCCGCGGCTGGGAGTGCGGGAGCTTCCAGATATGAAAGGCTATCTATAATGCGTATTTCTCATCGAATCGTTACGGCAGTTTTCACTCTTATGCTACTGACTGCGATTGCCTCTGGGCAGGTGGCGCCTATCCGCGGCCTGCGTGAAGTGCCCAATCAGCAGGTGAAGTTGCAAGGCGGATTCTGGGGACCGCGTTTGGAGACTACGCATAAGACCACTGTCCCCCATGCGTTGGATTGCCTGGAAAAAGACGGACACGTCACCAACTTCGACAAAGCCGCCACCGGCGAGGGCCTGCCTTCGGGGCACGGAGCGTTCGATTCGGACCTGTACAAGGCCCTGGAAGGCGCCATGTATTGCCTCCAGAACAAGCCCGACAAAGCGATGAGCAAACGCGTCGACGCCATCCTCGATCGCATTCTCGCCGCCCAGCAGAAAGACGGATTCCTCATCGCATACTTCATCCTAAAGGAGCAGCAGTATCGCTGGGAACGCCTGCGGACGATGCACCAGATGTACAACGCGGGGCACTATTTCGAGATGGCCGTCGAGCATCACAAAGTTACCGGCGACAAGAAGGTCCTCGAATCGGCCAGGCGTTTCGCCGATCACATCGGCAGCATTTTCGGTGAGGGCAAACGCTACGACGTTGACGGTCACCAGGAGGTGGAGTTGGCGTTGATTAAGCTCTATCGCCACACCGGTGAGAAGCGTTATTTTGACCTGGCGAAATTCTTCCTCGACGAACGCGGACACGCACACGGGACCGAACGCAAGCCATACGATCTGCGCACGCCGGTTAAGACACCGCCCTACGAAAAGGACCTGCCCGAGCGGGCCAAACGCCTTCGCGCCAAAGTCCGCCAACGCAACGGGCGAGCACAGGACCATCGCCCGATCATCGATGAGAAACGAGCCGTCGGACACGCAGTCCGCGCGGGCTACCAATACGCCGCAATGGCCGACCTGGTCCGCTTCAGCGACGCCCCGGAATACGACAAGGTCCTCGGGCATCTCTGGGAGGATGTCGTCGCGAGAAAGATGTACATTACCGGATCGGTGGGCACTGCACAGTACGGTGATGAAGGCTTCGGCGACGCCTACCTGCTGCCCAACAGAACTTACTGCGAGTCGTGTGCGAACATAGCAAACGTGCTGTGGCAGTATCGCATGGCCCTGCTGAAAAGCGACGCGAAATACGCCGACGTGATGGAACTCGCCCTATACAACGGGGCGATCTCGGGCATCACGCTGGCCGGTAACGGATTCTCGTACCAGAACCCGCTTGAGAGCAAGGGCGGGCACCGGAGAACATGGATCGGACTTTCATGCTGCCCGACGAACCTGACGCGAATTATCCCGCAGGTCGGCTCGATGGCATACGCGTGCGACGACAAGAACAAGAGCCTGTACGTTAACCTTTACCTTGCCGGCGACGCGTCGATTAAACTCGGCGACACGAAGATGAAAATCGCCCAGAAAACCGACTATCCCTGGAGCGGGAAAGTGCAGCTTACCGTAACGCCCAAGACCGCTTCGGATTTCACGCTCCGCCTGCGGATTCCCGGATGGGCCCAAGGGCGACCGGTGCCCAGCGACTTGTATCATTTTGGGAACGCAGCGGTGTCGAAGGTCACGTTGAAGGTGAACGGTAAGTCCGCCGACGCCACTCCGGGCACCGACGGATACGCGGTCCTGAAACGCACATGGAAGCCCGGCGATATCGTCGAACTCAATATCCCCATGATCGCCCGCCGCGTGTACGCACACGAAAAAGTCAAAGCCGACACAGGCAAAACCTCGATCATGCGCGGCCCGCTGGTCTACTGCATAGAAGCGGTCGATAACCCCGACACAAACATCCCCGGCGTGATCCTACCGCCGAAGGCCGAACTCAAATCCAAACACCGCGCCGACCTTCTCGGCGGCGTAACGGTAATCACCTCAGAGGCGACCGCAGGGGGTGCACCGTTCAAGATGACCGCGATTCCCTACTACGCCTGGAACAACCGCGACAAGGGCGCAATGACAGTCTGGATCAACGAAGCCGCGCCCGTGAAGGCCAAAAAGTAACGAAGCTTACTTCTTTTTCTTTCGCTTCTTCTTTGGCGGGGCGGGTTTTCCGGTTAGGTATTGCAGGCGCCAGGATACGTCGCGGCAGGTTGCTTTGACGTCGCTTGTTTTGATGTCGAACTTGTAGCCCGGTTTCCCGTCGCGCAGCAAGACTACCGTGTTGAGCGTTAGTAATGCTTCGAGGGGATGCTCGGCGGTGGCGAGAACGTCCATTAACACCTTTTGCGGCTCGGCGGCGCCTGTTAGCGCCAGGAACTCGGCTGCTCGGACTCGCACCAGCGGTTCGGCGTCGGCGGCTGCTAGTTGTTTGGCTTTGTCTGCCAACTCGGCGGCCTGCTTGCCGAAGCAACTGCAGACGATGAGTCCCCAGTATCTGGCCCATGGGTCTTTCGACGCCAGTGCGGCGGTGATTTTGTCAGACGCCTTGTCCAGCGGGATAAGCGACAGATCGGCGATGTCGATCAGTTTTCCGATCCGTTCTTTCTGCTCCTGTCCGAATTTAACGGGATTCCCAAACGCTTTCTTCACCAGTTCGCTCTCGGGGAAGAAGCTTAGGTCGGGCATGCCCTTTACTCGTCCAGTAAGGCGAGATCGCATATCGGCGAGCACTTTCGCGTTGGCAGGGTCGCCTGCGATGTTGTTCACTTCGTACGGGTCCTTGTCGATATCGTAGAGTGCTTCGGGCGCTCGCGGCTCGAAGAAGAGGGCGGCTTCCTTGGTGAGCTTGCCTGCTTTGTAGAGGTCCCACCACTCTTTGTACGACTGCATCTTGTAGCGGTAGTTATTCCACAGGCCGTCGAAGTTGAAGGGCTGATAGCTCCGCATGTATTTGTACTTGCCCTTACGGAGCGTTCGCACGAAGTCATACTTCTCGTCGAACCGGTCAGCCATCCCGAACGTTTCGTCGCGTTTGTTCACTTCAGCCAGCGTTACGCCCGGGCCCATGAACGCCTTGCCGTCCATCTGTTTTGGCACGTCGGCGCCGATGAGGTTCAGGATCGTCGGCGCGAAGTCGATGAAGCTCACAAAACCCTCGACGCTCGTATTGGGCTTGAGGTCGACCAGGTGCTTGTAGTTTTCCGGTATCCGCACTACCAGCGGAACGTGCAGTCCGGTCTCGTAGAGGTATCCCTTACTGCCCGGCAGCACTCCGCCATGATCGCCGAAGTAGAACACGAACGTATCTTCGAGCAGTCCGTCTTTCTCCAACTGGTCGACCACGGCGCCGATCTGGGCGTCCA
>JABGPF010000235.1 GCA_018645065.1 Phycisphaerales bacterium
TGGCTTCTTTTATGCGGTGGCGCCTTTATGATTCAGGCTACGCTGGTTCTCCCTGTTATTGCGGTGTTTTGCGTTGTGAGAACTATCCCCGGCTTGTTCAACTGCGACCTGCAAAGCGCCGATAAGAACGTCAGCAAGAGGTTGATTAACCTATGAAGGATACAGACCATATGAACACATTGCGGCCGGTGCAGCACCGCTTGCTGGTTCCAATAACGGCAGTCTTGTTATTGCTGGTCGTTGGGTTCGGAGCGACGCTGATAGTACAGTACCGCAGCCATCTGCATAAGAGTAGTACTGCGATGTTGTCCGATGTCGGGACGAAGCTGGACGCTACTCTGAGGGAGCAGTCTGCGATGCTGGCGGCTCTCGAAGAAGTTATCCTTCTGCATGACGATGCGAGGCTTCGCAGCGCGCTGGCCGCTGGCGATACGAGTCGCTTGTTGGCTGATTGGGGCCACGTCTTTGAGAAGTTGCGCCAGGCGCACGGCGTCACACACTTCTATTTCCACGGACCCGACCGGGTGAACCTGCTGCGTGTGCATAAGCCGGAGAGAAACGGCGACTTGATTGACCGTTTCACTGTACTCCAGGCCGAGCGTAGCGGTCAGATGGCCTCGGGCATCGAGCTGGGGCCACTAGGCACGTTCACCCTGAGGGTGGTCCGACCCATCTTCGACGGCGAAGTGCTGCTAGGCTATCTGGAGTTAGGAAAGGAAATCGAAGACGTCCTGTTTGGTATCTATCAAGAATACGACATCCACTTGGCTCTGGCGATCCACAAGGTCGCATTGGACCGGACAAAATGGGAGTCCGGTATGAAGATGCTCGGAAGATCTGCGGATTGGGACCGGTATGGTAAATCAGTGATGATCTATTCCACACAGAATCCGTTTCCCGCCGCATTCGACAGCCTGGTCCAGGAATCCGGACACGAGCACGGTGAAGTTAGCAAAGATTTCAACATTGACAAAAAGCGGTGGTTAGCTCTCGTTTCACCGCTGAAAGACGTCTCTGGCACGGAAATTGGCGATCTGATTGTCCTGGTGGACACTACCTCACATGTCTCGGCTTTCCGAAGGCTGCTTTCCATAGTGTTATCGGCAGTTCTTCTCATCATGGCCGGGTTGGTGGTGTTTGTCTATGCCATGTTGCGCCGCACTGACGCGGGCATCCACGCTCAGCAGACAGTGCTGAGGGAACGAGAAGAAAGATGGTCTGCACTCACAGCCAATTACGAAGGAATAGTCCAAATACTGGACACGACCGGCGCGATTGAATACATGAGCAAAGTTTACCCGCCGTATACGATGGAGAATGTGATCGGAAGGTCCGCTTTTGACTTTATGGACCAAGCCTCGGTGGGCAAGGCACGCCGGATGCTGAAAGCCGTCACCTCAGGATCGCCATCGCAGACTTTCGAGATCGACATTCCTCTTCCGGATGGCGCAGTCGTACCGTTCGAGGTCAAGTATGTGCCCCAGCCCAAGCTGGACGGAAGCATTGCAAATGTAATCTCCCTCATCACCGACGTCAGAGAACGCAAGCGGGCGGAGAAGAGACTACAGGAATCTGAGCAAAGGAATCGTGCCTGGATTGAGCATTCACCGGTTTGCACGAAGATAGTGGATCTCGATTTCAAACTGCAATTTATGAGCCGTGCGGGTGCCGAGGGGCTTGGGGTTAGCGATCCGGCGGTCTTGTATGGGAAACCATATCCTTTCAATTTCTATCCCGAGTCGTTCCGAAATACTATGACCAGGAACTTGGAAAAGGCCAGAGATACAGGCGAGATTATCACTCAGGAATCGCCCGTGGTTGATACAGATGGCCGCGAGTTGTGGTTTCATTCGACACTCGTCCCAGTGAATGATGAAGAGGGTGGAGTTGATTATATTATGGTCATATCCGTCGAGACGACCGAGCGCAGGCAAGCCGAGCAGGGGCTCGAACAGGCTATCTCGCACGCTCGTCTACTGGCTGAGGAGGCCGCCTCGGCCAATGCGGCAAAAAGCGAGTTCCTGGCTACCATGTCCCACGAAATTCGCACGCCGATGAACGGCGTGATAGGTATGACAGGGCTTTTGATGGACACGGACATGACCAGCGAGCAGCAGGAATACGCCCAGGCGGTCCAGACGTGCGGCGATCAACTCCTGGCTCTCATCAATGACATTCTGGACTTCTCGAAAATAGAGGCCGGGAAACTTGATCTGGAAACGATCGACTTCGATCTCCGCACCTCAGTGGAGGACACCGGTGACATCATGGCCGGGAAGGCTCAGGCCAAGGGCCTGGAATTCTCGTGCTTCGTAGATCCGGCGACACCGTCACTGCTGCGGGGCGATCCGGGGCGATGGCGCCAAATCCTCATCAATCTGGCCAACAACGCCATCAAGTTTACTGAAACCGGTGAGGTGGCTATCACCGTTACGGTCGACGCTGAGACGAACACCCAGGCAACCGTTCGATGCGAGGTTCGTGATACGGGCATCGGAATCCCCACCGACCGGATGGGCCGATTGTTCCACTCCTTCTCGCAGGCCGACATGTCGACAACTCGCAAGTACGGCGGGACGGGGCTTGGACTAGCGATCTCCAAGCAAATCTCAGAGTTGATGGGCGGACAGATCGGCGTCGAGAGTGTAAAAGGTGAAGGTTCGACATTCTGGTTTACCACCGTGCTGGACAAGCAGCCAAGCGACCAGCAGCAAACGCCTGCTGCGCTGGGAGATATCGAGAACCTGCGTGTGCTGATCGTCGACGATAACGCCACGAACCGCCGGATCCTCGAGGCATACCTGTCGTCATGGGGCTGCCGGCCCACCGAGGCGGCAAGCGCCGAAGAAGCCATCGAGGCGCTGCGGGAAGCGGCCGATCAAGACGACCCGTTCAAAATCGCTCTGCTGGACAATATCATGCCCGGTATGGGCGGAGAGGAACTGGGCAAACAAATCAAGTCCGATCCGCAGTTGCAGGATATGATTCTGGTCATGCTGACCTCATCCGTTCAGCGTGGAGACGCCAAGCGGATGCACGAGGTCGGATTCGCCGCCTATCTGCCCAAGCCAGTCAAGCAGTCTCGACTACTCGACTGCCTGCAAACGGTAACGGGCAGGCCTATTGGTGCCCAGGGGGCTCCTTCGCAGGCCATCGTGACCCGTCACGTGATCAGCGAGGCCCGAAAACAACGCGTCCGCATCCTCCTAGCCGACGACAACACCATGAATCAGAAGGTCGGTCAGCGCATCCTGGAGGTGAAGCTCGGGTATCACGCCGACGTGGTGGCCAACGGAGTCGAGGCGATAGAATCGCTCTCCCGCCAGGATTACGATCTTGTCCTCATGGACTGCCAGATGCCCGAGATGGACGGATATGAAGCCACTCGAGCCATCAGGGACCCGAACTCGACTGTCCGGAATCACGCAATTCCGATCATCGCGATGACCGCCAACGCCATGAAAGGCGACCGCGAGGAATGTCTGGCCGCAGGAATGGACGACTACGTCGCCAAACCGATCAATCCGCACAAACTTGCCGAGGCCATTGAACGGTACCTTCCTGACGAGCCCCGGGAGGATTCTTCGACGCAAGAGGACGTCAACGCTACTTGGGCGGAGCAGTCTTCTACCGGAACATCCGCCAAATGCCCCTACGATAAGCCCAAGGCCCTGGAACGCATGGGGGGAGACGAAGACCTGCTCGCCGAACTGGTCGCGATCTTCCTCGAAGAAGCCCCAGGCGCTCTTACGCAGGTCCGCAAAGCCGTATCGAACGGAGAGCCCGAATTAATTACCAGCACCGCCCACACCCTGAAGGGTTCGCTGGAGGTTTTGGCTGCCGATGACGCTGTGCGTGCCGCTCTGGTTGTAGAAACCCTTGGACGATCAGGCAATCTGGCCGGCGTGCAGGAAGCTACCGCCGCCCTGGCCGGCGAGGTCAAGCGCCTGACGAGCAGTCTACAGCAGGAAAACGAGGAAGTTATCTCCATAAAATGACGATACGGATTTGGTTTTATTCTGGTTCCACCGTCATATATGCGAATCTCAAATGCCCCGGTTGATTCGTTCGCGATGAGACTTCCGACTTCGCCTTTGGTTTCGTAGTGACGATCGTAAGGTTCGCTGTTTTTTCTTGTTATTGCGATGTTTTTCTCATTACGAAGATTATTCTTGTATTACTTAATCGCGGTCCGCAAAACGCCGATAGTTCTTTTGTCACGGGTAGTTATTAGCAGACCGCAGTCCGCAGAAGACCCGCTGATCTTATCCTGAAAGAGGTCAATCATGCCGCTCGATACATTACTATCACTGGAGCTTACTGAGAAACAGTTCGACGAGATCAGTGCTATGGTCAAGTCGTTGTGTGGAATCAACCTGCATGATGGCAAGAAGGAACTTGTCAAGGCTCGCCTGACCAAACGCCTTCGCAAGTTGAGCATAGGCAGTTTCGCCGAGTACATGGATTTTGTCCGGAATGATGCCGGAGGGGCGGAATTGACGAACATGCTGGACGCCCTCTCGACCAACCTTACGAGTTTCTTCCGTGAAAACGAGCATTTCGAATACCTGGCGAACCATATACTTCCCAGAATCGTCAACAGGTCCGAACAGACCGGTCGCCGTTTGCGGGTATGGTCGGCGGGCTGCTCGTCGGGAGAAGAACCCTATTCGATAGCCGTCACGATCAACGAGAAAGTCCCCAGCCTGCGATCTTGGGATGCGAAGATACTGGCTACGGATATTTCGACTCGCGTGCTCGCACGCGCCGCAGAAGGCGTCTATAACGACAGTCGAGTCAAGACGGTACCCCCACAGGCCAGGGCCAAGTACTTCGATTGCATCGAGACTCGCCCCGAACGGTTGTATCGTGTCGCTGGCTCCATAAGGAGCTTGGTTCACTTCGCCAGGTTGAATCTGATGAACCGCTGGCCGATGCAGGGTCCCTTCGACGTGATCTTCTGCCGTAACGTGATGATCTACTTCGACAAGGACACACAAGGCAAGCTCATAAACCGGTTCTACGACTTGCTTGCTCCGGGCGGAACACTCTTTATCGGACATTCCGAGAGTCTCGCCGGTGTCAATCACAAGTTCAATTACACCCAGCCAACCATTTACCAGAGACCCTAGGTCCGCTCATACCAGGAGAGTATATCGTGAAACATATAGTCGGTGTAGCGGACATGAAAATAGCTTCCCAGCCGGGCGACACCATCGTTACCCATGCGCTGGGCAGTTGCCTGGGAATCACCATCCACGATGCCTCGGCTGGCGTCGGTGGTATGCTGCACGTGATGATGCCGCTTTCAAGCACCAACCCCGACAAAGCCAAGTCAAACCCCTATATGTTTGTTGATACGGGGATTCCGGCTTTCTTCCGTGAGGCGTATGCGGCGGGGGCCCAGAAATCTCGCATTGTTGTAACGGTCGCTGGTGGCGCTAACGTTCAGAACGTCGGAAACGACAGGTTCGCCATCGGAAAAAGAAACTACACGATACTCAAAAAGATCCTCTGGAAGAACGGCGTGATGATCGCCGCCGAGGATGTAGGCGGATCCCATGCCAGAACCATGTACCTGGAAGTATGCTCAGGACGTGTTTGGCTAAGTACCGCGGGACTTTCGAAGGAATTACATGAGGCTGATAATTCCAGCAGACTCGCTGTCTGACAAGACGTCCCGACCTCGGGCCGTCTTGTTTGTTGCTCCAAAGGGGCAGAGGATAAAAAAATGTCATTAAACATACTGATAGTAGACGACAGCGCCGTGGTGCGGGCCATGATTCTTAAGACGCTCAAAATGGCGGGAATCCCACTCGGTGACGTGCAGCAGGCCTCCGACGGCTGCGAAGGGCTCGACGCTCTGGAGAACCACTGGATAGACCTGGTGTTCGCCGACATCAACATGCCCGTCATGAACGGGGAGGAGATGATCGACCGAATACGTGAACAACCCGAATGGGAGGAACTCCCGATCATCGTGGTGTCTACCGAAGGCAGTGCGACGCGAATCGAACGCCTGCAGCGGAAAGGCGCGAGTTTCGTTCACAAACCCTTCACGCCCGAGAGCGTCCAGGAAGTAATCAAGAAAATTACAGGAGTATCTCATGAACAGACAGCTTGAAGAAATTCTTTGGGGAGTAGCGGAAGAAACGTTTGAGGCGCTGGCATTTCTGTTGCCCATGCCCGAACCAGTTGAACCATTCGAAAGCAGCCCGGAAGTAGCGGTCTCCGTTCGCTTCCATGGGCCTTTTGACGGTAAAGTCATCGTGACGGTGGCGGAACTGGTGCTTGGGGAACTTGCCTGCAACATGCTCGGGTTGGACGATGGCGCAGAGATTGCTGTCGACACTCAGCAGGACGCCCTGAAAGAACTTGCAAACGTGGTCTGCGGTAACATTCTACCGGAAATCGCTGGAACCACAGCCGTCTTCAATGTAGACGCTCCCAAACTGGTCGACGCCTCGGCGCCGGCAAGCGAAGAGGGATTGTCTCTTGCCTCGGAGACGCGATTCTTCCTCGATTCGGGGCCTGTGTCGGTGGAACTGCTGACTGAAGGGCCAATCGATGTCGAAGTCCCGGTCACCGCAGGGGCAAACTAACATTTGGTGTTGGAGAATAGTATGATTAAGGTTCTGATAGTTGATGATTCGGCCGTCGTTCGCAGGGTCCTCTCTACCGAACTGTCCAAGGCCCCCGACATCAGCGTTGTTGGTACGGCGATTGATCCGTTCGTGGCGCGAGACAAGATTCTCCAATTGAAGCCTGATGTGTTGACGCTCGATCTCGAGATGCCCCGGATGGACGGTCTGACTTTTCTTGGAAAGTTGATGAAGCACCATCCGCTTCCGGTGGTTATCGTAAGTTCACTGACCCCCGCGGGAGGCAAGACCGCCATGCGCGCCCTGGCGTTGGGAGCAGTGGACGTAGCCTGCAAACCGGGTTCATCGTTCTCGGTGGCTGAATTGGGTCCGATACTCATCGACAAGGTTAGAGCGGCCGCCGTGGCGAGGATCCTCAAGAGGGAGCCATCCTCTTCGACCTCGCCTGTCTCCATGCCGAAGGTCAACCTGATGCAGACCACGCACAAGATTTTGGCAATCGGCGCATCGACAGGCGGAACGAGGGCCATCGAGAGCGTGTTGACAGCACTGCCGGTCAACACGCCGGGAACTATGATCGTTCAACACATGCCCGAACACTTTACACGCAGTTTCGCCGAGCGTCTCAACGATCTGTGCCAAATGGAGATCAGAGAAGCAAAAGACGGAGATGCGCTTATGCCCGGGTTGGCGTTGATCGCTCCGGGCGGAAAACACATGTGCCTGGTGCGAAGCGGCGCGCGGTACTTTGCGACCGTCAAGGACGGACCAGCGGTGCATCACCAGCGCCCGAGTGTGGATGTCCTGTTCCATTCGGTTGCTAGACACGCCGGTTTGAATGCTGTCGGAACAATCCTCACCGGGATGGGCGCCGACGGAGCCCAGGGACTGCTGGCGATGAAAGAAGCCGGTGCGTATACCTTCGCCCAGGACGAGGCAAGTTGTGTGGTGTTCGGTATGCCCAAAGAGGCTATCAAGCTTGGCGCTGCTGATGAGATTACATCTTTGTCCAATATGCCTCGACGCCTGCTCGAAGCCGTAGCAAAACAAAACCTGGTCGCAGCACATTGATTTGTCCTGCTGCAAGGAGCCATTTGAGGAGTCACTGATAACATGATAACAGTTGAGAACATTCTGATGGGAAAGGGGCCTGACATAATCGTCGCGGCCTCTACAAACACTGTTCTTGAAGCGGTAAGACTGATGGCCGAGGATAACGTCGGGTCCGTTATAATCAGGGACGGCGACGATATCAGGGGCATATTCACCGAGCGTGATCTGCTCTGTCGCGTAGTGGCACACGGTAAAGACCCCTCGCAAACCTTGCTGGAAGAGGTAATGTCCTCACCTGTAAACGCTTGCCGCCTTGGAGACGACATCCGCCAATGTGCGAGGATGCTTTCTGAGACCAATACACGCCACCTGGCCGTTATCGAAGAGGGGGCGCTGGTGGGTCTGATCAGCCAGAGAGACGTCCAAGCCGCCCAGGCCCGCGTGCCATGGGCTCGACCATTGGACGGCGTGCCCGCCAACGTGGTAGTCCCTGTTTTTAATGATGGATAGAGTCGTCGGCGACAACTGAGGCAATTCTCACCAGCTCATAGGATCGATGTGAATTTCCGCATCGAAAAATTACTCTGCGATCCGCCGGATCTTACGTTTCGGGTTCGATTTGGCGGTTTTTGCGGTATTCGCGCGGTGTTACGCCCAATTCGCGACGGAAAACTTCGTACATTCGCATTGCCCGCCCGAAGCCGACGTCGCGGGCGATTTCGTATATGGGGCGTTTGCTTTGGGCCAGTTCCCGCTTGGCTCGCTCGATGCGCACACGTTGAATCTCCGCGGTGATCGGTCGGTTGAGATATTTGCGGAATTGGCGTTGCAGGGTTCGCAGCCCGATCTCC
>JABGPF010000236.1 GCA_018645065.1 Phycisphaerales bacterium
GGACCATCCAAAGCATAACAGACGAAAAAGGCAAAGGCGACACGGTCATAGTAAAGGCGCCATTCAAAGACAAATAAGCACTATCGAAACAAATCAGGGCGGAATCGGGATCCTCCCTTGAAATATGGTTCTCATCCCAATAAGTTGGTTGTTTTCTTCCCTGGGAATGCCTGTTTGACCTTCAATCCACCGCGCCACAACCCGACACCACCCGATCCCTGAGTACGCTTACCTTAGGGGGGCGTGTTTTTGTTCGTTCGGATTCCGCTTAGCGGTTGGGTTGTTAGGGGGCAATTTCAAACGGAACCGGGCCGCTGCCGACAACCATGGTCAGGTCGGGAGTCTTCTTTTGGGTGACGCTGATATACGCCGACCATTTGTAACTTCCCTGTTTTGTAGTCAGGCGGGCCGGTTCGCTATGCTTCATGGGCTTTGCTGCTTTGGCCACCTGAATAACCGGCCCGCGATCTTTTCGCTGATCGGTCAAGGGCACTTGCCTACCGAATTAAAGTTACGTCCGCAGCGGCGGTGGGGTAACACGCGGACCGAATTCCACGTGCTAACATCAGCGTAAGAGTTCAGTGCGTCTATAACCGCATAACGGCGCTGTGCATCCGAATTCTTTTCGCGTAAGATAATCGAATATCGTGATCGATAGCACTCATGCCCATTAAAAGATGAGTTGAATATAAGGAATCCTATGTCCGCCCAAACTCATATTTTAGGCAAAGACGCACCGCTTGAAGAAACCATAGCTAATGCACGCGAGCTATTAAACCGCCATGGATTTCCCATCGAGTTAGTCTCGTCAAAGAATCCGGTTCGCAACTGCTGGTCGGTGCATCTACGCTCCAGCGAGGCGCCTCAACTTTTCACCAATGGCAAAGGCGGCTCGCAGTTGGCCAGTGAAGCCAGTGCCATCCTCGAATTCTTTGAACGTGTTTCCACCAACCTGTTTTTCGCGGATTTTTATCTCGGGAAAAATGATGAAACAGACGGCTTTTTGTTTTATCCGCAGGAAAAATGGTTTCCCGTTTCCGATCCGGCTGTGATTCCAACCCGCCACCCCGATGGTACTGAGTTCCTCAATGAGGCCCTGCGGAATTACTACGATCCCGATGGCGAACTCACCCCGGGGCTACTGCACGACAATAACAGCGACCCGACAGAACGCGGCATTGTTACGCTACCCTTTGAACATATCGGCTCGCAAGAAACCGTCTACTTCCCGGTTAGCATTCTGACCAATATTTACGTCAGCAACGGTATGGCCGCCGGAAATACCCCAACCGAATGCCGCGCACAAGCGGTGGCTGAAATCATAGAACGCTATGTCAAAAACCGCATCATCACCGAAGGCATCTGCCTGCCCGATGTTCCGCAAGAAGTGCTGAACCGTTACCCGAAGATTCAAAAAGATATTGAGGAGCTCGGCGAACACGGTTTCCCGATCCTGGTAAAAGACGCCTCACTGGGTGGCCAATTCCCGGTTATTTGCGTCCTGCTGATCAATCCTGAGGACGGGGGATGCTACGCCTCATTTGGCGCCAGTTGCCGCTTTGAAGTGGCGATCGAACGCACCGTCACCGAACTGCTACAGGGCCGCGGACTCGATCAACTCAACATATTTGAATGCCCATCCCACGATATCGACAGCGTTAGCGACAACCTGAACATCGAAAGCCATTTCATAAATTCTGTCGGGCTACTTTCCTGGAAAATGTTTGGCGATCAGAGCGACTACGCCTTTAACGACTGGGATTTCCAAGGCAGCACCGCAGATGAATACGAGCATTTAATCGCCATTGTCCATGCAAATAATTTCGAAGCCTACTGCGCAGAATACAGCCATTGCGGCATCTATACCTGTCGCATCATTGTGCCCGGTATGTCAGATATCTATCCCGTGAATGACCTTATCTGGGGCAATAAAGTCACCGGCGCCTCGCTGCGAGGGCAACTGCTTACACTCAATACCCTATCGATCGACGAGTTAAACGTTTTTTACGAGCAGTTGGATAAACTGGGCCTAAGTGATCAGCTTCCTGTCACCGATGCGATCGGCGTAATTTTTGAAGACCGAACCGCCTGGGGCTCACTGCGTATCGGCGAGTTGAAAGCCATGCTGGCGTTAGCGGTCGGAAACTTTGCAGAAGCTGCGCAATGGTGTGGCTGGTGCCTTAGTTTTGGCTTCCTGCCTCCGGATCGCCAAACGCTTTATCGCGCCATTCATAACCTGCTCGAATTTGAACTCACCGATGAAAAACCGTCCGATTATTACGCCTCGCTCAACCTTTTCTTTGATAAGCAGGTTGTCAGCGACGCTATTGATATTGTTGCTGGGCGGACAACCTTCAGCGGCCTGACGTTTGCCGAAAGTTGGGAAGAGGTATCGCCGGTGCACCAAAACTTCCTCAATATTTACAAGCGTCTTCATCCGCTGAAATCCGCCGTGCAGTGATACATCGAAAACATATGCCCTGTTTCATGCACCGCCGTCTTGCTCGTCCGGATTCCGCTTAGCGGTTGGGTTGTTAGGGGGCAATTTCAAACGGAACCGGGCCGCTGCCGACAACCATGGTCAGGTCGGGAGTCTTCTTTTGGGTGACGCTGATATACGCCGACCATTTGTAGCTTCCCTGTTTCGTAGTCAGGCGGGCGGGGGCGCCGTACTTCATGGGCTTTGCTGCTTTGGCCACCTGAATAACCGGCCCGCTATCTTTTCGCTGACCGGTCAAGGCCACTTGCCCGCCCGGCTTGATCGTTAGAGGTCGAGTAACGGCCCGGCGAATGCCTGTGTTCCACATCCGTCCGAGCATCACGCCTTTTCCGTCTTTTGTTTGAACTTGCATGTTCCATTCGTCCTCTGCTGGGGCTTGATAGCTGATGCTGATCGAATCGGGGCTCACATTGCGAATGAACAGCTCGGCTTCGATCCGAGATTCATTCGTCCAACGCGTGCGTCCCTTCGGCAGTCTCATCCCGACAACCAGGCCGCCGACCCGTTTGCCCCAATGGATATTCTCGGCCTGTTTCTTGGCCAGCGGTGGTTTCGAGTAAACTATGGCGGTTTTCCGTGTCGGATCGCTCAGTACAAAGCGGATCGGGATGTATCGCCCGATGCCCGTTGCAGTGTTGGGTTCATCCTTCTTCATTTCCCAGAACGCCGATCGCGAATCGAACGTATACACCCCGGGCAACATTCCCTGGGTGTTGAAGGCGACGCGATACTGTCGCTTCTCCATGACCTGGCCCGAGGCGAGCGTGTGCTGATGTCGGTTCTGCGAACTGCCCATAATGTTCAAGCTGATCCGATTATCGCCGCCCAGGACGGGATGCGTGCCCTCGATTTGTTTGAGCACAAATGTCCGTTTCTCGGCGGACGTGTTCTTGAGCAGATACTGGATAACGATCGAGTCGCCCACCTTGAACTTATCGCTGGTCGAGAGCAACTTCGCCCCGGCCTGCCAGCCCCGTCGCGGCTTATCCCAAACGACCGAATCCACAGGCCGCTTCTTGGCGGTGGCCTTTGGAGCGGTCGTTTTTTCAGCCGCAGGCGGCTTGGCATCCGCCAGATCGACGACCGGGATTTTGCTTGGCGCCATGCCGGTTTTGAGGGCTCGGGCCAGGTTTTTGGCCTGTTGATCGGTGAACGTACCGGTGATGACCGCATGTGTGCTTATGACCGCCTGGATCACCGGGGACGAAAGCACCTTACCGTCCACGATCACCGCAAGGGTATTACCCCTGTTGCTCTTGGTCAACCGCTCGAACATCTTGGCGCCGTTCTTGTCGAACTTGACCATGATCATGGGCTTGCCCTGAGCGTCTTTGCCGGTATATGCATCGGCCAGGCCCCAGCGGTTTTTGCTTCCGACCGCCGGCAGCATTGCATACGGATCGCCATCGCACAACAAGACGTAGTCTTTGCCTTTGTACTTGCAGGTCAGCGGTACAACCAATCCGCCACGCGGGATTTTTTGTGTCATCTCGACCCACTGCAACTTCATGCCGCCCGTACCGTAGGCAACTTTACAGGGCCCTTTGGCTGACAAATCCTTCAACGCCTGAGTTGCGAAAGGTTGTGTCGTCCGCCCGACGAACGTTGGGATTATAGGCGTTCGCGACGAGCCCATTCCGTTAGGCACAATGCGGAACTCCAGACGGCTTTCCGCAGGTTTGCCTGCCGGTTGGGTGGCGGGGATTTTTACGCTCACGGTGACGGTGTTGGAGGCAAGTTTTCCGGTCCAGACGCGATCGGGATTCTTCGCCATCGCGGCTGTGTTCTTTCCGTAGAACCACTCCAGTTCCCGTTTGCCGTCTTGTTTGGTCGTGAATATCTTGTACACACCGAGTTTGCGGAAGTCGTAGGTAAGCGGGGACTTCTGGGTGAGCGTCTGCCCCGGACCGATAGCGATGAAGCTCACGGCGCTCGGAGGCATCGGAGAAACGCACAGTCCCATGTACCGGGCCGTCTTGCCGTCGGGACCCAGGACGCGGAAGTCCGTAGTGAACATCCGCGTCAGCGGGGTCGACCAGGGAAGCAGGCGAATGGGCTTGTTCGAAACGTTACGTAGCTCATAGATGACGAATGCTCGAGCGCTATTCGGCCAACTGCCAGAGTGCGGCGCGACGGTGGGGGTGAGTATCCGCAGGCGGCATTGCAGTCCGTCGACCGCGATGCTCCAGGGTACGTCGGGGGCCTTTATCTTAGGTGATGTCGACTTGCGAAGCCTACCCAACTGCTTCAGGCCGGCGAGTACCTGCTTGTCGCCCCTTGGATCCTTGGCGCCCGGCGCCGATGGAGGCTCAATAGCAATGGAGTCAAGTCCGGCTTGGGATCCCTGATTGGGCTTGAAGTAGATCATCGGAACGCTGGGCAGCGACGCCCCGTGATTACGCCACAAAGTCCCGAGATAACGCCGCTCATTCCCCGTGCTGACGACGAATGGAGGATTCCAGTCGAATCGAGATCTCCGCCCAAGCTGCGTCAAACGTGCGGCCGCTTGTTTCGTTAGATGCAGAATGTGATTGTCCCAGTCGTAGGCGACCACGTCGGCGTCGCTGATCAACGGTGTGTTCTCCAACTGCAACTTGTCCAGAGGTAGCTTCTCGGCCTGGGCGAGGTTCACGGGCTGATCGACCAGGTGGATCGCAAAGCGAACGCTCCGTTTCTTGATTTCCGTCAGGGCGGTCTTGGCCCGGGTCGCGCGTTCGATATCCTTATCGCTTGTCGCCTCAGCCAACGCAGCGGTTGCGGGCTGTCCGATCTTCACGAGCTCGCGATACGCCTGCTCACGATCGTCGAATTTCTCGGCGCCAAGTTGCGTTATCAGTTTGGCGATTCCGGCCACCGAGAGATCGTCTTTCTCGCTGTTGGATTGCTGCGGGGCGGCGGGCTGAGCCTGCACGATTGTCAACAGCATCGACGAGGCAAAGACAAACGCCATCAGTGCAACGATAGGCCAGGCATGTGACGATGAGCCAGCTTCTTCGGGCTTCACCAACCGGCGGATGCGGGACATGAGCCTGCCACCAGTGGCTGCTGCGACGCACGCGGGCTTGCGAGTGGCGCCCAGTTCGGCGACTTTCACCAGGGCATGGGCGTAACCCATGCGGTCGGGGCAGAGCCCCACGGCCAGATCGTCGCAGCACTGCTCGCTTTCTTCGCGAATCCGCCGCGACACCCACCAGACGCCCGGGTGGTAGAACAGTAACGTTTCCATTATCGCCTGGAGCACTTGAACCAGGCAGTCCCAGCGACGGACATGAGCCAACTCGTGGACGAGGATCGCCTCTAACTGCTCGCGCGTCAGACCGGTTACCGCGCCGATCGGCAGGAGCACCAGCGGGCGGAACCATCCGACGACAACCGGAACGGTCACTCGCACGGATTCCAGCAGACGCACCGGACGACGGATTTCCAACCGATCAAGCAGGCGATCAAACGTATTCTGCACATCCGGCTGGGCAGGACGCGTGCCGAGGCGCCTCATGCCTCGCACCTGAACCCAGCCGCCAAAGTGCCATACGGACATCATAGTCACACCAACCAGCCAGACCAGAATGGCCCAAGGCAGCACCGGATGGATCGCATCTGAAAGCTGCCCGAACCAGGAGGCCGAGGCCGACTGCTCGTCTTGTGACGTCCGAACGGAACTCGCTGAAGGCGGCGCCGCCTCAGAAGTCTCCGGGTTGCCGGCGAGATCAGGATGCCGGGGCGAGGGCGACTCCGCCCCGGCCGGGAATTCATCCGAGCCGCCAGGCAATAGCGTGGAGATCGGATCGGTTGAGGCCACCGTCAGCGACGATTCTGGCCGCGCGGGGGTGTCCACCGAAATCATCATAGCTGTGACGACAGGCAGCACGGCCATCAAAGCTAGCGCCGCGCAAGATGTCGCCCATCTGGCCCGGGCAGATCGGTTTCGCAGTAGCGATAGTGTGATCGCCAATACCACCGCCACCACCGCGCCCTGCCAGAGGAAGTGGATCAGGCTCCATCCGATCCGCTGAGCGACTGAATTGCAGAAGAGTTCAGTTAGCGTGTTCATCGTTTTTCTCCTCTTGATCGTTCAGGAACTGCTTGATGTCGGCCAGTTCTTCGTTGCTGATGTCCGAGGCCGTCAAGGCCGCCACCAGCTTCCGCGTCGCTCCACCGAAGGCTCGCTTCAGCAGATCTGAAACGAGTTGCTGCTGCATTTGTTCTTCTGGGATCGCGGCTTGGTAGATGTGCGGGCGGCGAACATCCTCACGCGTCACCAGACCCTTGTCCAACATGATGTTGAGCATCTTCAAAGTTGTGTTGAAGGTCGTCTGCTTCTCGCCATCGGTAAGGACCTCGTGGATCTGACGAACCGTGGCGGTTTCCAGGCTCCAGAGCACCCTGAGGATTTCCAGTTCTGCATTCGTAGGCCCGGTTGATTTGTTCTTCGTTTGCGATTTTGACATTTCTGACATTGGGCGTCCTTTCATGTCGCAGCGTGTGTTGCTCATGTTTAGACGCACAAGTAACCGAAAAGTTTCGGTTTAACAACGAAAACTTTCGGTTTCGCGGGTATCGTTAAGCGTAATTGATTTTATATACGTGACTTCCGGCGCGGACAAAAATGTTTTTTGTCCTTTTTATCTTAACGAAAGCCCCATATTTCACTGGAAATAGGGTAGCGTCCCTTTGCTTTCCAGTAACCGAGGCTATGGAAATCGAACCAGAATGCGATTGCCAATTGTTGATAGGCTGATGGCAAGGGAAAAGCTTGGCAATTGGCAATTGGGAATTGTCAATTGGCGGACGGCGAGCGGCAACGGCAACGGCGTTGCGGCGTGGGGCGGGGGGATTGGGTGGCGGTTGGGGGGCTTGGGTGTTAGTATGGGTGGGATTGTTGATGGTTGGAAAAGGGAATGTTGGTTATGGCGCTAGAAATTATTATTCGGGATGAAAGCTGTGCGGATGTTGATGTGATAGGTTCGGTTACGGCCGCTGCGTTTGCGGTTGTGGAAGTTAGTCATCAAACCGAGCAGTTTATTGTCGAGGCGTTGCGGGCGGCGGGCGTTCTTGCAGTATCGTTGGTCGCTGAAGTCGACGGCTTGGTTGTGGGCCATATTGCATTTTCACCGGTGGAGATTTCAGACCGAGCAAGTAACTGGTACGGGCTTGGCCCGGTTTCAGTCTTGCCCCAACACCAACGCTCGGGCATTGGTAAAGCCCTGATATTGGAAGGTTTGGCACGCCTGGAGGCGTTGGGTGCCGCTGGGTGCTGCCTGGTGGGGCATCCTGAGTATTACGGTCGGTTTGGGTTTCAGAATGTAAGCGGCTTGGGCGTGCAGGGCGTTCCTGATGAGGCGTTTTTTACGTATTCGTTCGACGGCACGTTCCCCCAGGGTGATGTCATGTTCCACGAAGGGTTCGGAGCGGGCGCTGCGCGAGATGGGTGAGCAGGTGATAAAGCATACAGCATAAAAGAAACGTGATGCATGATTCATAAATTATTGAACTTCATACGATTGGGTTGGATTGCGATTACAGTGGTGATGCTTGCGGGGATCACTGCGCTGTGTCTCCTGCCGTCCGCTGGACTGCCCTCGGCGCCGGGGACGGATAAAAGCCATCACTTTCTTGCCTATGCGGTTCTGGTGCTGCCTACGGCATTGCGTAAGCCGAAAAAGTGGATGTTGTTCGGGTTGTTCTTTATCGCGTACAGCGGAGTTATTGAACTGATTCAGGCCCGCGTAGGCCGATCGGGCGAATGGGCCGATTTGCTGGCAAACACTTTGGGCGTAGTTGCTGGTTTTGGTGTCGCAATGCTCGTCAATTACTTTTGCCCGGCGAAGAGGGGAAAAACGGATAACGACTGATAACGGTGCACGGTATACGGTGGATGTGCTATGGTTCACAATGGTGTTGGACACAATAACAGAAGGGACT
>JABGPF010000237.1 GCA_018645065.1 Phycisphaerales bacterium
TACGCTGTGAGGCGATACGACCCCCCCCCAGGATTAGATAATGAACGACGAAATTAAACCGATTAACAACGACAACATCTTCAGACCCGCAGACGACGCCGACATCGACGCCGAACTGCAACGAGAGCTCGATGAAGCGCTGGGCGATTCAAGCCTGACCGACCTCATGGACGCCGTCGAGGAGAACAAACCCCAGCGACGCTCGAGCAGCGCCAACAGCGATGTCCAAAGCGGACCGGTTATCGCAATACAGGACGACATGATCCTGATCGAGTTGAGCGCCAAGGCACAAGGCGTCCTTCCGGTAAAGCAATTCGAAGACGCCCCCCTTCCCGAAGAAGGCGATATCGTCGAGTTCACCGTAGAAGGATACAACAATAACGAGAACCTCTGGATGCTAAGCCGAGAAGGCGCCATCCTGGCTGCGACTTGGGAAACCATCGACGTCGGAAAAGATGTGGAAGGCCAGGTCACCGGGCACAACAAGGGCGGAATCGAACTGAAAATAAACAGTATCGACGCCTTCATGCCCGTCAGCCAAATCGAACGGTTCGGCGGCGTGGAAGACATGTCGCAATACGTCGGCCAAAAGATGCAGTGCAAGATCGTCGAAATTGACAAGTCACGCAGCAACCCGAGCCTGCTGGTCTCAAGACGAGCACTGCTCGACGCGCAAGCGGAAATGAACAAGGAACAACTGTTCGAAACGCTACAGGAAGGCGCAGTCGTACAGGGCGTTGTCAGGAACATAATGCCCTACGGCGCGTTCGTTGACATCGGCGGAGCCGACGGACTACTCCACGTGCGAGACATGAGCCACGCACGCGTTGAAAAACCCGAAGACGTAGTCTCGGTCGGACAGGAACTCAAGCTGTCGGTCCTGAAAGTCGATCGCGAAGAAAAGAAAATCGCGCTCGGACTCAAACAGGCCATGCCCGATCCGTGGGAAGCGGCCTCGGTCCAGTTCCCCGTTGGCGATATCGTCAGCGGACGAGTTGTAAAGCTCATGGACTTCGGAGCGTTTGTTGAACTCACCCCCGGTGTTGAAGGGCTCGTCCCGATCAGCGAAATGACGTTCGAGAGACGCATCAACCACCCCAAAGAAATCGTCAGCGAAGGCGATGTGATCAAGATCCGCGTGATGAGCGTTGACCTCGATCGCAAGCGCATAAGCCTCTCACTCAAACAGGTCGGAGACGATCCGTGGGTCGGAGCGGCTGTTCGCTGGGCGCCGGACAGCATCATCGAAGGCGTAGTAACGCGAGAGGCCGATTTCGGCGCGTTCGTGCAACTCACCCCCGGTGTTGAAGGCATGATCCACATCAGCGAACTCAGCGAGCAACGCATCGACCGCGTAGGTAAAGTCGCACGAGAAGGCGAAAACATCAAGGCCAAGGTCCTCTCGGTTGACGAAGAGGCCCGCCGCATAAGCTTGTCGGTCAAGCAACTGTCGGCCCCGAGCAGCGACGATGACTACACCTACTCGCCCGACGACCAGGCGGCCCGCCCGGCCAAGAAACGCAAGACCCCGCTGAAAGGCGGACTAGGCGCCGGCGGACTGCTGATCCAAATGCCCGAAGGACTGCCCGAAGGCGACGAAGGCGAAGACAACTAGCCCACCCCATCGGGTTGCGGATGAATAAAAGAACATTATCGCGACGAAGCTTCCTTAAAGCCTTAGGCCTCAGCGGATGCGGGCTTGTGATGTCCGGGAGCTTCTCTGCCGCGAAAACAAACGCCGCAAACCCCAAAACAAAACGCCCCAATATCATCTTCCTGTTCACCGATGACCAGGGCTGGGGCGATCTGGGCTGCTGCGGGCACCCATACCTTAAAACGCCCCACCTCGACCGCCTTGCCAAAGAAGGCACGCGATTCGAGCAGTTTTACTCCGCAGCCTCCGTATGCTCGCCAAGCCGAACCGCGTTCATGACCGGACACTATCCCGCCAGACACCACATCCACCGCCACCTCTCAAACCACGGGCACAACAAGCACAACAAAATGCCCGACTTCCTCAACCCAAAAGCCGCCACCGTCACCCGACTTGCCCAGCAGGCCGGGTACCGCGTCGGGCATTTCGGAAAGTGGCATCTCGGGCACACTAAAAACGCACCCCAGCCCAGAGCATACGGGATCGACGAATACCGCACGCTGGCGGGGACCGGGCCCGGTTGGGACCGCACCGGACGCCCCACACCCACCGACCTGGCGCACGCCAGCTACAACACCTGCACAAACGAAGATCGCTTCTGGACACACTCGACAGACCTTATCGTCGACCAGGCGATCGCGTTCATGCAAAGGAACCAGGCCAGCGAAAAACCGTTCTACCTGAACCTCTGGACGCTACTGCCCCACGCGCCGAACTGGCCGACGCAGAAGCAATTGGCTGAATACAAAAACCTCAAAGCCGATCCGCAAGATTTCAAGTCATGGATGCGCGGATACGCAAAAGACGCCAAAAACTTCCCGAAGCAGATGAAGAACTATCTCGCGGTAATGGGCAATATTGACGCCGCAGTCGGACGCCTCTTAAGAAAACTGGATGATCTGAAACTCACCGACAACACGCTTGTGTTCATGACCAGCGACAACGGACCGGAAGACTACCACATCGGTAACGTTCGCCATTCGGGCATGGGCTCTGTGGGCGTCCTGCGAGGTCGCAAACGCAGCCTGTACGAAGGCGGAGTTCGCATGCCCTGCATCGCTCGCTGGCCGGGCGTTGTCCCAGCCGGCAAGGTCGACAAAACATCAGTAATGGGCGCGGTGGACTGGCTGCCGACCGTATGCAGCATCGCAGGGATAAAAACGCCCGACATCAAGCCCGACGGTGAGGACATCTCAGATATTTTAAAGGGCAAAAAACGCCCTCGCCGCCGCCCGCTCTATTGGGAATGGCGAGCAGGTGTAGTCGGCAATAAAGCCTACCGCCCGCCGGCGCTGGCGATCAGAGACGGGAAGTGGAAACTCTACGCCAACCCCGACGGCAGCAGAAAAGAGTTATACGACATCCCCAACGATCCGGAAGAAAGAACCAACCTCGCTGAAAAGTATCCGGAAGCAACAGCAATTCTACTACCCAAACTCATGGCCTGGAAAAAGACCTTGCCCAGCCCATAACCGCCAAGGAATAACATGCCTAACACGTACACAATCAATGAAGACCAAAGCATTATCACCGTTACTTTCACGGGTAATATTGGCCTGGACGAATTGAGGGCAACTGCACTCGACATCACCAACAATCCAGCCTACAAACCCCACCACAACATTCTCAACGACCTGAGGACTTGCGTCTTAACGTTGACTCACGACGAGCTAACTGAGTTTGCCCAGATATTCAAGGAAAGATTCGCCAGCCCGACCGGCAAGTCCGCGATACTCATGGACTCCCCGCACACAACCGCCATTGCAATGTTGCACCAACAAAAAACAACCGAAGCACGAAGAACCGAACTTTTTACAACCCACGAAGCAGCAATGGAATGGCTGAATAGCGACTGATCGAGACAAAGGCTCACGCCTACAGCTATAACTGCTGGTAGATTTCGCGGGAACTTCTCCATTTCTAGAAAAATAGCGGTGTGTCAGGCTCAGGTTGGGCGTTTGGGGATGGTCCGGCGATTTTACAATCGGAGTTGTCTTGAAGGCGCGGATTCTTGCACGCACAAACGTGGACATCGATACCGAACCCGGCAGCGAGGTCTCTGAGTTGGGTAAATCTCGCTTGTCGTTCTTCCGTGCTGATCATCCGTCCGCTACCGAGCCCCTCGACAAAATTCTGTCCGGACCATGCGCCAATATCCCACGACGAGCCCAAGGCAAATTCCAACTGCCTGGACACCCTTTGGGCAAACCCCGGCCGCAGGAACAAGTAGCTGGCAACGATACTTCTAACCCCGCGTCGGCTCAGTTCAGACAACAGCGGGCGCAAGTTGTCGGCCCTGTCAGTCAAGCCAGGGATCAACGGGTCCAGGCGGACTCTGACGCTGACCCCGATACGCGTCAGCCTTTCGATCGTCTCCAGCCGCTCAGCGGGACAAGCCGCGCCGGTTTCAAGCAGTTCCCAAAGTCGCGGATTTGTCGTTGTAACGCCGATTTGTGCATGCACGCTTGTCGACGACTTGGCGAAGAGAGCAGCGAACCGCTCATCGACAACCCCTTTGGTCAGAAAAGCGATTTCCACACCCCGGGCCAACAGAATCGACATCGTTTCGAACGTAACGTCCTGCACTTCATCCAGCGGTTGGAATGCGTCGCTTGACGGACTGAAGTAGACCCGATGCGGTTTCTTGCGTTTACGGGGCAACTCTGCTCTCAGCAGTTCGGGAATATTATCGAACAGAACAACCCGCCCCTGGCCCGGATAACTTCGATACCCTTGAGTGTAGCAGTACACGCAGTTATGCACGCAGCCTTCGGTAATGTTGATCGTAGGCATCTTCCCCAGACACGGCAGGGACGACGGGGTAAGGATAGGCCCTTTACGCTTTCGACGCTCAACCACTACCACAACCGCTCCCCCCGAATCCCTCGAACAGCGAGATTCCCCGCCCTTGATGTCCCTGAGATTATTAACACCATCACACCCTAACAAACCTAGTACAAGAATCAAGAAGAATCCTGTATAGTTCGGAACATATGCTAAAAACCCCAGAGGCTCTTCAAACGAAAAACGCCCCGCCCCATTTAAGGGACGGGGCTGTTTTCTATTTATTGACTTATGCCGCTGCGGGTGTTGGCTGGGTGGGTTTGGGTTTGCGGATTTTTATCCAGCCTGCTCTTCCTGCAAACGCCAGGACCACGCCGAAGAGTAATTGTGATACGCCTGGTGGGATTCCGGTTGCCGCGGCGCCGAATTCTCCGGCAGCGGTTAGGGTGGTGAATACTTGCTCGTTGGCTTCGGTTTGGCGGTTTAAGTCTTCAACGCCCCTGCCGTAGAGATCGTTGTAGGTTTTGCTCTGGGCTTCGTGGATCGCCATTTCTGATTTCACTTTGGCGATTTCGCCCGGGTCGCCGAGCGATTCGGCGGCGGTTAACTGGGCGACTAGCGTGGCGCGTTGGACTTCGAGTTGCCCTCGGCGTTTTGCGGCTTGGCGTTCGAAGGTTGCCCGGTCGACCGGTTTATCACCGAAGAATCCGATAACCTTCGGCGTGCATCCGCCGATGGTTATCAGCATTACAGTCAATAGCCCTGCTGTTAATACGTGTTTCTTTCTCATTGTTCGTTAGTCCTTTCTTACAAGAATGCCTTTTAGAAAGCCCATGATCTGGGCTACGTTTTCGGTGAGTAGATCGATTTTCGCGTCGACGCCCCGCAACCAGCCGAGGCGTTCAGCCGACTCGTTTTCACGAGCCTTCACCCGCTCACGAAGTGCGGCGAGATCTTTTTCGAACGCGATAATTTTGCAAACGATCCAGGCGGCGAACGGAATTTGGATCGTGCAGACAATACAAAAAACAACTTGAAGCCATATTGGCATGATTAGGGTCCTCTGGTGTTCGGTGTTTGGCGTGCGGTTAAAGGGCCGAAGGCCCGTTGCGATCTTAGCCGGGTCCGGAAGGGCCCGGTTATCGGCCCCTTAAAACCAGAGCCCCGAAGGGGTGACAGAATCTATCGAATATTTGTTCTTGGACGGTTCTGTCACCCCTTCGGGGCTCTGGAATATTTTAATCCGTGTTCCGGGCCCTTCCGGACCCGGCTAAGATCGAAACGGGCCTTCGGCCCTTCAGGCGACACGCTTAGAACCTGCCGTTGGGACAATGGAAATGTTCACGGGCGAGTATCGCTTTGCGGCGGCATTGGGTTTGGTGGTTTATGCTGCACTCGTCGTCGCACGGTTTGCAAATCGCCAGGCGTTCGAGCATCAGCGGGCTCTCGGCTGGCGTGATGTACTTCGGAGTCGCCCCGGCGGTGAAGCCTTCGGGGCATGGGAAGTCATCTTCATTCGCATCGGGCGTATGATAAATTGCGAGAAGCATTCTGCGGGTGGTTGGCAAGGTGCGACAATTTTCGCAATGCACGCGCGACAAGCACAGCGGGCTGTTGTGGAGTTTTAATTTTCGTTTCCGCGTCATGTCATTGATACTGATAATCCCGCCCCTCCCCCGACTTTCGGCAGGCTGAACGAGCCTGTGATTTTCCCTGACACCGAATCGCAGACCAGGCCCGTTATCGCCCCGAGTCGCGTCCCGCAACTGCAGTCGTCGCTGGTCCACCGTCCGAGCGTTGTGCTGTACGCCTGGGCGCACCAGCCCGACCCGGTCCAGGCCACGGTAAGCGTTATAACTGTGACAGAATCAACAACGTGGCTCCAGGTCCAATAGCATTCGCACTCCGACGTATATTTTGCGTTATACGTGAGCGTCGCATTGTACCCGCCGGAGACAACCACCGTCGCCGACGACGGGTCAGAGCAATCATCGCACGGTGAGGCGTCGCAGCAGCAACCGGTCATCAATAAATTTCCACTCATGATCCGCAATCTCCATCCACGCCGTTTTCGTAGCTGAACCAGTATTCAACCGCAGAACCGCAATCAACCTGCCGCATCTGGACGATATTCCCGCTGGTGCAGGGCATGAGCGAAAACGTGTCCGAACCAGTGGCGGCTGGGTCGAGATTCGCCGGATCCACACCATTACCCTCGACATGCGAATCGGCGCCGGTGTTCATGTCCTCGATACTGTTCCGTGCGGGATTGGTTGACGTCGTGCCCGACCGCCCGCCGCTAAGCGTCGCCCAACCGCCATATCCCGCCGACGATTTATAAACTTCCGAAAACGCATACTTCCATCGATTCGCGCCATCAGCCGCCGAGCCGGTAATACTGGCCCAGAACGCGGGCGACACCCAACCGATATCAATCAACGTTTCTATCGCCCCGCTGAGGTCCCGCTCCCGCCAGAACCGAACGATCCGCCCAGCCTCCGCGCCGTCGCGCTGGTCAATATCCCGCGCTGAGGCGCCTACGAGCCCGCCGGGTGAAATCGCGTCGCTCCAGGCCGGCGGGTCGGCGCCTGAGTCCCACCACTGCTGGGTTATCGTGTAGGCGCCGTTTTCCGCGTTTGTAACAATTTTCGCAACACCGGAATCCGCACAAAACGCATGTTGTTCGGGCCGATCGGCCTGGTTGGGACGATCGACCGCATCCAGCGATGCCTGTTGGCGACGATAGTTTTCTGTCTGTTTAATATTCATTAGCGTGAGACCTGGAGCAAGGGTGATTCGAGGACCAGTTCGGTTTTCACAGCCCCCGACTGGAAGTTCCATACAACCGCAACAACGACCGGTGAGAAGGCCTGAGCGTCGGCGATATCACGCCCGCCAAGCCGCAAGTTAACCTCCCGCCCGCGCGTGTTTGATATCGCATCGCCAACGCAATACGTCCTGTCGATCCCGCGAAGAATAATGCTGCCGTGCCCGATGGCGTCGGCGGTCACGTCCTGAACCGCCGAGGCGTAAAGGGCTGCCTCGGGCGAATCGTCAACGCTGTCGCCCTCTGCACCCAGAGCGGTTCGCCATTTAAAGCGGTGCGGCGCGAAGACGACCTTTTCCGCTCGGAAGGGCCAGGAGCTGTCGGGCGTATAGTCCGCTACGCCCGTTGCACACTGGTCAGATTCGATCGACCCGATGAGACTCAGCGTGAGTTGCGGCTGGTCGGACACGTCATTGATCGTGTTGTACAGCAGTTGCAGGTATGAAATATCACCGTACAGCTCCTGCAAACTCCCGCCGTCGGACTGCACGCCGCGCGCCTCGTCGGTAGCGTAGGGATACCAATCGTGCAAGGTTCGCACAGTCAGCGTGAATCCCGCTCGATCGGTCCAGATTTTCGCGGGGACCTGCAATCCTGACGACGCATCGCCTGCGATCGCGAGTTGCACCCTGGCAGGCAGGCTGCGTGATGAGTCGTCGTAGCTCAGCGCCGGGCCCACCGGCCTGGGACGCCTAACCGCCCTGCCGCCCACACCGTAAGCATCCAGATCGGGAGTTTCCTGTGCGATCGGCGCCAAAGCCCCATCCTCGTTCCAAACGAACGAGCGAAACGCGTGCTTACGGGCTCCATCCCGCCCGTAGGTGTAGTTCCCGCAAAACGTGCGGTACTGGGCGGCCGTCCAGCGGCGCCAAGCCACAACGCCGTCTGTGTCATAGTCGCCCAGATCGTCGTCGCTGGTCCAGTACGCCTGGAGATCCGAATCAGTTTGGCTGGAATACTCAAGCGACACTTCGCAGCGTTTGCGATCTCCGATTACCAGGACGGCGTTTGCGATGCGGTGGTTATCTCGCGAGAAGTCCAGGCGTTGGACGCTGCATCGCTGGGCGCCTGCCGAACCGGCGGACACCGGGTTATGCGAATCTCCTAAAAACGGACCAGGCCGCCCCGTGCGATGCAACCGGAACACCCGCAGGCG
>JABGPF010000238.1 GCA_018645065.1 Phycisphaerales bacterium
AAGTCGTGCCGCTTGCGGCTTAGCGCTTTTGGGAAGCTTGTTGCATAATCCTCTGACGGACGGGGCTACCTTATGTCGGCCCTGCCGGGCCTGTAGTCCCAGCCCGCCCCGAACCCAATAAAAGACAATTAAAAAACCGCCCCGGAACTCATCCGGGGCGGTTAGGTTATCTTTGTAGAATCGCTGGATCAGATGCGGCGACGCTTGAGGATCGCAATTCCGCCCAAGGCTCCCGATGCTTATCGGGACTTTCGCTTTCGCTTCAGCAAAACAGGAAGGCCTGCGGCCATCATGATAAACATTGTCGCCGGTTCGGGAACCAGGCTGGCGATGCTGGCGCCCGCTCCGCCGTTCCATATGCTCGCCACTTCAGCGTCGCTTAACGCAGTGCTCCAGATCGCGACGTCATCAATGATCCCGTCCCAGGCGCGGCCGGTGTTGTCGGGATTGTTACCGATCATTATCGGGGCATCATCGTTACCGTCGCTCGTCAAGTTCGGAACGCCGCCGGTCGACACCTTCACGCCGTCCACCCACAAACGCGTTTCCACGCCCGCTTCCGAAATGGCCACGATATGGTGGAACCCAGCCGTGCTGATGTCACCGCCGGAAATGTCCCCGACGCCGCCGGCGTATGCAGCACCCGTCGTGTTGTTATTGCGGGCGATCCTCCAGGCACTGCCTTCTCCGCTGGCTACGATCGCCTGCCACTGAGTCGCGAGACTTTCGGTGGTGAACCAGAGGGAGATGCTGACCGAGCCAGCGACATTGTCGAATTCGTTTCCCACCCCGCCGACCGTTAGGTAGTCGAGGGCGCCATCACGTTCAAGATCGATTCCCTGTCCGAATTTACCGCCCACGTAGGTTTCCGTGTCGCCGGTAAAGGTCGCGTTGAAGGTGGCGTTCAGGGCGGCATTGGCGTTACCGTCGAGTGTCCAGTATTCCTGCAGGTCGGAAACTATGTCAGCTTGCGCGGCGCCGACGAATAGAAGGGCGGCAGCTGCGATTAATAGCGTATTCCTGATCATTTTGAACTCCTCAACTGTTTTAAGTCATTAATAGACTGATCTGATATTTGACTTCTCGTGACCGCAGGCGAAAAAATGGAGACCGCCTGGCTCTCGCGATCCTCTTGACAAGTGATCCTCACCACCTGACGCCTACCATCAAACGTCAACCTCAATTCACGGACTCACCGACACCCAGAGACCATCCCTGAGCCGACGAAGTACTACAAAATAATCATATCTCCTAATCCCGGTTTTGTCAAGGACTACTTATGATCGCCGCCGCCTTTTCCGCTGTAAAACGCCCAATCTCGCCTGCCGACGCCGCTGCCGCCGCCGTCGCCGTCCGCCGTCCGCCAATTGTCGTTGTCTGTCTCCTGCTCAACTATCTACCCTTCACCTATCTCGCGCAGCGTGCCGTTGCCTGTCTCCTGCTCAACTGTCTACATTTCTACTTTCCAGCGCAGCTTTCCCCTTGCCATCGCCGTATCAATAATCGACAATCATATTCAGGTTTTAGGTCCAGGGTTTAACTCTGGCGCCTAAAACCTGTCGTTAGGGCGGCTTGTCTGGGGACGGGTATACCGAATTTCGTTTCTGGCTTCAACGGACCTGCTAAACGGACCAAACGAATGGAGAAAATGATGAACAGGGCTGGCTGGCGGCGCCAAATGATCTTTGCAAAATCTCCTTCTCGCAAGCCCATTTACTCACTTGTCCTGTTGATGCTGTATGTGTTGCTGGCCCGGGGGGATGCTATTCTGGCCGATGAGGCCGGCAAGGTCGCCAAATCCGTCGGCGAACCACCGCCAAAGCCGCTCGTATTCAATTTGGGTAAGGATATCCGGATAAAATTTGTGCGGATCCCGGCTGGGACGTTCACTATGGGCTCGCCGAATACTGAAAAGGGGCGACACAAGAACGAAGGTCCGCAGCGAAAGGTGACTATCAGCAAGGTGTTTTATATGGGTGCGGCTGAAGTTACCCAAGCGCAATATCAGGCAATTATGGGCAAGAATCCCAGCAAGTTTCAAGCATCCCTAAATCCCGTAGAAAATGTAACCTGGAACCAGGCCGATGAATTTTGCCGGAAACTTTCAGCTAAAATCGGCCAGACCGTTCGCCTGCCCACCGAGGCCCAGTGGGAGTACGCCTGCCGCTGGAATGAAGACCTGCCCTCCATACCGATCGGGCAGGAGGAACTGGCGGTGTACGGATGGAACGTCGGCAACAGCGGGGGGAAGACCCATCCCGCCGAAGCATCGGCATCGGCAGCGGCGCAAATCATTGAATTGCGGAAACGGATGTTTCCGCTTCGGAACAACGCCGACGCCATCCGTCGAGCCGGAAAACCCGGCTGGCGTGAAGAATTCCACAAAGCCGCAGTCCTTGCGGCACTGATCAACAAGCTGGATCATAGGACGTTGAAGCAAGAAGTACGCCGGCTGCGGGTCCGCCTGCGCAGGTCAGAGGATCAGGCACGAATAATTATGCGAGACAGGAAACAAAATTGGAGGAAGGACTGTCGAGACATCATGGTCCTGATAAAAGAAGAGCGTAAACGCATCAGGGAATTAGAGGACAAGATACGCAAGATTATCGCCATAGGCAAACCGCGCCCTGACAGGCTGTTCGGCATGCACGGTAATGTGCAGGAGTGGTGCCGTGACTTCTACGCCGAGTCTTACCAGAATGCGAAAAACTCTGATCCCGAGAACACCACAAAGTCCGGGTGTCGGGTCATTCGCAATGGCTCGTGGAACACGCCTGTCGACAGATGCCGACCCGCCAGCCGTCAGGGACATCCTCCTGATAAAGCCCAGTCGCAAATAGGCTTCAGGGTAATCATTGAACCCAGGGGTCGGGGGTCACAAGGGGTGGAATCGGGGTCACCTTAAATTATCAATTTTCATAATTCGCGCTTCTGCTTCTGTGCATATTACTTGTCTTGGTATTCAACTCGTAGGGGGGCAACGGGGTCAGCCATATTGCGAATCGTTCCAGAAGGCAATTAGTGGTTTCGGCCAATACCGGCTCGGTAAAGGAAAGTTGTAGTATGGTGGTGAAGATCTGACAACTAGCGGGAAGAACGACGCTGATAGGATTCGGTTGGGCAGGTGTTTTCTTGTGACAAAGGTAGTGGCCTCAAACAGATTAGGTATAGCTGATATCTGTTCGGGTACTGGCAGTCCAAACGTTCGCACCATCTCATCCGTCAGATTGTCGGCAAACTCCGCTAGTTTCGGGGCGTCTGGAGACGTATTTTTTAGCTCAAAAAGTGATCTCGCGATCGGTCCCAATTCATCAGGGTCAACCACGGAATCTGGCGTTGGGGTAAAAATAACGGATGCAGGACAATTGGCCATGCCTCGCTCGAACAGTAGGGTGTTAGCTTGGACGATGTGCGCCCAAACAACTATTCCATCGTTTAGTACCTGCCACTTTTCTCTAAACATGGCAAAGAGGTCATCCCCTTGGGTACACCAGAAAGGTTTTTTTATGTTTAGGTAGAACAGTTTGTCGAGCCACGAAAAACTGCGCTGACCAGGTGCTCCAAAGTTCTCTCGGGCAATTTCAAGCAGTTCATCCATATAGTGTCTCCAGTAGCCATTAGCGAACTTCTGTACCTGAGCGGCGGGATGCATAACTCCCTATTCTACACAAAATCTCCTTTCGCCGGAGATTGGAGTCAAATCGGTAGTTCAGGGTATCTGTCACGTCTGACGATGTCAAGCACAGCCGTCACGGTTTTAGGCAAGATGGCAAGGTGTTGGAGAGCGAGTCTGCTTGTTACCGGCTTGCTGTAATTGCTTAGAGTTCGAGAGTTCGGGGGACTGGAATCTTATTTACAGCGGCACGTTATTCATATTTGACACCGCTGATTCTTGTCTTTCTGATAAAATCTTTTGCTAATTCTGGTAAAGCAGCATGTCTTCCTGGTACGACTACCATCACAACATAATACTTTTCTTTTCCAGGCATAACTATGTAATGGTATGCGCGTTTTGCTTTAGGGTTTCTGTCACCGGTAAAGCTATACATCCCATACTTTTGTCCTTTAAATGACCATATTTGTGCTTTTACTCCCGGATTTTTCTTTTTGAAACCATCCCTTATACGCCTATACACTGCCATTAACCGCTTTGGATCGTAGGGTCTACCTTCTTCATCGTAGGGTCTACCTTCTTTGTAGATACTAACGATCAAGTCACCTTTATTGAAAGCACGAGTAAAGAGATATGAGTCCGTTTCTTTCTCGTCACTCGCCTTGGCCCGTTTCCAACCCTTTGGAACATCAATGGTAAATACACCCATTTTAGTCCCGTCATGGAGAGAGGCATTGGGATCAGTCTCCTGTCCTCCCTCTTTGGCCGGTAGCGCGGGCAATTTTGTGCCCTTGACTTCGACCATGCCTCGGCCGCCGGACTGGGTATTCTGGGCCCATGTGGTCGGGTCGCTATCCACGATGGTGTAGGTGCCCGGCTTGACCAGGACGTTGGGACGGCACTCCCAGTAGGTGTTGTACGTCCGGTTGTTTGCGCGTCGCGCACTCGCTTTCCACGGGCCATAGACGGTTCCGTCGGCGTGACAAAGTGCGATTGTTCCCGGCGTCTTGCCACGGCCGCCATTCCAGTGATAGCTCATCACATAGGTGATCCGCGTCGGGCCTGCAAGCTTGAAGGTCGTTGCCGCCGTGGGCTTGTTCTGCACACCCCCTGGATTACCGTTTGTGAATAACATCGTCTCCTTTGGTTTCACGGCCGGTTTCACGACCGGTTTCACGGCCGGTGGCTTCGCTCGCGTAATCGTCGCTTCGCAGATCGTTTCCTGCTCCACGAATCGAGTGGTCACCGTGTACCCGCATGCTTTCAGCCGGGACGTGAGATAGCCAGCCAGTCCGGCACAGGTAGCGGGCTTGGGTTGTTGCAGAACGAAGTCCTTGACCACGATCATGACTTTCGCACCGCTCCGGGATGTGATTTGCAGGGTAATCTGATCGCTCTCTGCCACGCGGTCTTTCACTACCGTTTCCGAGACGAGGGTCATCCCGCCAAACGTCCACTGGCCGGTCGATCGGTTGCCCTGAGTGGTCACTCCGCCAGAGGCATCGTGAAGGCGGCGGAGCGCGTCGGCAATCGCGGCGACTTGGGCGGCCTCCTTGGCCTGGGCTTTGCTCACCCCCGCCATCGGCGTCGGAATGACGCCATTGCCAACAGCGGAAACCGGAACCGATTGCGTCGCAGTGGCGGGCTTGGACGCCTCCTCTTTCTGCTCAGGATTCCTGGCTTCGTTTGATGTGGTTTTGGGTTTGATTGTAGTGATACGGATATTCTTTACCGTGAAGATGCCATGCTCTCTATAGTATTGTCCGCGTCCATCACGCCTGAAGCTATAGCCAATCCAAACTGTGTCGGGTATATCGAGCTTGTCCTCGAAAAAGAGTGTCCATTTTTGGCCATCACGACTCCAGTGGCTCTGCCATATCTTACCTCGCCGAGATACACGGACTTTAATGGGCCCCTTCGGATAGGAGGCATACTTGCCGCTTATGACTCCGATGTAGTTTTTATTGCTGCTTTTCCAGCATCCACTAAGGAGCCTGTAGTCAGCTGTGAGACCATCTTCAAGTTGTTGTTTTGCCAAATAGCCGATGTAACTACCGGGTGAATAGAGTAAGAAGTCGAGGTGAACGTAACTGGGATCTTTAGATTCAAGGTTCACCTCAGATTCAAAATCAAAATCGCCAGTGACTTTGTGCAGTAAGCGTGGCGCGTTGGTTTTGCTCCGTAGCAGATCATTACCATGAGGCACGGTTACTATTAAGGTTTTTGAGTCGGGGATTTTTTTGATGCAATCATTCTTGGGGTCTTGCCAGATCCAGTCCTTGTTGAACTTGCCGCCGGAAACAGGACCGTCGATAGTACCGTAAGGTTCAGGCACATCGCTATCCATGGGGATATCGGCCAAGGCTACGCCTTTGACGAGTAAATCGATGTTGCGTTTGTAGTCGAAGGCGCCTGGCTTGCCGTGTGGCAGTTTTAATTCCTGGCCCTTGGTCAGCTCGATCTCCTTACCATCAGGATACTTAATAGCGATGGATCCATCATAGACTCTCAGGAAGGCCCTGTGGCGGTCGTTCTGGACTTCGTAGTCGGTGCCTGTGGGCGTTACCGAGTAGATCGGGCCAGGTAGTTTCTTTTTGGTCTTAGGGTCTACCGAACCGTTAAGAGTGAGCTGTAGGTTTGGTCTGCGCCCGCCTGCAGTGTCGACGATACGCACTTTGCCTGCGGCAAGATCGAAGCGGTGTGGGGTGTTGGGTTTGTCGGAGTTCAGATTGAACTTCAGGTCCGCTCCCCTGGTGGCATGCACGAACGTGTTGCCATCGGTAATGAGGACATCGCCGAAGATATCCATTTTCAGGCGGTCGCCATCGACAATCTCCTTACCGCTCAAAAGTCGTGGATCGGGTGTGACCTCGGTGACAACCACCTTGCCTGTGTAACTCTGTTCAAACTGGGAGGCGTTGAACGATCCGCCGCCGCCCGGCGAGTTGCACACCACGGTGATTTGGCCTGCACAGGGCCAGGTGCCTTCGCCCGACAGCTTGTTCTTCGTGGTCTGTCCTGCGAGGTTGATGATCGTGCGGCTTGGGCCGAAGCCCTTGCCGTGGCGGGGGCGAAAGAACACAGTCATACCCGTGTTCCAGTTGCCCAGACTCCACTTGTTGGGCGCCGGTGGGGTACCGGTGATCTCGGCACGCAGTTTGCCGCCGCAGGGCACGGAGAGGGGGCCGGAAACCCTGGAGGGAGCGCGGGTTGGCTGTCCCTTCCACCTCCCGCTAACTTTGGCGATTATGAAGCCTGGCTTGAGGGTGGAGGGGGTTTGCTTGCCTGCTGCGCGCCCGATGGTGGCTCTGTGGCCGCAGACTACTTGTAGTTTTTTAGACTTAGTGGATCCCTTTTTAATATTGCGGAATTTATTAAACTCTATAAGGGCTTTTTTGTACTCCGGCGAGTTGACTCCGTGCACGAATTCATTCGCAAGAAGTCGTGCCACGATCCTCAGGTCTATGTTTTTTTCCGGGTCAAAGAAGGGGTCTTTTTGGGCCTCGCGAAGTACCCGTTCTATAAACTTGATTGGAACCATTGAGTCCCCTTCTGTCCAGTGATCCCTACCCTGCCCGCGTGCCGTAAACTTGAGTACATTGAGAATTTGCTCCGCTTGTGTTGCCGCTTTTGCAGCAGCTATTTTGTCCGCTTTAGCTTTTCTCTCCTTCGCGGCTCGTGCCTTAAAGCCAGCAAGGAGGCGTTGTTTGAACTTCTCCTCATCGACACGAGTCAGGTGCGCCCTCAGTTTAGGTGGAATGTCCATTCCTTTTAATTCTGAGGCTTTCTTTTTCTTTTCTGCGATAATTTTGTCGCGTATGGCATAATGGCCACCAGCTAGATCAAACTGTATAGGGTCAAACTTGCCGCTCTTATACTGTTGGTAAAACCCCTCAATTTCAGAGTCCACAAAAGCATCTTTTGTAAATTTCATTGCTCCATAGGCTGCTCGGTAGAAGCCCACCACGTTAGCTCCACCTGCTGCCTTAATTAAAAGATCTCCAGCATACTCACAGAGGGGTGTAGCATCTCCTCCTGCGAGTGAGCCAAGATGCGTGCTTACATCTTTGACTGAGCCAAGAGCAGTGCTCATTTTTGATCGCAAGGCCGGATTCAGTCTTTTCATTTTTGCCAAATGAAGCACTTGCTTTCCTACTTCAACGGCGAGTTTGTCGCTTGCGTCTTGAACTTTCTTAGGGTCACCACTCGCCAGATCCGAAGCTATACTGTTGAACTCTCTAGCCCTCATCCCCAAGCCTCCTAGAACTTTCAGGGCATCTTTTTCGCTCTTGTTTTTCAACCGAGGATAGATCTTTTTGTAGAGTTCCAGAATTGCCTTTTTGCTGGCCTTTTGAATTAACTCGTTCTTCTTTTTATCTGCGTATTCCAGGGCTGTTTTCTTAATTTTATCTTCCCAGGTATCTGCCGACAGCCCTGTTGAAAGAGACATGGTAAACAAAAGGGCAAAGACGATGGATCGAGTTGGCGTTTTAATCGTTAGAGGCATAGAGGTCATCCCTTAAAATGTAAAATAGCGCGATTCGTAATTCCTTTGCACGTACACTGTAACACAAGATAGCCTGACGCGTAACGAGAAAACAACAAACTAAGAAACCAGCCAACAGCCCGGGATCGGGGGATACAAGACATAATTATTGAGTCGCGGCCCGGGGAAACAGAGGCTTGCTCATGGATGTCCTCGGAACTCGAACTCTCGGACGGAGTTTTCGGGATGGGCGGGGGTCGATCAGATGGCGGTTAGTTGGAGGGTTTTGACCATGTTTTGGG
>JABGPF010000239.1 GCA_018645065.1 Phycisphaerales bacterium
CAATCATAATCCCAACTCCTAACCCGCCACAATACGTAATGAGCCGCCAAGCCGCAAGCGGCGAACCCTGTCAACCGTGAATGAACGCAGCGTCGGGCCGCTTGCGGCTTGGCATCCGTTGGAAAATTTGCTGCATAATCTTCGCAAAGCCCCACCCCGGCTGACGGATTGGCGCATGTTCACACCTTCGCGCAGTGCGAAGCTCCGATCCGAACCGTTGGCGGGCCTGTCGGCGGCGATTCGGACCGGAACACATGTGGCGATATCTACACAACCGCTTTGCTTGCAGCATGTTACAGAAGATTGCATCTTCGTAATGCCCACAACCTGGAAAAGAAGTACTACTTTTACGGGTCATGATTCACAGCGTGTATGTGTGAAGCAATTGTGAAGATGGCGGGCGACGAATGCGGGCAGGTCTCCCCGTGAGTACTGGTCGCATGATACGGCTGGACCGCTCCGGTGAGCGTCGCTGTATCATATAAAAAGCCCGCCGCATGATGCGGCGGGCTTTTTTGAGGGAGGGGGTGTCTTGTTTCGTTGGATTGGGATATCAGTCGGTCGACTCGAGCATGCCGACGCTTACTCTGCGGGGTCCGTGGGCGCCGAGGATCAGGACCTTCTCTACGTCGGCGGTGCGGCTGGGACCGGTTATGAAAACCATGTTGCGGCCGGCGTCGGCGGGGATGGCCTTGATCAGCTCGAACTGGTTGGCTAGCAGTTGCTCGGGGCGGACGATCACCATAACCGACTCGGGCAGGAAGTGCGGGAGCATGCTGGCGGTCTTGTCGCGGACAACCACGAGCGAGCCGATGTCGGCCAGTGCGTAGTCGACTTCGACCAGGGCGGCGGTCGGTTGGGCCAGGCGGGCCTGACGCTCCGGGCCGTCGAGCTCGCTGGCGATGACGATCTCCAGTTCTGGGCGGTCTGCTTGCAGAGCTCGGGCGATGTCGAGGCACAGGCCCTCTTCTGCGACCACCAGCGTATTGAAACCGTCGACGGTGAGGACCTCGCCAGCCCATTTGGCCGCGGCGGCGGGGTCGGCAAGTTCGTCGTAATCGGCGGACACGTTCTCGAGTTCCTCGGCAAAACGTGTGCGCATTGCCTGGGGATCGTCGAACAGCTCGGCAGCGAGGTATCCGTCGAGGGGTTGTTCTTCACCGCCGATTGAGTATGGTATATCTGAAGCGATCTCAAGTGACGAGCGGATGTCCGCCAGCATGTCGTCGCGGCCTGATTCGGTCATTTGTCCATCTCCCTGAAGCGTTTAGCAAAGCCTTTTGAGTCGAACCGCCCCACTGCCCGCCTGCCCATATACCCGGGCGCGGGGAAGGCCCGCTTGCCCGGAAGGAGCATTTGCAGCTTGCCCGGGAACCAGGTGACGAAGCGGTAAAGTCGCGGTCGAGCGGCGGCGAAAGCCCACAGCTTAATACCGATACGCTCGAAGAACCCGCTCTGTCCGGCGAGCACAACCTTGTTGCGCAGCTTCAGCAGGTGCCTGGGTATGTTGATTTTCAGCGGGCAGATCTCGTGGCAGGCCCCGCAGAGGGTCGACAGCGACGGAGCGTAACACCCCTCTTTCTCGCCGAGGAACTGCGGGATAAGCGCCGAACCGATCGGCCCCATATAGACCCAACCGTACGCATGGCCGCCGATTTCCCGATAAACCGGGCACGTGTTAAGGCACGCCCCGCAACGCATACACATCAGCGTTTCGCGGAGCTGGGCGTCGCCGAGAATCTTCGACCGCCCGTTATCCAGCAGCACAACGTGGACCTCTTGCGGGCCCTCGCCGGAGCCCTCACGGCCGGGTCCGCCGATAATATTAACGTAAGACGACGCCCGCTGGCCGGTGGCGCTCACGGGCAAAAGCTTCAGAAAGTACGGTAACGCCGACAGGTCGGGAATCAACTTCTCAATGCCCATCACCGCGACGTGAACCTTCGGTAAAGAGATAGTCAGCCGAGCATTACACTCATTCTCAACCACGCAAACGCAGCCGGACCGGGCAATACCGAAGTTCGCCCCCGAAATGCCCATGTCTGCGTTCAGGAACTTCTGACGCAAATGGATGCGGGCGATCTCGGTGAGTTCGGCGGGGTCTTCGGTGTACTCCTCGCCGAGTTTCTCGTGGAAGAGTCGTCCGATGTCCTGACGCGAAAGATGCAACGCCGGCGCCACCAAATGCGACGGGATCTGCCCGAGCAACTGAACGATATACTCGCCCAGATCAGTCTCGACCGGATCGACGCCCTGGTCAGCCAAATACGAGTTGAGGTCAATCTCCTCGGTGGTCAGCGACTTGGACTTCACGACGTTTTTGGCGCCGCAGTCGCTAGCGATCTTACCGATGATTTCGCGGGCGGCGGCGGCGTCTCGGGCCCAGTGAACTTTTATACCGTTGGCCTGGCAGTTGGATTCGAACTCGATGAGATATTCGTCGAGATGCTCCAGGACGTCCTGCTTAAACGACCGCACCTTCTGGCGCACCAGGTCCCAATACGGGATCCGAGCAGCCTGTTTGTCGCGCGAGCTTTTAGAGGTCTCAGCCGCGTTAGACACCGCTCGGCGCATAGGCTTATCGCCCAGTGCGTCGTGAACGTACGTTTTGATTTTTCTGGGCGTTTTGTCCATTGGGCAATCTTACAGATCGAGGCTGGTTGCCAGCAGGTCGGCGATATGCATGGTTTTGGGCGTCATCTTGTTCTTGCGGAGATATCCGCCGATATTCATCAGGCACCCGGCGTCGGCTCCGATAACGTATTCGGCGCCGCTATCGACGATATTGGCGCACTTGCGGGCCACGATCTCGGTCGACAGCTCGCCGAACTTGGCGGAGAACATCCCGCCGAACCCGCAGCAAGCGTCTGAATCTTTCATTTCGACAAAGTCGATCTCCGCGATATCGTTGATGAGTTTCCTCGGCTGGGCGACCACGCCGAGTTCGCGCGAAAGGTGGCACGAGTCGTGATAGGTTACCTTGTGGGGGAACGTCCCGCCGAGCGAGTCAACCTTGGCGACGTCGACCATAAACTCGCAGAACTCGAATATCCGCCCGCAGAGGTCGTCCAGGTCGTCTTTCAGGGCGCCGGAAATGTCCAGTTCGCGATAGAACACGCGCACCATAGCGGTGCACGAGCCAGACGGAGCGATCACATATTCCTTGCCCGCAAAGAGTTTTATGAGCCTTTCGGCGATCGGAATGATCTCGCGGCGGTAACCGGCGTTGAAGGCGGGCTGGCCGCAGCATGTCTGATCATCGACATACTCGACCTCAACCCCGGCGTGGCGGAGCACCTTGACCATAGACAGACCCGAACCGGGGTACATGTGCTCAGTCAGACACGGGATAAAAATCGCTGCCTTCATGATTTACCAACCGCCAGAGGCGTTTTTACCGTTTTACCGTTCTACCGCTATTGTGCAGCCTGCCGGCGCTGCCCTGGAACTCAGCGGTCTTGTCGGTGATTTCACTGCTCATTTGGAGCCTTGCTCTCGCGTATTCGGAGTTGTTACGCGACGATAATCACCGCTGCAATGTCAAGAGTATAGCCCCACAACGCGTTTCGGGCAAGAACTTAGCTTGGCCCGGAAAGCCCGATGGCCTGCAAATTAGTTTGACATGCCCGCCGCCGAGAGGGATAATACATGTTCCGGTTGAGTAAACACCGGGCAATACGATACACAAACCATAAAGAGGTTAGAGATATGACAAACGCGATCATTGGCTTTCTTCCGAACTTGGGCATGCCGGAAATAATCATTATTCTAGTGGCGATGCTGCTGCTGTTCGGTGGTAAGAAGCTGCCCGAACTGGCACGCGGTCTGGGTAAAGGCCTGCGTCAGTTTAAGGAGGAAGTCCACTCGGTGAAGTCAGACGTCACCGACGCGATGGATGACGACACGGACTACTCGGCGACATCTTCCACGGACAACACCCAGGCGTCAGACACCACAGAAAACGCCGACGAAAACAAAGGCGCCGACGCGGTATAAACCGTTTCCGCCGCACCCGGAACTCGGGCTCGCCGACTATGCGAACCGAGAACCAAGGGCATATAAAGCAGATATAAAAAACCCCGCAGGCAACTGTCTGCGGGGTTTTTCTTGTTTTGTATTAATACTCATTGGCGCCATCAGACCGGGATGACTCCATCAGAGCGGAGCAGACACCGCAACGGATCAGTCCCATTCCTCGCCATCGTCTGCACGCCTCTTGGGACGCTCGACAAAGTACCAGACCAGGACAATGCCCAGTTCGTACAACAACCACATCGGAACGGCCAGTAGAACCTGATCGACAGGGCTCGGTGATGTCGCAAGCGCAGCAAAAATCAACATGCCCAAAATTACGTGACGCCTGTAGTGGTTAAAGGTCTTCAGCGAAACAAGCCCTATTTTCCCCAGCACGAAAACCACCAGCGGAGTCTGGAAACCAATCCCGAACACCAGCATCATGGTAGTCATGAACTTGATGTATAAGGGCATCGTTATCTGCTCTTCAATGCCTATCCAACTGTTGAAACCGAAGAAGAACGCCAGCATTTTCTCGCAAACAACAAACACGAAAAAGAATGCCCCTCCGAGAAACAACGCCCCTGAAAACGGAACTGACGCATGCACATAGCGACGCTCGCTGGGATATAAACCGACTGCTATAAACTGCCAGAACTGGTACAAAATCCACGGACCAGAGAACAGAATCGCCGTGTATAGACACACGCGAACATATATAAGAATCCCGCCTGCAGGATCGTGAGTGTAAATTTCCGTATCCTTACCCAGATCCTTCATCACCCTGACGTAAGGATGCTGCAGAAAATCGAAGATAAACTTACCGAACACCATGCAGACCACCAGCGCAATCACCAGCCCGATCAGCGCGTAAATCAAACGCTGACGGAACTCCTCCAGGTGATCACCGAAACTCATCTGGCGATCGCGGTCTAACTGTCTCTCTTCTTCACTCACGTATAGTCGCTCTATGTAATGGTGCTACGGATCGCGGATTATAACAGATATCAGGCTCAACGCAACGCAAGTGAGATACTTTCACATAATATTCATCGACGAACCGCAAACACCGGCCCGCGTGAAGCACTTCACCCAACGCCCCGATCACCCCCCAACTTATCTACGATCGCTGAAAAATTCGCGAACCATCCGCCGGTACTCGTGGCCAACATCTCCGCTTCGCAACGCCCGGGCCGCTCGCAAACGGGCTAACGTCCAGGCGTCAGCGTATCCGACTGTCGGTAAATCATTTCCTGCACCCGTCGGCTTCGTACTGCTCGACCCGCCGGAATTCAACTTATCGTACAAAGGATCCCACACGTGAACCGCCCCGCCGGCATGGTGATCCCATCGCCCCACTGCTGAATCCGCCGGCTGGGTTGTCACCGAACCATCGCCCTCTGCCCCGCCCGCAGTCGCTATCGCCAGCACCTCCGGGCGAACAATACGCACCAACTTCACCCCACGCCGACGAAGCTCCTCAAGCACCGCAGCCAGGACACGCGAGTCCTTCTGCTTGATCGCCCGAACGCCTCGCACCAGCACCGGGGCATCTTGAGCTGAGCTCTGGGCGGCACGAGCGAACTCTGCTGCGAGAGCTTTAATGGCTTCGGGAGACATTCGATCAAGCGAATTTACTATCTGCTGATCGATATCGGGCCCTTGCGGAAGCATCATTAACGCTCCGCATAGCAGAAGCGAAAGCATCGCTGTAGCTGCGGTAACTCTGCCCCGAATCCACAAACTCACTTTCGTCGCATCCGTTGACTTCGCAGCATGTGCAGCCTGCGAATAGACGCATTTAGCAGCAGGGCTTACATCTCCCGCACCGGCCAGTTCAACCGCAGTTGTCAACCGCTCATCCAAAGATGCACGACTATCCATATAGCGCGCCGCACGAGTAAGCGATACGCCCTTAATAAGTGATACGATCGCACCGGCCAACATCGCAACGCCAAGTACGATTATCCCCACAGCTCGCCCCGGACGACCCGCCATCCACATCGCGAGTTGCAAGCCCGATGCAATCAAACCGCCAACGATAACGCCAACGCCCGCAGATTCGACTACTCGCCGAAGCAGCATACGCCTTGAGGTCCGTCGCAGATATTTTAAAATCTCATCGGGCATGGTCCACAATCTCGGCTAGGGGATATCGCAACATATAGTAACATATTATAAGGCGCTGTACTAACCCGGATATCTCACAGAGCGACCTGAAAACCAAAAAACACAAAACGCCATACCGCCCCAAGCCGCCGCCAAGCCGGCACGCCCTTAGTTCAACAATCCATATCACACCCCTATACAAGAACTTACAAGCCAACGCCGATTGCATATAGACCCATCCATCCAGCATGTCATATTGTTGCAACACAAGCCCTGGTTTGTGGTTACAATCATCCAGGGGTAAGAGCGTATCGCCTTGATTTTCAACTGCATCGTGGCGACTTACGCAACGAGCGAGACCAACGCTTGGATTTTCGGGGACAATTCTGTTTTCAGGCTGGACATTTACAGGATAATGTGATATATTACTGCAATGTCGAAATCAGGGCGATCAGGCCTGGATATCTTCATCGCGAGCAATGCTCATTTTGCTCGCTAAAACGCGAGACGGATCAGATTACCAAAAGTTGATCCGATCTAAAAAAACCGAATAAAACTTGCAAAACCGCTGGTTTTTTTACAGCGCAAACCACTGCGCCAAAGCCAGTTGTAAAATAGCCCATTTTTTTCTAAAGTTTTGCAAAGGTTTAAGTCTTGACATTATGCCGATTCCGTGGTTAAATAATGTCATGAAGAAGTGGATCAGGTTGAATGACAACAACCCCACTTAACTCAATGACGAGACGAAACAAAGTTCAATCGAGGATGCTGGTCGCTCCTATCGGGTAGGAGAGGAGCGAAGTAAATAGCCTGTGCGGTTCGCCGCGTGGGAACGTAGCAATTAGAGTGACCAGTACATATGAAATGCGTGGTCGACAAAACGAGGCTGACAATCAAAAATGCTTAACCTTCTTAAATGGAGCGCGTGAGAGATGGCAAAATATCTGATAAATTTGGTTTGTATCATCGGGATCGCTGGCGCTGCGCACGCCGGTGCGGTGGCTAACCTGGAAATCACCCCAGACGGACAAGCCTACGTAGTATTCACAGGCGATCAGCCGGGACCCGTGACCGGAGTTGGAGAGCTGACAGGCTATTCTATTATAGACCTGAACGGCCAGACCAACGCCGACAATGGCGATACTGCTCTGCCATCACTGTCATTCTTGCCGAGCGCTGGCGAGAACGGCACTGGCGAGTACGCTACCGCTGGCTGGGCATCACTGCAAAGCCAGGGCGCAACAGTTGGCGTGGAGCTTGGTCAAAACCTGGCCCCCGGTAACGAGTGGTTCGTCGAAACCGCATCTCTCAGCTATGTACTCGCAGAACTCAATGTACAAGGCTTTTTCCCGCAGGTCTCCGGAGCCCCGCTCTATATCGGTAAGATTCTCGATAACGGCGGAACCCCCTTCGTTGATAGCGACCCCCGCCTGGCGAACATTCAGTTCAGTGCGACTGCCTCGGTCTCAACTGTGCCCGAGACCCCCGGTGCTCCCGTAGAGCCCACCGATTTCATCGTAGGTTCCGTCTCAGTCCGAACCGTTCCCGCACTGACTGCGGGCATCACCGTTCTGGATGGCTCCGAATATCGTAAGACTGTTGGCGCAACCAACACCGACATGGATATCACCTTTGTTAACGGTTCAACAGTAGTAGTCGACCTGAATGCCGCTAACGGAGCCGCTGTTTACGCTGATGGCGCTGTCACGGTTGACGGTAAAGTTCTGGGAATCGCTTACGCTGACAAGGTCGCAGGCGCCCTTCGCGTAAGAGCAAACGATATGGCCAGCCTGAAGTCAGTAGCGGTCACCGCCACCCTCACTGAAACTACCGCAGTCACCGGAGATCTGGTAGGCAGCATCGGTACCCTAGGCGGCAGCAACTTGGTAATCTCGCAACTCGGCGACTTCGATCTTGACGGCGTCTGCAACGCGACAGACATCGACATGATCAGTGCAGCCGTCGGTTCTGGCGACCTCTTCACATACGACTTGGACGGCGATGGTGCCATAACCTCAGCCGACCGCCTCAACGTAATCGGAAACCTGGCCATGTGGGACAATGGGGCTGGCACCACCGGATTCGGTACTGCCAACGGCGACCTTGATCTGGATGGTGACGTAGACGATGATGACTATAGCCGCTGGGCACTAAACTACACCGGTCCCGCCGCATCCGGCAAGGGATGGCTGACTGGTGACATTGATGGCGATGGCGATGTAGACGATGACGACTATTCCTTCTGGGCCCTTAACTACGGTTTGGGTCCG
>JABGPF010000240.1 GCA_018645065.1 Phycisphaerales bacterium
GTTCTTGCGGTGGTGGGGTGGGTTGTTTTTCGGCGTCCGTCGGCTGAGGAGGCCAGGGACTGGGCTTTGCATGCGCTGCGATCCCATCTGGCTGAAGGGCGGGACTATCGGGTTTACGTGGGCATGCCGCTCGATGACCCCGACGAATGGCGGGAGGTGCGGGTTGAAAATCAGATGCTTTATCTCGCTGACGAACACGTGGACTTCGAAGATATAACGTCTTACCTGGTGGTCTATCCCAATGGCCAGGTGGTCAATGGCCTGGAGACTTTCACCCCGTTGCCCGAAGGGGTCGAGTTTGTTGAGGCGCCGTCGGGATATCGAAACGATCTTTTAGACTTGTCGAAACTTGACGAAGGGCTGGAGTATGTAAAGATCAGTTACGGTCCTTCCGACTCCCGGCCGGGCGCGGTGGGGTATTACTCGACGACCATTGAGAATATCTCGCCTGTGGCGATTCGCGTATTGAGATTCGGCGGGTTCTCAAGGCAGGGGAATTCTTTCCGGCTTAACACTATCAACGGGGACTATTTTTCGGCTGAGGAGTTCATTAACTGGTACGACGCTCCGCTGGACGGATGGATTGCGCCGGGCGAATCGGTTGGCGATCCGAACAACTACGGCGGCGGAGAGGCGTATTGGGTTTACTATTTCGAAACAGAAGACGGTAAGGAATTCACAGCCGGTGCGTTAATAGAACAATGAGATAATTCAACAAGCCTCCTGCTAATCGCTAAACCGCAAGCGGTAAGATTCCAGGTTTGGGCGGTAGTGTTACGGTAAACTTGTATGAGAAGTTGGATGCGGCTGACGAAGCGAACCAGACGGTTTGGAGAAAATGTGATGAAGAATTTTTTAGCTACGATGTTGGCCGTTGGTGCGTTTGGGGTTGTTTGTCTGGCCGCTGATTGGCCTTCCTGGCGCGGGGCTACTGGTGATGGGGTATGCACCGAGACTAACGTGCCTGTGAAATGGTCTGCCGATGAAAATATCGCCTGGAAGACTGCGATTCCGGGTAAGGGGCATTCCTCGCCGATCGTCTCGGCGGGGCGGGTGTTTGTAACTTCGGCGGGTAAGGGCAACTCTCGCCTGCTGCTCTCTCTGGACGCGAAAACCGGTAAGGTGCTCTGGACGAAAACCGTTCTGACCGCTCCGCCGGAGAAGATAAACTACCTGAATTCTCGGGCGTCGAGCACGGCTGCTGCGGACGGTGAGCATGTGTGGGTTACGTTCCTGAACGTCGAGAAAATGTTCGTCGCCTGCTACGATTTTGACGGGAAAGAAATCTGGCGCACCGAGCCGGGTCGCTTCACCGCCAAGCACGGATACTGCGCCTCGCTGCTGCTGTATGACGACATGGTGATAGTAAACGGCGACCAGGACGCCAAGGGCAAAGACACCGCATACATCGTCGCCCTGGACAAGGCTACGGGCAAGGAACGCTGGCGGATCGACCGGCCTAATCGCGTGCGATCGTACGTTCCGCCGGTGGTGTTCAACGCGGGCGGTAAGGATCAGATGGTGCTGTCAGGTTCGCGTTGCACCGCATCGTACGACCCGAAAACCGGTAAGCGGAACTGGCTTGTTAAAGGCCCGACCGATCAGTTCGTCGCCTCGATGGTTTTTACCGACGATGTGTTCCTGATAACCGGCGGGTTCCCGACCCTGCACACGCTGGGCATAACCCCAAAGGGCAAGGTGCTGTGGCATCGAACCAAAGAGACCAGTTACGTGCCCTCGCCGATAGCGGCGGGGAAATACTTTTTCGTGGTCGGCGACAAGGGGCAGGCCAGTTGCCTTACCGCCAAGACGGGCAAGGTAATGTGGACCAGGAAGCTGGGGCGTCATCACAGCGCCAGCCCGGTGTCGGCTGAGGGAAGGCTTTACTTTCTGGACGACGACGGGATAACGCACGTGATAGACGCAGCCCCCAAATTTCGCCTGATAACGAAAAACGAACTTGGCGAACCATGCCGCGCCTCGCCGGCGATCTCCGACGGGAAAATATTCATCCGCAGCAAGAAGCACCTCTACTGCATCGGAAAGTAGCGAATCCAGAGTCTGCGTATCTCAAAATCCAGCCCGTAAGATGATTATGCATCAAGCTTCCCAAAAGCGCTAAGCCGCAAGCGGCACGGCGTCACGTTCGTTCGGGTTTTATCGTGTCCGCCGCTTGCGGCTTAGCGCTTTTGGGTTGATGTGCATTGTGGGGGTTATTTCGGTCCGCCGCGGTTTATTGCGCTGGTTCCGAAACGGTTGGCGATTTTGTCCACCGCTTGATCAATGCGATGCTGTTTTTCTCGTGATGGGTCGGCGAATAGTGAGCCTTGCACCCCGGCCTGGCCGGTGAATTGAGACAGCGTTACGCCCAGTAAACGCAGCGGGTGATATTGCGTTTCGGCCCATTTGTTCAACAGCCCTTTGGCCTGGCGCCATAGCAGTTCGGTTACGTCTGTCGGCTCGTCTGTAGTGGCTGACCGCGTCAGCGTTGTGAAGTCGCCGTAGCGGATTTTGAGCGTTATTGTGCGGGCTTTAAACCCGCTTCGTCGCATGCGCATCGCGATTTGCTGGGTCTGGTCGAGCAGTACGCCAGCCAGTGCGTCCAGGTCGTCGATATCTGTGCGGAAGGTTTGCTCCTGGCCGATGCTTTTTGCTTCGGTGTCGGGTATTACCGGGCGGTCGTCGATCCCGGCTGACAGGCGTTGGAAATGCTCTCCGCCTTCGCCCAGGCGGGCGCGGATCATGTCTGGGCTGGCGTGTCGCAGTTGGCCTATGGTGCGAATGTTCAGTCTGGCGAACTGTTTTTCCGCGGCAGGTCCCACGCCCCAGAGCTTGCGAATTCCCAGCGGGTCGAGCACGTCATGAACGTTCTCCGGCGTGATTATCGTCAAGCCGTCGGGCTTCTCCAGGTCGCTGGCGAGCTTGGCCAGGAACTTATTCGGCGCCACGCCGACACTAACCGTAAGCCCGGTTTGCGACTTGATACGCGTTTTAATATCGCCCGCCACTTTCGCAGCCGGGCCGAGCAGACGCTCGCAACCGCTGACGTCGAGAAACGCCTCATCCACACTCAAGCGTTCGATCAGCGGGGTGAACTGGCCCATCACCTCGAAAATTTGCTCGCTCACCTCGCCGTAACGCCGGCCGCGCGGCTGGATAACAATCGCATTGGGGCATATTCGCAGCGCGCGGGCCATCGGCATGGCAGAATGGCATCCGAACGCCCGTGCCTCGTAGCTGGCGGTGGCGACCACCCCGCGCCCGGTCGGATCTCCGCCGACCAGCAGCGGTTTGCCCCGCAGCGCAGGGTTATCGTGCTTTTCGACGGCCGCGAAAAACTCGTCCATGTCGGCATGTATTATCCATCGCTGCATTGTCCATAGCATAACCGCGCGGGAAGAGTTTTCCCAATTCGGCGCAAATATGTATAATGCCAGTTCGATTTCTCACATTCAGGAGCCGCAAAAAATGGACAGATTAATGGTTAGCGTTTCGGGCGTTCGTGGTGTTGTCGGTTCTACGCTGACAGCGGATATCGCCCGCCAATTCGGCTGTGCGTTCGGGACAATGCTGGGTGCGGGCAAGAGCGTTGTTATCGGGCGAGACTCGCGCCAGTCTGGCCCGGAGATTCAACAGGCGATAACCGACGGTCTGTTGGCCTGCGGGGTTAACGTTACGTCGCTGGGCATCGCATCGACCCCGGGCGTGGCGCTGATGACGAGCAAGCTGTCGGCAGACGGGGGCGTGATAGTAACCGCCAGCCACAATCCAATCCAATACAACGGCATCAAATTTCTCCAGCCGACGGGCACGGGCCTGACCGCCGAAGACGCAATGAAGCTCAAAGGCGTCTGGGAGGCCGGAGAATTCGCGATAGTCGCCGACGAGGCCCGCGGCGCTGAGTCGCAGGACGAAACAGCCGAGGAAAAGCACATCGCAGACGTGCTGGCGATTTGCGACGTACCGGCCATCGCGTCCAAACGGTTCAAAGTAGTGCTCGACAGCATCAACGGCGCCGGGTGCATCGCCTCGCGCGACCTGATGGAGCAACTCGGCTGCGAATTGATCCACCTGAACTCAGAGCCAACCGGGCAGTTCGCCCACAACCCCGAACCGGTCGAAGAGAATCTAACCGAACTGTGCCAAGCCGTTCGCGACCACGGGGCGGCGGTCGGATTCGCACAAGACGCCGACGCCGATCGCCTGGCGATAGTTGACGAAAACGGGCGCTTCATCGGCGAGGAATACACGCTGGCGCTGGCGGCCGCATTTGTGCTGTCCAAGCGGAAGGGCGATATCGCAACGAACCTATCGACCTCGCGAATGGTCGACGATCTTGCCGCGGCGGCAGGATGCAAAGTCGTCCGCACGCCGACCGGTGAGGCCAACGTTATATCCGGGATGCTGGAAGGCGGATGCATTCTCGCCGGAGAGGGCGGCGGGGGCCTGATCGAGCCGAAGGTTGTCCCCGTGCGAGACAGCTTCACCGCAATGGCGTACGTACTGCAATATCTCGCCGAAACGGGCATTAGTCTTAGTGGACTGGTCGATAAGATCCCGGCCTACGTAATGCTGAAAACCAAACAGCCTTGCCCCATCGGAGCGATTGAGAAGATCATCGACGCGACGCGTCAGGCATTCTCGTATCAACTTGAGGCCAAGCTGAACGATTCGGACGGGCTTCGCATCGATTTCGACGATGCGTGGGTCTCGGTCCGAGCGTCGAACACTGAACCGATTATGCGGATAATGGCTGAAGCGCCGAACGCCGAAGACGCCGAAGCACTTGTCGCCGAGTTAACCGAAATTGCAGCAACAGCAACAGGAACAGAAAATGAATAAGACACTTACCGCATTTTTCGCACTGATCGCACTTGTGTCGATTATCGCAGGCCTCGCAGCCACGCCGGTTCAGGCCGCGGGCAAGTCCAAGACCATCTATCTCGACGAGCTGGACCTGAAGCTCTCGACCACCGGGTGGGGCCGTTCGCGGAAGAACAAGTCGGTTGGCGGTAATCCGATCAAGATCGGCGGCAAGTCGTTCAAACGCGGCGTTGGGACGCACCCAGCGGGAGTTATCCGCGTAAAGCTCGACGGTAAGACGACCAAATTTTCAGCGATGGTCGGTATCGACGCCGAGTCCAAGAACGCTGGCACGGCTGAGTTCCAGATAGTTGTTAACAAGAAGGTGATCGCCAAGAGCGGTGTGATGAAAGGCGGGCAGGCCGCCAAGCTTATCCAAGCGAACCTGACCGGCGTTAAGCAGGTCGACCTGGTTGTGACCGTTGGCGGCGACGACTACGGACACGATCACACCGACTGGGCCGATGCTAAATTTGAATTTCTAGGCGCGGCGCCCAAAACGGTTCAGGCGCCCGGCGCGATTCGCGCCAAAGGCGGAACGAAGCGGAAATCTAACCACCGCTGGCCGGCTGCCGACCAGGTGCTGAACGTTCATTCGCTTCCGGCGGAGACCGATCGCGACGAGCTCGACGCGGTTATCCGACGCACCGGCGCGTTGTTGGAATACATCGTCAAGATGGATGGCGCGGCGAAACTCACCTCCGAACGAGCGGTGCTGGAAAAGTTGATCGCCTCGGCGAAAAAAGTGGAAGTGACCGACGAACCCGGGCGCAAAGCCCTGATGGACCTGGCGCTGAAACTCCGCCGCAAAGTTGCGTTCTCAAACCCGCTGATCAATTTTGACAAGATCCTGTTCATCAAACGTCACTTCAATCCGAACTCCGAGAAGACTGGTAACCATATGTGTGACCAGTACTTCGGATTCAATGCGATAAGAGGCGGCGGACTGTTCGTGCTGGAAAACGCCTTCTCCGACTCGCCGAAAGCCACCAACGTGCTGGAAAAATCCGTCTGCTCCAACGGGCGATTCAAGGGCAAGAAACTTACCGCCGATGGCGGATTCTTGTCACCGGACCTGTCGTACGACGGGAAAGAAATCCTGTTCGCCTACACTGATATCGCCGCCGAAGAGAAGGATCGCCTGCGTTACAGGCAGTGGACCGAGAACAACACGTGGAAAATCTTCCGCGTGAATGCAGACGGAACCGACCTGACGCAAATGACCGACGGGCCGATAAATGATTTCGATCCGTGCTTCATGCCCAATGGGCGAATCGTTTTCATCTCTGAGCGACGCGGCGGATACGGGCGATGCCACGGCCGCCCCGTCCCCAGCTTCACCCTCCACTCGATGAACGGCGACGGAAGCGATATCGTACGCCTCTCGCACCACGAGACAAACGAATGGCAGCCGAGCATCGACAACAACGGCATGATTGTCTACACGCGATGGGATTACGTTGACCGCGGATTCAATCAGGCTCACCATCCGTGGATCACCACACCCGACGGCAGAGACGCCAGAGCAATTCACGGTAACTTCGCGCCGTCGGCGAGAACTCGCCCGCACTTCGAAATTACCATGCGCTCGATCCCCGGTTCGCACAAGCTCACCGCAACCGCCGCCTGCCACCACGGCCAGGCTTACGGATCGCTCGTACTGATCGACCCGAAAATCCCCGACGACGACGCGATGGCGCCGTTGAAACGCATCACGCCGGACCAACTGTTCCCCGAGTCGGAAATCGGAACCCACGGCCCGCCTGCGAACTACGCCTCAGCCTGGCCGCTGAGCGAATATTTCTACCTGTGCGTCTACGATAAGGACTCACGCTCTAACGCGGGTACTGCCAATAACTACGGGATCTACCTGCTCGACGCGTTCGGCAACAAGGAGCTGCTCTATCGCGATGATACGATCTCGTGCCTCGATCCGATCCCGTTCCGCCCCCGCAAACAGCCCCGCGTAGTCCCGCACCAGACGTTCCTGGGCAAACCGCTGGCTCCGGGCGAGAAGTTCAAGCCCGTCGACCCCAAGACCATCCCCAAGACCGGGCAAGTCGGCCTGATTAACGTTTATGAAAGCCTCAAACCGTTCCCCGACGGCACGAAGATTACGAACATCCGCATCATCCAACTCCTGCCTAAAACCACGCCGTTCGCCAACAATCCGAAAATCGGTTTCGGAAGCCAAAAGTCCGCCCGAGCAATCCTCGGGACGGTTCCGGTGGCGGAAGACGGAAGCGCGTACTTTAACCTCCCGGTGAACATCCCGGTATACTTCCAGGCGATCGACGAGCAGGGGCTGGCCGTGCAGTCGATGCGATCAGCGACGTACATTCAACCGGGCGAACGATTGGTCTGCCAGGGCTGCCACGAACCGCGCAGCCAGGCTCGCGGACCGATGAGCAAGTTCCCCAAAGCCATGCGAAGCAAAGCCGCCGACATCAAACCCGAAGTCGCGGGCACAAAACCGTTCAGCTTCCCGATCCTGGTCCAACCGGTACTTGAGAAGCATTGCATCAAATGCCATACCGAGCAGAAAGCCAAGGGCAAAAAGTGCCCCGACCTGAGCAAGGGCAAGGTCGGTCGCCGATTCTTTAACTCCTACAACAATCTGCAAAAGTACGCATTCTTCTTCAACAACAACGTATTCACAACCCCGCGAACCATTCCGGGCAAGTTCGGCGCCCGCGCATCGAAGCTTTACCAGATGCTCGCCAAGGGGCACAACAAGCTGAAGCTGCCAGCCGAAGACATGCACCGCATAACGCTATGGCTCGACAGCAACTCGGACTTCTTCGGTTCATACGAAAACCTCGAAGCCCAAGCCAAAGGCGAAGTAGTAAAACCGACGATGGAATAGCGGTCGCAAACGCTTCTTATTTGTCGCTGACATATATCACAGTTGTTCCCAGGCTGCGAGCGGCGACTCTGCTTATGTTTTAGGTTTGATTTCAGGGCCGAAGGCCCGTTACGATCTTAGCCGGGTCCGGAAGGGCCCGGTATGTCAGTCTCTAATAAACAGAGCCCCGAAGGGTGACAGAAAAGCGGGAGAAACAATGTCTTACACAAATCTCATTTACCACATAGTATTCTCAACCAAAGAACGTCGCGAAATGATCGACGCAGAGCGAATCGAAAGAATATGTAAATACACCGCTGGTATTATTCTCAATCATGAAGGAACCCCGCTCGCGGTAAATGGCGTCAGCGATCACCTCCACATCGCTGCAATCGTCGAACCAACGATCGCATTGTCGCAATTCGTGGGAACGGTAAAATCCAACTGCAGTAAATGGATACACAACACATTTCACGACATGCGGGACTTCAGTTGGCAAGATGGTTACAGTGCTTTCAGCGTCTCGTCCAGCGTGAAAGATTCCGTTGTATCGTATATTCAAAATCAGGAATCACATCATCGTAAGATGAGCTATATGGATGAATTAATCCAATTGCTTCAAAAGCACGGGATTGAATATGATCCCGAGTATCTCCGATAGATTCTGTCACCCCTTCG
>JABGPF010000241.1 GCA_018645065.1 Phycisphaerales bacterium
AAGGCCCGCCGCTTTCGCATGCACCAGTGGGGAGTGGGCGGTGTTGGATTTCTCGGGTTGCTCGTGATACTTTGCATTTTAACCCACAAAATGTGGGGAGTAGGTCCCAATCCGCTGGGCAATGAACTCAATGACGCCAGAGACCGAATCCGCGCCTCGGGGCTAAACGTCAAGATGCTAAAGAAGCAACTGGTCGCCGCACGTTGGAAACTAGACACCTTCCGCGGTGTTGGAAAGCAGCCCGACTGGAGCGTAGTTCTAACGATGCTCGCCGATGGACTCGGTAGCGACGTAGTTCTGAAAAGCTGCGAACTTGGTGATGCCGCGATGACCGTGAATACGCTCCCAACTGCTCGGGGTCCTGTGAAAAGTCATACCGTCGGTCTCACAGAAGAACAAAAACAGATGCGATTTGTTATGGGCGTTGCTGGATTTGGACGCTCTCAAACCGCAGTCTCGCAGTTTGTTCTGCGATTGGAACGCTCGGGTTTGTTCGATAGCGTCAGGATCGTCAGCACGATCAGGGAGCCTTTCCTGGACGACAAGGCTATTGCTTTTCGGTTGGAATGTCGACTCGGCGGCGAGGACAACAACGGAGGGGGATCAAATGAAATTTAAAACGTGGAACACGATGTATGTGGATGTAGCGGCGATGTGTGCTTTCGCATTGTTGCTGCTGATGGCGTATTTTGTCGGAATACAACCGGTGATTCAGCGATATCAGGGTTTTGGTCGAATGGTCGAAAAGCTGGAGAATCAGCAGCACATCGAAATGGAACTCTCCGGCCAGGTCGCCAAGCTCGCCGCGGGACTCACAGATGTTAAGCAGCAACTGGCCGATAACGCGATCAAGCTTACACCCGCGACCCAGATCAATAGTCACCTGGCCAGGCTTGCGACGTTGACCGGTCAATGCGGATTGAAACTCGACCAGCTTCGCCCGGATAAATCTCTCGATGGGCCGCGATACAAAACCGTACCGATCTATCTTGTCGGGAGCGGTGATTTTCCCGCGTGCGCCAGGCTGCTGAAAAAGCTGCAACAGGATTTTCCCGACACGTCAGTTGCGTCGTTCGACATGCAGGGCGATCCGGCCAACCCGGAGGCTCCGACACGCTTGAAAGTCGACCTGCTGTGGTACGCACTGGCCGATAAACTTATCTCTGCTCGTTAATCGTAAGCGGAAGCGAGACGTTATCGCACCATGCATATCCCGCCCCCGACGATGTCTTCTTAAAGCTGACCGTCGCGCTGTGCGCGGACGGGCCTGTCTCGAACGTGATGATCTTGCGCGTCCAGCCGGTGTTGCTGCTTGACGCCGATATCGCCTTACCGCCGAAACCCCGAACGCCCAGACTCACCGATTCTTTGGCGTCGGAAACGCGCATCCATGCCGATAGGGTGTACCGCGTTTTGGGGCTCAGGCCGCCCACCAACTGCTCTGCGCCGTCGACGCCTCCGCCCAGGCGAAGTTCGCGTTTGGACGTTCCGGTGGGGTGTGTCTTGGCGCCTCCGAACGTGCTGTTGCCCCATCCGTTGCCCTTGGTGAGTTTGGCTTTTTTGGCGCCGGTAAGGGTCCAGTGCTCGGGGCTCGCCAGTTCGAAACATGCGTTTTGAACGAGGTTCATTCCTCCGATTTTCGGGCGTTTCAGAACGCTGACCGGCGTGTTGACGCGGGTGAAATCGTGTCCGGCGGACCAGGGTTTTTGACCGAACTTCAGGGCGCCTATGTCGGGTGAGTTCATCCCTTCGATAAGCAGGGCGGCGTTGCGGGCTTTCGAATCGGACCTAATCGCGAAGTTCAGTTTTTTCGTGTCGACCAGCGACGGGGTCTTGGTTATCAGGTTGTGGGTTGTGGAAACGTGTCCAGGCAGGCGGATCGATACGTTGAAAATATTGTTGTTGTACCGCGTAGCCAGCAGGTCGTTTCTCTTGCTGTGGTCGAACGTCACGATTCGCCCGGTGTTCCAGCACGTGTTGTGATAAACCACGTTGTTGTAGCTCGGGTTGTTTATGCGGATCGGATCGCTGCGCACGTTCCAGACCGCGTTGTGATGTACTATTACGTTGTGGCTTAGATGGTCGAAATAGATGCCCATATTGCACGCCGGCGCGTGATTGTCATGTACGAGATTGTAGCGGATCTCCGTGCCGCCGAAGTCGGTGTTGTGCCCGTAGATCATGCCCAGGTCACTGGTCAACCATCCGGCTTCGGACAGGTCGTTGTACTCGATAAGGCTTTCTGTTAGCCCGTGAATGTTCACCAGGTCGCGGCCTGAGTGGCGGATCGTGTTGTATGCGACGATCTGCCTTCGCCCCGTGACAGCAAGGGTCCCGCGCCACTTGGCGCCGTAATTTCCGTCGTGTATGTAGCAGTTTGTTATCGTGTTGTCGCTTCCCCGCACGTCGAGCACGCTGCCTGAACTGAACGCCAGTTCGCAGTTGCGCACCGCGATCCGCCTCCCGTGGATCAGCACGCCGGACTTGCCCGTTATGTCCCATTTGTACGAGTGGGCGACCCAAACGCCCCGCAGGCCTTGCAGCACGATGTCGGACGACGCGGTGTCTGTGCGAACGCCCGCGGCGCGGAACCTCAAGCCGATAATGCGAATGTGCGACCGTCCTGACAGGTCGATCGCGTCGAGGCGCCGTTTCATTTCGATTTTGAGCGTGTTGGGGGCTTTCTTGCCCGGGGGGCGAAGGTGCAGCTTTTTGCTCGCATCCAGCAACCACTCACCGTCTGAGTCCAACGCCCGGCGCGATCCGATCAGCACGTAGGGGTTCCCCTTTCGCGGAATGTACCATCGGCTTTTCTGCTTCGTATCAAACGTGAGCGTATGAGTTTTCGCGTTGTACCCCGTTACCGGCACCGCCCAGCATATCCACTCCGATCCGCCGGCGCACCATAGCATGGCGCCTTTCCAAGCGTCGTCGGGCCCGGTAAGGTTCTTGTCGGTAAGCGTGGTCAAGCTGCCGGACTGGGCGCGTGCGCGAACAGGTTTCATAACCGTCCCGCCTATGTCGGGCCAGCGGGCCTCGGTCAGTATTTTACCGTCGGCGAACAGTTGGTTCTGGTCCTTCAAGTCCCACGATACGCTGGTTGAGTATTCCCCGTTTTTGCCCGCCCGCCATCCGCTTATCAGATCGGCTCCGCTGATGATAGCATGTTCGCCCTTGTAGGCGCAAAACGTGATCGGAGCCTTGGGTTTCCCGCTGTGAGCCGGACGGAGCGTTTCGCGGTAGACGCCTTTACGCAGGTAGCATGTGTCGCTGGCTTTGGCGGTTTGGGTTGCCTGTTTAAGCGTTTTGAACGGTCCGTCGGAGTTGGTTGCGTTGGGGGCTGACAGGCGACCCGACCATGCGTCGTTGCCAGCCGGCGAAACGTAATACTCTACGCCCCAGGCGTTGCTCGCCCACGGAGCCAGGGCAACGAAAAGCGTAACAATAATCTGGTTGAGCCGCTTGATGCTGTCAGGTGTCGCCATTGCTTGGTCTCCCGGCGTTTGTCGCCCATATGATGCTGATATGGAACCTGTAACGCCTTGTCGCATAAAACTCTAACGCATCGGGGGAAAAAGTCCAGTCGGATTTGCCTTTTCCTGTTTTGAATCTTCTACTCTTAGTGATGGAGATCAAAATGAAACAGAAAATTATGTATGCAGCGCTCGGTCTAGCCGTGCTGGTCTTTGTGGCTGATCGCATAATACCCGGCGGTTCGCCTGTAGGCCCTCAGGACGTTCAGGCCTCTATGACGGTCGAGGATGGCGACGCGGATAAAACCGATTCGTCTGCAAATGTTCCAAGCGGTCATACCCAGGTGGCGGAGGCTCGCACAGCTCTGGCGATGCGTTTGGATTCAGTAGCACGTTCACATCATCTTGCTGATAAACCAATTAAGAACGCTTTTCTACCGTCGGCCCAGTGGGTCGGACCTCGCGTGGAGAAGGCTCCCGAGGCGAGCGAACCACAGACCGATTTCGCCGAACTCAAAGCCAGGAAAGCCAGGGAGTTTGTCGGCGCCCATCGCCTTCAGGGCGTTATCGTGGCCGCTGGTCGCAGCATGGCGATTATCGACGGTAACTGCATTTCGATCGGACAGAAGCTCGGTGGTTTTGAACTGAAATCAGTAACGTCGAGCTCGGCCGTTCTGAGCTACCAGGATGTTTCGGTTGTCTTGAATCTCACTTCCGGGTCGACCGAGAAATAGAGCAGACCATATCATACGGGCTCCCGCTGCGGCGTTTTTTTTCTTTTACGCCCACTCCACATTGTAAAACATCATTCCTAAATTAAGTCGGCCTGCAGGTTGGCCGATTTTACTTTCAGAGGCCAACGAATGTCGGCGGCTTGGTAAGGTGCAATGTCAATAAATGGAGATGCGGTAAATGAAGAATTGGACAAAAAGACGGAGACGTGGATTCAGCCTTCTGGAACTTGTGATCGTTATTGTGATCATGGGCATTGTGGCTGCGGTGGCAATTCCTCGGATGAGTCGTGGTTCGGCGGGCGCTTCTGATTCGGCGCTGAGCAGTAACCTTTCTGCGATGCGAAGCGCGATCGATCTATACGCAAGCGAGCATGGCGGAACTTATCCCGCAGCCGCTACGTTTTCCGATCAGATGACGCTCTACACCAGTTCCACCGGCGCCACGAACGCTACGAAGACCGCGACGTATCTCTATGGTCCGTATCTTCGTAAAATCCCGCCGCTTCCGGTGGGCGCCGAAAAGGGCAGCTCGACTGTAGCAGCCGCTGCTGCAGCCGGTGTCGGCTGGGTTTACACCGCTGTTTCGGGCGACATCCAGTCCAATACCGGTACGCTCAAAGACGCCGCCGATAAGCTGTACACGGATTATTAATCGAAACAACGCTTTCCCTCTGAGTCTGCGTGCAGCCTCGGAGGGCGAGTGTTTTTCTTGCTGTCCGCCAGGCCGCTTGGCTGCATTCCCCCACGGAGTGGCGCTAAGCGGTTTCTGGCGTTTAAAGCTGCTGGAATTAGTAAGGAGTTTGCAATGGGCACAAGCCCTGCCTGCAACCTATCGATGAGTCGCCGGGGCGGATTCACGATGCTTGAATTGGCGATCGTTATCGCTATCGCGGCGATCCTTGGTGCGGTGGCTGTACCGCGATATGCGAAATCGAATCAACGCTATCAAGCGGAACTGACCGCCAGGAAAATCGTCGCCGATATCGCCTACGCACGAAGGCGTGCATGCATCTCCTCGGGTTCACAAGCGGTCAACTTCGATCTCGGCGCCCAGCAGTATCAACTGCCCGGAGTGAAAGGCTTGCGAAAGTCCGCCGACGACTACACCGTTATGCTCACCGAATCGCCTTACAACGCCAAGATTATTTCGGCAAATTTTAATGGCGACTCAGAGGTGATATTCGACCCATACGGCGTGCCCGACAGCGGCGGGACAATTGTTGTAGGCGTTGGCGATTACACTAAAACCATCGTCCTGAACCCCGATAGCGCAAGAGCGGAAGTTCAATAATAATGCATATCAACCCCAGACATTACAGGCGCAGCGATAGGGCCTTTACGTTGCTGGAGGTTATGATATCCACGGTGATTATCGCGATGATTATGATTGCGATGACGTCGGTTATGATGCTGGCGACGCGAACTCTGGCCAGCAGCGGAGGGGACGTGGCGCTGGCTGCCGACGTGATCGACGAGATCAGCACAGATCTGAACCTGGCGGAAAGTTTCTCCGAACGCACCAGCACCGCGGTGACGTTCAGCGTGCCTGACCGCAATGGCGACGGGCAACCTGAAACGATTCGTTATTCATGGTCCGCAACGCCCGGTGATTCGATAATGCGAGCCTATAACGGCGGGGCCGAAGTCGCAATCGCCGATGATGTGCGGCATTTCTCGCTGGACTACATTTTGCAAACTATCGGAGGCGGTTGATTGATGTTCCGGCGAGAGTGCGATTTGCGAGTATCTCGAACCCCGCGAGCCGACCGTCGCCGCGGGGGAATTTCGCTTGTTGAGGCGGTGCTTTCAACGCTGATTGTTTCGGTGATGGTTGTGGCGGCGCTTCAGTCGCTGGGCTCTGCGGCGACTGCAGACAGAATCCACGCCGCGCGACGCATCGGACCAGCGTTGGCGTCGCAGCTTATGTCGGAAATACTTGTGACCGCGTATGAAGACGATGGCGACTCGCCTGTATTTGGGCCGGAGAATGGTGAGGGGGGCTCGCACCGAACAAAACTGGACGATGTTGATGATTACGACGGCTGGTCGTCCTCACCGCTCCAAAACAAAGACGGTTCTGCGATCTCCGGTTTGTCCGGATGGACCAGGGCGGTGAGCGTCCAGTGGGTTGATCCGAATAATGTTTCCACAGTTGTCGCCGCCGAGAGCGGTCTGAAGCGGATTATCGTAACTGTGACTGACCCGCAAGGACGCCAGACAGCTGCGACGTGCCTGCGAGGGGCCAGCAGCGCATATGACTATGAACCGTCCAGCAGCACCACGTACGTTAACTGGGTGGGGGTGACGCTGCAAATCGGACCCGATGACAACGCTCGAATATATTCGGGCGTCAATCCGCTGAATGGCATTCCAACGCCGGAGGGCCAGTGATTATGCACAAGCGTCGCGGTTCTACATATGTAATGGTGCTCGCAACGGCTATGATTCTCACCGTTGTTGGGATGGCGGCGATTGCGATCCGCCGAGTGCGCGTGCGTTCAGCCGATGACACCAACAGTTTCGCCACGGCGCGACGACTGGCGTTTTCGGCCGCTGAACACGCCACCGTCAGAATCAACGCCGATACCAACTGGCGGAGCACGTTTAGCGGCGCCGCAGTCCAGCAGACAGTGAACGACGGGGCGTTTTCCTGGCGGGTTATAGATCCGGTCGACGGAGATCTGGGCGACGACCCCTCAGAGGCCGCGACGATAGTGGCCACCGGAACACACAAAGATGCGTCCTATACGCTGAAACTGGAGGTCACGGTTTCTACGGGTTCGGTCCTGGACTACGCGGTGCTGGGCGATGCTGATGTTGAGATTAAAAAGGACAAGGTGGTTTTGATCAGCGGCGCCTCCATTGCCTGCAACGACCAGGTTATAGTCAAGAACAAGGCGGCGCTTACTGGCGATATATGCGCCATTGGCTCCAGAATTGAAGGCCAGGCCGTTCACAACGGTACAGTTACCGTGTTGGACGATCCGATAGACATGCCCTCGGCAAGCCTGTTGAATACATACAAAGCTCTGGCGACAACGATAGATATAGGGGGCTCGGGAAAGGGCGGTCCAAAGGGCGGCGGTAAGATAGAAGGGGTGCTATTGAGCCCGACAAGCAACCCCTGGGGCACGCCCAACGCCGATGGGGTCTACTATATAAACACCAACGGAAGCGATCTGGAAATCAAGAAGACCAGAATCTACGGAACGCTTATTGTCGACACCGGGAAAGGGAAGGTCAAGATAGGTGGAAAGGACGGGGCGGTTTTAATACAGAATTTCCGATCCGACTATCCGTCGCTGATTATCAATGGGAAGCTGGAAGTGGAGCTTGAGAGTGCATCGACCAATCTGACCGAAGCGGACGCCAAAACCAACCTGAACCCGGCCGGGTCGCCATACCAGGGAGAGGCTGACAGTGATTCAGCCGACAGTTATCCCAATGAAATCCACGGGCTGGTGCATGCTTTTGGCGAGACGAAGTTCAAAAAGACAACCATCCTTCGCGGTGCGATAATCTGCGCCGATAAGATAAAGTTTGAAGGCGACTGCCAGGTTTTCTATGACTCTGCTTTGTCGCTTAACCCACTGGTGGGATACGGGTCCGGCGGTTCGGGTGGGGCGTCAAAAGTTGAGCCCGGTTCCTGGGCCAGGCAGGTTGATTAGCTCGTCGGTTCGGATTCCCAGTAGCCCCATAAGCAAACCCTGCTCAAAACACCCGTCAGGAGCATCACCAAACACGCCGGCTGACCCCTCGCCCCCGACGCCAACGGATGTTTACAATAGGTTTACAATCCGGGCGTGTAAACCTTATACACACATAAGTAGTACCACTTATCCGGGCCATGGGTAACGCCGCCGTTTTGAAGCTGCAACATGCTGTAAACGCACGAGTTAAGTAATCGTCGCACCGCCGGACCCAGTCACCATCCACCCCGCCTGACACCGCAGGCGGACCTTCACACCTCACCGCCCTGTAAACATGTCAATCCACACATCCCCGCCAGTTTTCGAGCGGAA
>JABGPF010000242.1 GCA_018645065.1 Phycisphaerales bacterium
AGCGGATCTTGTCGCCGGTCGAGACGCCCTGAGTTCCGCCGAACACCTGCAGCGACACCTGGTCTCCGCTAAGGCGGATAACCTGGGCAAGCGAAGTACCGGCGTTTCCGGAAACCACCGCCAACTCGTCGTATCCAACGCCGTTTGCGGTTACTGTAACCACGTTGCCGGCGATTCGTGTAATTTGGTCGAAGTATTTCCTCATGACTATCGGCCTTTCGTTGCGATGAACTCATCAATCTGGCTGAGGAGTTTTTTGTATTCGTCACTGTCGGTCGCCGCGAAGTTCCAGTTTCGGAACATGTCGGCGACTTCAAGGATTGTTTTGCGTGCGTCGTCTTTGTCTTCGAAGTCGATATCGAGTTCGAGGACCTCTATGAACTTGTTGAACACGAACTGCTGACGATCTGACGATGTTGCTGCGTCGACTTCATCGAATGCGTTCTGCTGGAGGTAGCAGTTGTCGAAGAATTCGGCTTTCAGTGCGATCGCGAAGTCTTCAGTGCTGGTTCCTTCTTCACCTACAACCGTCATCATCTGTGTGATTTCGTTTCCTCGCACCAGCAATGCTCTGATGGAGTCCACCTTCGTCGCGTCGATAATTCCGGTGTATTTGCTCCATGAGTCCAGCGGATCGATGGCGGGGTATCGCCTGGCGTCCGAGCGTGCTCGGCTTAGTCCGTGGAAGGCGCCTACAACCTTCAGCGTGCCCTGTGTTACGGGCTCTTCGAAGTTACCGCCCGCCGGGCTAACCGTACCGCCGAGTGTCAGCGTACCGATGCGTCCGTCACGCAGTTCAAGTGCTCCTGCTCGTTCGTAGAAACCGGCGATGCGACTTTCGAGATACGCGGGGAATGCTTCTTCGCCCGGGATTTCTTCGAGCCGGCCGGAAACTTCACGCATCGCCTGTGCCCATCGCGACGTCGAGTCGGCGAGCATCAGAACGTTCAGCCCCATTTGCCTGTAATATTCAGCCAGCGTCGCGCCGGTGTACACCGAAGCTTCACGAGCTGCCACCGGCATAGCCGATGTGTTGCATATAATGATGGTCCGCTCCATGAGGCTCTTGCCCGTTCGCGGATCGGTAAGTTCGGGGAACTCTCGCAGCGTTTCGACAACTTCACCAGCTCGCTCACCGCAGGCCGCGATGATAACGATGTCAATTTCGGCGTGTCGGGCGGTAATTTGCTGCAGTACGGTTTTTCCGGCGCCAAACGGGCCAGGGATGCAGAACGTTCCGCCTTTTACCACGGGGAACATCGTGTCGATGATTCGCACCTTGGTGACCATCGGCTCTGAGGGCATGAGTCGTTTGGTGCAGACGCTCAGGGGCACCTTTACGGGCCATTCCTGCTGCATCGAGACTGACTTTTCCTGCCCGTTGCTGTCGACGATTACCGCGACTTCCTGCTCAACGTTGTACGAACCGGCCGGTGTGACCGACTTGATCGTCCACGTGCCTTCCAATCCGAACGGAGCCATGATCTGGTGCGTGAAGATACCTTCGGGAACCGTTCCGACCGTGTCACCGGCTTCGATCGTCGCGCCGACTTCAGCCACAGGCGTGTACTCCCAAAGCGGTTTGGTGTTCAAACCATCGAGATACATTCCCGGCTGGAGGAAGAAACCGCACTCTTCTGCGAGTTCCATCAGCGGGTTTTGCAGTCCGTCATAAATGTTTCCCAGCAGGCCCGGTCCGAGCGTTACCGAGAGCATTGTCTCTTCAAACTCGACCTGGTCGCCGATCTGCAATCCGCGTGTGGCTTCGAATACCTGAAGGTCGGCCATGCGACCTCGGATACGAATCACTTCGCTCAGCAGTTTGGCGCCGTCGTTACGGCAGCAGTATCCAACCGAGTTCTGGACGACCGTGCCGTCAGTCTCAGCGATAACCATGTTTCCGAAAACCGATACGATTTTTCCAATCACAGTTCTATCCTTTAATGGGTCCTTAGCCTTGGCGGTCGTCGGCGGCCTGGGCTAGTCGGCGCCATCGGTGCAGCAGCATTAATTTGGCTGCATATGCGGCGATTTCATCGTTCTCAAACGAGTACGCACGATCATTTCTCGATAACCAATCCCAGCGAGCACGGTCCAGCACCTTCAAACCGGAAAGCGGATTCACCGCCGCCGACCATTCGCCAATTATCGACGAGAAGCTGTCGGGCGAACCAAGCTGCGGTTCCACTAAGTATTCGTTGGGATCGAGTCCGAGCGTTTTTGCTCTCGATTCAGCCAGTGCATTCCTCATCGCGACTTCATATGCGAGCCAGTCGATCAGGAAGTTGCACCTGTATTGTTTTGCTACGTTCGACGCATGTCTGTAATACTCCGCCCAGAGCGCGTCGCCGGCGATGCGTCGGGGTGTTGAGTCGGTCGAGACGAGATATTCCGGTAGGGGCTCTTCGTCGGTAAGCTGGGCGCTGGTGAGCACCGCTGGGGTGGCTTCCTGGATCTCACCGGCGAGAATCGCTTGGCGCAGAATCAGATCGTCTGACAGCAGAAGTACTTCAACGAGTGCTCCGGCGCCGGGCGTATCGGCGACTTTCGCCATGAACTCCGCGTTCGAGAGCGGTGGGGCGCTCGTCAGCGACTCCAGAGTGTCCAGAGACGTTATCAGGTAGTAATTATTGCCTGAGGCCATTGGTTGCTATCCCGATTATTCGGCGCTGTCTGCCGCAGATTCCAACACCTTGCGTAGTTCCGGACCCACCAGCGAACTGAGGGTCTCAACAACCGAATCAAGCGTAACTTCGACTGTCGCGCCTGTTGCGGTGTATTCAAAACCCGCTGCTGCGAGTGTTCCCTTGAGGTCCATGTGGATTCCGATGTTATCGAGGCGGTCCTGCCCGATTTCCTTAATCGCCCAGTCGGCCAGTTGCTGACGCAGTTCGGACGACACGTTGAACGTTATCCCACCCTTGGCAGCCAACTCGTCCTTTGCGTACATAAGGATAAGCTCGTGGAGCACCTTCCCGAGGAAGTCGACGTCCTTGAGTGTCTCGCCTGCTTTGTCCCGCAGGATCGCCTGCAGCGACTTGCTGAGTGTCTCTTGCAGGCTGAGGACTGCGTCTCGCGATGCCAGCGACAACTCCGTTTTCCCGCGGGTGAGCAGGTTTTCGGCGTCTGTTTTGGCTTGAGCGACTATTTTGTCTGCCTGATCTTTCGCGTCGGCGACAACTTTTTCTGCTTCGGTCTTGGCGTTGGCGAGGATGGCGTCAGCCTCCTGGCGTCCGGCTTCGACTCCTTCGCTTTGCAGTTTAGCGACAAAAGTTTCGATTGATTCTGCCATGAGTTAGCTCCGCAAGCTGGTTCTCTACGTTTTTTTTTGCACGTCGGGTTAGGTCGTTAGTGTTCTGCTTGTTCCCTGTTTGATTGTCGATATAGGCCGACTCAGGAAGGAGTCAAGGGACCAGGCAAAATCTACGGAGAGAACTTAACCGAAAACGAAACGAATTGCCAGAGCACTCCGTGACTTTCCCCCAAATTTTTTTTAAAACATTAAAGTTTCGGACTTAGTGTCATTTCGCCGGTTGAGTTGTGGGCATCCCCTCGCTCCATTTTTTGATGCGATCGGCCTTCATTTGTTCCCATTGGGCTTTATTTGCGTCATCAAGCACCGGGGTTAAAACGGCTGTCATATCGTCGAGCAAACGGATTCGCTGCTGGAGCGATTTGCTGAAATATTCGGTTAAGACCTTGTGGATCTGGGCTTTTTCAGCGTCTGAAAGATCGAGTTCTTTGGCGTATCGATCAGTTATTCGGTCTCGTAATTCACCTATGCTCTTGGTCTTACGCGGTTTTTCCGGGAGATTTAACGCATCTGATACGATGTCGTCGAGATCGAAAATTATGGTAAGCCCCAAACCGGCAATCAGGCCCGAAAGCAGCACGATCATCAGCATCATGCACGATGCACAGGGGCGTTTGGGAGGCGTCAGGTGAGTTCCGCTCGATTCAGATGTTTGGTTGCTGGTCATTGTGTCACCGAGAATATCGAATCAATGAGCCCTGCGCTAACGCTTTGGCGGGCGATCATTACGCGGACCGCGATTGTAATTATCGCCGCCGCCGTCGCTGAAGAAACCGCAGCGAATATCCAGGGCAGCACGTCGCGGGACTTGCGACCTGCGCCCACCGAACGCACTACGCTTTGGGAAACGTCCACCAGCGGGGGCGAATCATCCCTCGCTGCCGTTACGAGCTTTTGGAATGTATCTTGTTGGTTCATGATATTTCTCCAACTTCCTTACGGTTGTAATTCTCGGTCTAATCCGAGCGAGACCATTAGTGCTTTAAGCCTTTTTCTGGCCCGGTGCACTTGGACTTTGACCATTGTCTTGGTCCATTCGGTCTGCTCGGCTATTTCATTTATCGACAGTTCTTCCAGGTACATGAGCGTAAGCACCAGTCGATCTCGCGGTCTGAGTCGGCTCAAAAGGTTGTGCAGCAGCTCTGCGGCCTCTTTCGGCGCCCAGGGGTCTTGGCGATCGTCCAGCAGTTGGTCCCAGTCCTGCAGTGGCGCTTCGCGCTCGGTTTTGCGTTTCTGGGCCTTCCACAGGCGGTATCCGACTCGTGTGGCGATCCGGTTAAGCCAGTGCGAAAACGGCGCCTTGGCCTTGAAACCCTTCAACGACACATACGCCTCGACAAACACGTCGTGGACCAGTTCTTCCAACTCACGCCTGTCTCGCGAAAAACGCCACATTCGTGCCGAAATATCGGTTTGATACCTCTGCACCAGACGAGCATACGCCTCACCGTCGCCGGCGAGCGTTGCTTGTATGTCCCGAATGTCCGTTTTATCGGCAGGATTCATTACCTTACTATGCGCCCAATTCCGCCAGAAGTCTATTGCAAATATTGCGGACTTCGGTGAACTCACCGGCCCCAGCGTCAGCCAATCGTATTGTAATGCCGTCGCTTGCATGGTAATTTGTCCCGTCACCAAGTAAGTACCGTTGGGCGGACAAAGGTTACAGGTGAATTTTATTTTTTTATTGTTCGCAGGTGTAACCTATTTGGTTCCGCCGCCACAATAATGCTGAACGGGCCGATGGAGCCTGGGCCGAAGAGTGTAAGTCGAAAGGTTGGTGTGCCATGAAGAGGCATTATAAAGCATATTTCAGCGTTGCTCTGGCGATGGCGGTTTCGAGCCTGCTGTCCTTTACAAGCCCCGCAGAAGGCGGAGTCAGGGGCAGGGTTTCGGTGAGCTACGGCGGCCGATCGTCCAGGGGGCACGTGGCGTCAAGGTCATACGGAAGCTCACGTTACAGCGGATCACACTACAGCGGATCGCACTATCGCGGATCGACTTACCATAACTCCCATTACCGCGGACATCGCTATGTTCGGCCTCATAGCTATTACCGAGGCGGTTATCGGGGCGCCTCGTACTATCCGCGATATTCTTCAAGCTACTATCATACATCACCTTACGTGAACTATTATAGTTCGCCGATCTTCGGATGCGGCTCGTCGATCTACGGATACGGTTCCTACGGTTCGACCAGCTACTACAGCCCCTCGACCACCACATACTACCGATCATCCGGTGGCGGTTCGGGTACCGTAGTGCGATACGTGATAATCCGATAGATAGCAGATAACTAACGCAAAACAAGTGGGTTGCGGGTGCGGCGCATGGGGTGAGCGTCGCGCCCGTAGCATTATATGGGGTAGGGGCGTCTCTAGCGTTTTGGTATGAAGCCTTTCAGCTTCAGTGCGTAGACGATTTGTTGTGCGATCTGCGCCAGGGAGAATTCCGAACAGTCGTACATAAGGTTGAACGCGGGTTTCCTGCGGTATTTCGCCTGGTAGAGCTTTCGGAGATATGTGCGTTCGCGTTCTTTGGCTCTTATCCGCATTCGGGCCTGGGTTTCGCTGAGCCCGTCGCGGAAAGCCACCTGCTTCACTCGCCAGTCTTCGGGCGCTTCAAGTCGCACCGAGATACCGTTGGGCAGATCCATTGCGGCGCCTGATCCGCCTTGCCCGATGATGATGGCTCGTCCATCGATCGCCAGCCCGCGGATGATCGTCGTGATCTGGTTGCGGATCTGCATTCCGCTGGGGAGGCGACCCTTGCCAACTGATTTCAAAAGACCGGTCAGCAGGCGGGGGCGTGCTCGACGCTGGCGTTCAAGAATGTCTTCCGCCAGGTCGGTCTCTGTCGCAAGACGCGTGAGAATCTCGCGATGGTATATCTTCCAGCTCTCGTCGGGGTCGGCGCCTTCGTTCAACAGGTCAAGCAGCAGGAGGCCCACTGAGAAACCGTGGCAACCGAACTGCCGAGAGATCGTTATATACGGACCAGCGTTGGCCGTCTCGTCGGGGACGCTGTTAAGATCTTCCTTCATATGTTTTGAAAGCGACGCCTTGCTCATCGAACTTATCCCTTAACTCGGGCAACGTTATCTCAGTTGATCCAAGTGAAGTGTAATATTAATAGTGTGGTGCGCCAACGCTATTTTTCCAACAGTTTTATGTTTCGTCGGTTTGTTCTCGTTTGGGAGCGAAGGTCTTGTCGGGGTCTACGCTTCCGAAAATCATTCTACCGGCCGATGTCTGCATCACGCTGGTCACTTCTATTGCAGTTTCTCGGCCGATATGATCGCGGCCTTGCTCTACTACAATCATAGTCCCGTCATCGAGATATCCCACGCCTTGTCCGGGTTGTTCGCCGGATTTAATTATTTTCACCCGCATCGTTTCGCCTGGCAGGGCTGCCGGTTTCATCGCGTTTGCCAGATCATTTACGTTGATAACGTCGACCCCGCGGAGTTGAGCGACCTTGTTCAGGTTGAAGTCGTTGGTTACAACTCGCCCCTGCAAAGCGTCAGCCATTGCGACCAGTTTGGCGTCTACGTCGGAGGCGGCTTCTACTTCGGGTATGCGAGCCTCGTCGATGCGGATTCTGATTGCCTGGCATTCCTGCAGCATTTTCAGCACGTCCAGACCGCGACGGCCTCGGTTGCGTTTCAGCTTGTCGCTGCTGTCGGCGATTTGCTGCAACTCAGCCAGGACGAACCGCGGCACGATTATTTCCGATTCGAGTATCCCCGTTTCGGCGATGCCCGAGATTCGCCCGTCGATTATTACCGACGTGTCGAGCAGCAGCGGACGGGCGCCGCGAGTCTCCCGGGCGAATTCGACATACGGGACAATGAACCGGAAGTCGTCTCGCGTTTGCAGCACGAAACTCACGCACACGAAAACAGCCGCCGCTCCGATCAGCAGTTTCAGCAGCTGAACCGTGCGGATATGCAGTGCGTATTTGTTGTACGCCTCCACAGCGTTGGAGTGTTCTTCGATCACCGCCTTGGTCGCCTGGGGCGCCAGTTCACCGGGATGTTCAACCTGACGCGGGACCGGGAACAACGCTATTACCAGGTCGATCAGCAGCGTCAGCATGAAGGCGATAACCATACCGGCAAGCACCCCGAAGAACAGACCGCTAAGCTCCTGCAGACGCTTCTTCCGCCAGAACATGTCGACTATCACCGCCGTTAACGCCAGAACGCTCGGGGTCAGAATGTACAGGACGATGAACGCCCGACCGGCCGAGTAGACGGCCTCCTGGAATGCGAACGAAACAGTAATCGCCAAAACCAACAGTACAAAGATCAATCGAACTACGTGCAATACCATAGTTGCCGCCGCTAATTATGAGTCGTGTATAATGAATATAATGATGCTGCGAATATATAACCTTATTATAACTCTTCGGTTGCACGAGGGCAATTTCGCCACCTTAGAGTCGAATTCATAATTCCCAATTTCTTATAATCGCCCCTTGCCTGATGCGCCGGGGCGGGGTGGTTTTTAGTTATGTTAAGTACTGGGTTTGAACAATGTCTGGTCGCCTCTTGCTCGGATTTTCGTATGTTGTTTATGTGTAGCGACTTATGGCTGTGGTGTTTGGGCAGGGCTTTTGCATTTGTGGGGTGATTTGGGCGGTTTTTGATCGGCGGTTGTTGATGTGAGTGGTGTTTGCGGGCTAATGTGTGATAAGTGGCGCCGCTTATCTAAGTTGGGGGCGGCTGTGGATTGGTTTGGGTGTAATGTGTTTATTGGTGGACAGTTAGCGGGGTGGCGGTTTGTCGTTTTTTGTGCGATATTGACGCGCCGCACGCCAGTCCGTAGCTCAATGCAAAGCCGATACAAATGAATGCAAAAGAAATGCAAAGATGCAAA
>JABGPF010000243.1 GCA_018645065.1 Phycisphaerales bacterium
ATAATTACACGTCGTTTATTCTCAACCGCTTCGAGAATTGCGGGCGCCAGATAGGCGAAGCTTTTTCCCACGCCGGTTCCGGCTTCGGCGAGCAGGTGATTTTGATCGGCGAATCCTTTCGCCACCGCGACCGCCATCTCCAACTGTTGGCTACGAGGTTCGTAGTTGTCGAGGTTGGAGGCGATCAAACCGCCCGGCGCCAGAATATCTTCCACCGAAAGTGTCATATGTTTTTGACTGCCTGGGACACTGTCGGAGCGTACTTGATTTGGCGCACGAACTGTCGCGTAAATGTGAATGTCAGTAGAATCGCGATGATGGTTATGATTACGGCGATAATTGTGATAATGGTTCGCCCTCGCACCAGCGCCGACCGCATCGATGCGACGATTCGATCTTTGGCCAGCGTAAGCATCGCCAGCATCACCGCCCCGAACGTCGGCCAGATGCTTATCGAATGGACACCGCTGTAGATGAACACAAGTTTGCTGACCGGGTCTTCGCGTCCGCCCAGGAAGTATTGCAACTGCCCGTCTTTTGCGAGTATCTGGCCGTGAATCGCCTCTCCGCCTATTATCAGATATGCGATGGTGTAGACCAGGAAGTTCGCCAGCCCCAGAGCGATCACGTAGATGCAGATGCTCGATCGTCGATCAAGTTGGGCGCGCCATGATTGTTGTGATTGCTCGTCTTGCATTACTTCTCGGTTCCGATGACCCCGGTTATCGGTGACGATGCCGTGGCGTATAGCTTTCGCGGTATTCTACCCGCACCGGCGGCAAGGTGTCCAGACTCGACAGCCAGTTTCATCGCTCGCGCCATTGCGATCGGGTCTTTAGCTCCCGCGATACCGGTGTTCAGCAGCACGCCATCGGCGCCAAGTTCCATTGCTATCGTCACGTCGCTTGCTGTTCCCACACCGGCGTCGACGATTACGGGGAAGTCAGGCGAGTTTTCTTTGAGTTGTTCGAGGATTATGCGAATGTTCCACGGGTTCAGCACGCCTTGTCCCGAGCCGATGGGGCTTCCGGCGGGCATTACCGAGTCGGCTCCGGCGTCCTGGAGTCGTTGTGCCATTATCGGATCATCGTTGGTGTAGCAAAGGACTGTGAAGTCTTCGGCTTTGAGTACTTTCAGGGCCTCCAGCGTGCCCATCGGGTCGGGCAGCAGCGTCTTGGTGTCGCCAAGCACTTCGAGTTTCACCCATGCCGCTCCGGGGTTTTCGATCCCTTCGAGCAGTTCGCGGCCGAGCCTTGCGGTTCGGATGGCGTCTTCGGCGCTGAAGCATCCTGCGGTGTTGGGCAGCAGGGTGTACTTGGCGGGGTCCAGGAAGTCCATGATATTTCGCCCGCCGGCGTCGACCATTCGCTCACGTCTGACTGCTACGGTCACCACCTGACACCCGCTGGCGTCCAGCGCTTCGCGCATAAGTTCGTATGTCTCGTATTTACCGGTCCCCACGAACAGGCGGTTAGTGAACTCGAAATCTCCGATTTTTATCGTTTCGTTAGCCATTGTATTATCCTTGTTGAAGCCCAAGTGCGGTTCAACCGCCGCCTACGAGCGTTACTATTTCCAGTTCGTCGTTATCGTTAAGTGCGGTTTGCTCAAACGTTTTACGCCGTACGATAATCGTATTACGCTCGACCGCAACGCGTCGCGCGTCCAGTTCGAGCGCAGCTAGCAGCTGGCTGACCGTTAAACCGTCATCATATTCAGCCCACTGGCCGTTTATCTTAATTCGCATCGCGCCATTATGCACCTCAAGCGCCAACGGGTCAAGACGCTCGTGTTTGAGGCTGGCTGCGGGCCGAGGGGCGACTAACCGCGCATGAGCGAAACATCGCTGCGATCATGCGCGATTTTCCCCCATACTGTCGCCATTTCGATCAGAATTCGATTTGGCCTATGGTGACCATTTCCTTTTTGCCCTTTAACTGGACGGTGATGGATTTGTGCGATTCTTCCGAGCCGCCGAAGTCGGTGTAAATGTCCACCTTCACCGTTACCGAGCCCATGAGTTTTACCGAACTGCTGCCGTAATACTTGGCTTTGATCGTGTAAACTCCGTGCATCGCTTTGCGGACCATGTACTCTTCTGGTCCATATCCCCGGGTGATGTCCCGGCTTACCGCTCCGCCGATCGTACTGAGGTTGTGGCTGTAGTAAACCTCCTCGCCGGAGGGCTCCACAACGTGCAGGTCCATGTCGGTGTTGTCGGCGTCCCACGTCATTACGATTCGGATATCGGGGCGTAGCAGTTTCCGCAGTTCCTTGTCGATATTGAGATGGGTGATCTGTTGGGGCCTAACTCGTTTCATTATGCGGTTCATCTCGGTCAGGGCGATCACTTCTATTTGATTGAAACGTCCGTCCCATTTGCTGGTGACTACTTTGTAGAGCAGTTCGATCGCGCGGATATTGTCGGCGTCGATCTGCGCGTAGATCGCTCGGGCGTCGGCGGGGTCCATGTGTTTGGTTTTGCGCGGTTTGGGCTTGCGCGGTTTTACCACGTCATCTACGACTTTGGTGTCCAGGCCCAGCGCTGAGGCGAGTTTGAGTGCGTCGTTAACGGCTGGCGGTACGTTGATCACACCGGTCTCCGGGGCGCCTTCCCGCAGGGGCAACTGCGTGTATGACTGTTCAAACGCCCGACGCGATAACGCCAGGGCACAGTCGCGATACGATTGCGGTTCCTCAGGCCGAAGTTTGAGCACCTGCTCGAACACCATCACCGCTAGATCGAACCGCCGCTGCTGGGTCAACTTGTAGCCCAGGATGCGAAGCAACGCGGGGTTCTCCAACTCCATCTCGGCGATGTTCGAGAGAATCTGAAGCGCCAGGTCGAGATTGTCTTTCTTGTAGAAGAAGTCCGCACAGTCCAGGAAGAACGCTGGTGAGGTCCCGTACTTCTTGCGATTGGTCATGTAAACGTCGAACGCCTCAGACGGCTTGGCGGCCTTTAAATCAGCCAAATACGGAGTCTTCGGATCCCACGGTTTAACAACAATCCCAGGCCGCCCGCGACGTAAGACGTCGCGTTTTTTGTACCTTAAGGCCGCTTCGGAAGTAACAGAAAAGGGGGCGAGTGTTCCGGCGCTGGCGCCACCCCCCGCTCCGATAAGCGTCGTTTCACCATTGGCGACCGCACGGTCAGCTTCCTCTCTTGTGACCACAGGCATTAGCCTGGAAGTGCCCGATTGACCATCCGCAGTGGGTCTCGGCGCAGCGTCAGATGGCACCATGGCCGGCGCGGGTGTCCCGGCGCGCCGCTTCTTCGTGACATACTTGAAGCCCTTGGGGTATTTGAACTCTTTGTTCCACCAGGCCAGGCGTGCCTTCCACATCGCTCGCACTTTGGTCAGCTTGTCCTGCTCTACCTTTTTGCGTTGTGCTTCTACGGTGTCGATCGCCTTCATGTACTCGCTGCGCATTTTCGGCAGCGATCGCGGTGGGGCGATGCGGTGTTCGATATATTGCTCGAGTGAGTCCAGGACTATCAGCGACGTATACGGCGTGACAAGCCCGTGGGCCTTACCGAGCTCGCGAATTTCCTTCTCGTTCTTCTCCTGGAACACCATCAGGTCAGCCAGTTTCTTCTGTGCCCACAGTTTACGCAGCAGGTTGCCCCGAACCGCGTCGCGAATCGCGAGCTTCAGCGGATTCGAGACCGACGCCTTGCCGCCGAACCCGTAGTTAAGCGTAACTGTAGCCGCATCAGCGCGAAGCTGCCCGACCAGCGTAAACGGCGTGCCCTTCTGAATTGGTTGCGGCAGGGAGGGGTAAAGTTCCGCCGCTTGGGTTTCAACTGCTCCGGCTGACAGGAATGAGAAAACGCTCCTGCCGATAGAGGCTGCGACCTGCTCGTTAGTCGCGTTCTTCAGATTGAAATACCGCCCGCCGGTTTTCATCGCCAGGGCGGCCAGGAACGAATGATTCGCCCCGGCGTCCGCGGAAAACGCATATACCGGCGCACCCATCGGGCCGGGGTCCTCGAGTCCGAAATTCGATATCCCGTCGCTGAACAGCAGGTGCATGTCGGGTGTTTTAGCTTCCGGCCAGGGCGTAATGGCGCCCATCTGCGTACCGCCGTCGTACTGGATTTTCTTGATTGCGGTGATCAGCGGCTCGATGCGTTTCCACTTGCCGTCGGTCATTTTCCAGCTGCTCTTTGCCGTCCAGGTAAACGTCCTGGGTTCGGCGCATTTGTTTCTAAACACGATCAGATCAACGGTGAGTTTTTTTGTTTGCGGTTGTCCGCGGCTTGGCAGCATGCTGTCCAGGCATTTTGCAAGCAGCGCTATCTCGCGTTTGTGGTCGGCGTTCGCCCGCGAAGCCGATGCGTCCCACAAGACGCAGACACGTTTGGGCGTCACTCGTCTGCGCAGGCGTTCGGGTACGGCTACGGTGTCGTGGGCGGCGAAGTAGTATTTACCGTCGTCAGCTTTTTCGATGAGTACATTTCCGGCCGCGACATCCGGCAGGGCGATCACCATATCTTTGTTGAGCGTCGCGTTGGTGAGTTTGGTCTCAGCCGCGAATCCGTCAGCCCACTTCCCAAACGAGAAATTCGCCAACTCGCCGGACGTTACTTGCGGGGCTTTTATTGGTCTTACAACTTCCACTCTCAGGGCGAATTTGGCGACTTTCGTTTTGTACTTCAGCGGCAGGTGGTAGGTTTGTTTGCCTGCGGCTCCGACGATCTCGCTGACATACGACACGCGAATCGTCCGCTGGCCGCCTGCGGGTATTGGGAACACTCGCGTTTTGAAATTGTTGCCCTTGGCCCATTCGACCAGGCCGGGATCAATCCCCTGGCGGACAATTTTTTCAAAAACTTCGCGTCCGCGGTGTTTTTCGATCGCCACTCCGTCGACCATTTTGCCTTTGATGTCCAACGCGTATCCGCTGACGGTGGCGCCCTGTGGCAGGGGGAAATACATCTCGCCTTCGAGCACGCGGTTATGCGGGTTGCTGAACGTCATGGTCGTCGACGTCTCAGCCACTCGCCCGACGATCCGCACCTGGGTGTCAACCGACGCTAATTCGAGCGGTGTGAGTGCTTTACCCGGTTGTGGGCGAACGAGCATGACTGGCCCGGCGTTTTGACCGGCCGCCGCAGAGGCAAGAAGAGCAACGATCCCGACCAACACAATGCGTTTGATTGCACAATGCATAACAGTTCTCCCGAAGGTTGAGGTTGTGCGAATATTATATTCGACGCACGAGCGAGAGGAAAGTTCATCTCGTGTGATTGAAATTATTCAAAGGGTGTCAGTCGCAGTGTTTTATGGATTTTGTCTCGCTGATCGGGCTTTACGCCCGCTTGGTCGGCGTAGTCTGGCCAGCGGGAAACAACGTCTCGCACTTTGTGAAGAATCGTTTTGGCTTGCCCTTGTTTGAGCAGGGCGGATTTACCGCACGCGTGAAAATCCGCCAATGTGAAATTGTCGCGTTTTCCGTTGATGGTCATCTGGTGAGATGACGTCCATCGCCCCTGGGGTTGGTAGCTGTACGTGACGTCGAACGCCGGAGCCAGCGACCATCCGCCGTTGCGATCCATTAGGAACGCGATGTTTTTGACATGATCGTCCTGATTTCGCGCGATGATATTGAAGACCATCCTGCCAAACAGTTCGCTCGTCGCATCGGCGCCCAGGCCCAGGCGGGCCATGGCGTTAAACGCCTGTTCGTAGCTGTGGGCGCCGGCCTGGTTGAAATCGAGATGTGCTATCGCCGCCAGGGACTGCATGTGCAGTTTTCCATCGCCGCCGGGTCGATCGAATCGGCGGGTCATGAAGTGGCGCCTGCCTCCCTCTTCAAACAGCCTGCAATCGCTCATGGTAATCCCGCAGTCGCGGACCATTTTTGAATATGCGTATTCAATCGCTCCATAGCCCTGCGGGTCGGCGAGTTCCTTGTCCCTGTTATTACTGACCCCGTCGAACTTCATCAACCAGCACTCGAATCCCTTTTCCGCTTCGACCTGCCCGCTGCGCACTTCGTTGGTTTTGGGGTTCCATGCGATAACCGCTTTTGCGCGAGCTCCGCCTGCCGATGTTCCGATGCGCAGGATATCGGTCAGAGCTTCGGCGTTATCATCTTCGGTGAAACTGGTCTGCAACTCGTCTCGATGCGCCAGTATCTTACTGGCCAATTTTACGAGTTGATCCACTTGAAGGAGTGCGTTGTTCGTTGGTTCGGGTCCGGCGGCCGGTGCAAACTCAAGTGCGCCCATACCGCGCGAGCCTGTGTAACAAAGTCGTTCGACGGCGTTGAGGGAATCGGGCGTGCGACCCTGTCTGGCCAGCCAGGCGTTAATCAGAGCGTTACCGAACCGGTCCGGAAGCGAATCGGCCAGCAGCCCCGGCAGACCGTGGAAGCTCTCCTGGGCCAAAGCGCCGAATGAATATGTCCGCTGCGACAGAGGCATCGTCAGCGGCGACACCTGGATACCGCTCTGGGCGAAATTCGAATCGTATTGGAACGATGCCGCCTGCTTACCGTCGGCAAGCACCACCGCGCCAATCGTTGATCCCCATAGTTTTACTTCCGCGGTTGTGGGCATTATTCATCTCCCCATTTCCATTGTTCTTTCGGCTTGTTCGCTTTTTTGGACGTCGCCCGTTTGCGAGGTTTGTTCTGGTGCATGAGCATTTCCATCGGCGAAACTTGCGCCTCCGGGATGAGTTGATCGAGATATTCGCTCAGGTCCAGTACGCTTAGCAGGCGAATCAAAGTGGAAAGTTGCGTGTCGGCTCCGGATTCGATTCGCTCGATTGTTCGCTTGCCGATACCGGCATGGGCGGCGAGTTGGGCTTGGGTCATGCTCAACTCAATGCGTCGTCGGGCCAGTCGCAGGCCCAGTTCGGTGATAACCGCTTCGGGGGTGGTTTGTTTCTCGATTCTCATTGCGTCGTCCTTAAACTAATGCGATCTGCCTATGTATTATATCGTAAGATATGGCGAGTTGCATAAAGAAATGTGATTTAAATCGCAATGAGTGGCGAGTTGTAGCGCGGGTTTAATCGTCTCTTTTTACTGATTGGCGGAGTTTTTTTGTTTCGCCTCTTTGGCGTTTTGATTCGAGGCGGCGTTTTTTGGACGCCAGGGTTGGCTTGGTTTTGCGGCGCGGTTTGGGCTTTACCGCGGCGCGGCGGATTAGCTCAGCCAAGCGCTCCATCGCATCGTTGCGGTTGCGTTCCTGGTTGGCGTGGCGGCGGGCGTCTATTATAAGAATGCCCGCTGCGGTCATTTTGCGACCCGCGAGTTTTTTCAGGCGGGCGTGGACGTCCTGGGGGATCGTTTCGCAGGCCGCCGCGTCGAAGCGGAGTTGGACTGCGGTTGCGACTTTGTTTACGTTCTGCCCGCCGGGGCCTGAGGCCCGGACGAAGTCCATGCTGATCAGGTTCGGGTCTATCGAAATGTCGGGCGTTATGCGGATCATCGGTTTACCATTGCGGCGCCAGAAGGATCGATATGCGAACTTTGCCCTTGGCGTTTTTCACTTTCGCCAGCAGGCGCGATACGCCCTTGTTGGACCTCTGCGGGGGTTTCTGCCCAGCCGACTCGGCGCCGAACTCCGCGCCGGACGGTGAGAGTATTTTCGCGGTCAGCTTCTTACCGTCGAGCGTTAGTTCAGCCAGCGTCTTGCTCTTGATGTCGATCTTCGCATCGGTTGTCATCGCCCAGGTGATCTCTACGCCTTTGGCTCCGCTCAACGTGAAGTCGTCCTGGACCAGCACGCTCTTGCGGTTGTCCACGAGCTTCAACTCGCGAGTCGCCTTCGAGGCGGCCTGCTTGTATGCACTGGTGAAATCGATCACGACCCGGGCCGGTTCGAACTTCACGATCGACGACTTACCGTACGCGGACTGGTCTTTACCGTTAATCAGCGGGACGCTGTGGCTTTGCGAGTTGAGGCGATAGTATTTCCATCGCCCGCCGGTTTCGCTGCGGCTGTGCCAATATCCGGGCAGGTTGTAGTTGTCTGATCCCAGGTCGCGTGCCCATCGCACGCCTAGTGCGTCCAGTTCGAAAGCTCCCAGGTCGAGGTGTCCGTGGTTGACTTGGTTGTATCCGGCCTTGATGCTGACGAACAGTGCGTTTGGGTCGCCCCATGCGCTGCGGAACAGTGCTACGGGCACCGGTC